>JBDUDV010000106.1:0-11576 GCA_040002755.1 Acidobacteriota bacterium | reverse complement strand
CGGTTCCAAAGACCGGTGCCTTACCACTTGGCTACGCCCCAATATCAGATCCAGAATTGAAAGAACGTAAGATCGGAATATCCCACGAATTTAACGCGCGAAGGTATTCATCTCGCGACACTGTAACACAAGGAAAGATCCGCCAACCCGCTTCCAGTTTAATTTCATTAACCGCGCGTTGTTGTTCTTCCCGACCGGCAAAGATACCAAATACGCTCGACCCACTGCCAGCCAATAACGCACCAAGAGCACCAGCCTGAAGTAGGGATTCTTTCGTTCGTCTAATCTCAGGCTCAATATCAAAGATCACACACTCAAAATCGTTCTCAAGAGAGTCTTCCGCAGGCCACGGTTGCAAATATCCAGTTTTTACATGGCCACGCGAACTAGAGAGAATAGGTTCGTTTACAAATGTTGTCAAGGGAGGTGAACCGACCGCAGCGTATGCTTTAGCAGTTGAAATACTGGACTTTGGGGTGATCACGACGAGATGATGAACGTCGTCATCGCCGTGCTGAGGTACTGGGAAAACTGTCGCACCAGTTCCGGTCGCCAAAGCGCGTCCGCCCCACAAAAAGAACGGCACGTCGGCCCCCAGGGTAGCGCCAATCTCAAGCAATTCCGCTGGAGTCGCTTTCACATTCCACAAATGCGTTAGCGCCAATAGTGAAATCGCTGCGTTTGAGGAGGCCCCACCCAGCCCCGCCTTCGCTGGAATTCTCTTCTCCAAGTGCACCCGAACGCCGTGCGGAACCTGATAGCGAGTCTTGAGCGCAGCAGCAGCGCGGACGATCAGATTTTGATCGTCGCTGGGAACGTCGGGCTCATCACAGCCGAGCGAAATGCCGCCGTCGTCAGTTACCTCAAAATGAAGATCGTCGTGAAGCGAAATGGTTTGAAGTTGAGTTCTAATTTCGTGATAGCCGTCGGCTCTTCGGCCTACGATATGCAGACTCCAGTTGATCTTGGCAAAGGAAGGAAGACTGATCGAGGTCTGATGCACTTGGGGCGGCGGAAACTCTAAAACTCCTAACCGCCACCAGGGGAAAGCGCCAGGCGGTTAGCGAGCAATGAAAACCTGAGTCAGATACGTACTGCCATCAGCAGCAACGTAGCTGCCAATCGCGGAGGCTTGGAAGCCAGCATAAAGCATATTCGCGCGATGCCCGGAAGATGTCAGCCACCTTTCGACTGCGAAGCCACCCGGGTCATCGTAGCCTTTATTATACGCGATGTTTTCGCCAATCACTCGGAAGTGAAGAACGCCGCTTTCGTGGGCCCGCTCCTTGAGCTGCAAACCTTCGGGAGTTTCATGAGAAAAGTAGCCGAGCGAGGCCATTTGTTCTGAGTGTTCTCTGGCCATGCGGCATAGTTCCGGATCCCAGGCTAATGCCGGCAGCCCGTTTTCTACGCGAGCAACATTTGTCTGCTCAAATGCACGTCGTTCGACGGCGTTGGCATCCTCGAGCGTCGGCAGGGTGGCGGCCGCAGCCCTCTCTGGATAGTAAGGGGTTTCTGCAAACGTAACTCGTCTTGGTCGAGAATAAGCGGCGTCGGAGGCAGACTCAGACATTAGCCGCGCAACCGGTCGCTGCCGAAGATCTTGCGCCGCCGCGCTCTGGCAAACGCCGAAGACTGCCAAAACGAATATGGCGAAGGTAATTGAGCGGGTTGTTAGAAACGGAAAGAGGGAGCGATCTCCGAGGGTATTCAGTTTTATCCAAGTCATGAAGGGTATGTCCCGCCACAGCGCATTGGCTGGAAGCGATGCACCTGGCGAAAGCCCTGAGGGAGGCTGTTTAGGGTATGAAACCTAGCCGGGGCAGCTAGGTCAGAAACGACACGTCCACCCTACCAAACGGATAAACGAAGATCAACAATTTTCCAAATTTGCGAGATTCGTGCATTGTGCGAGCGACTAGCTGTCGCTTTCGAGCAGATTTGTGTTGTTTTCAGTGGGCGAGTATCGCTGAACGGCTTGCTCCCATGATGAACGGATTGGGTAGCCGTAAAACAACAGAACGGCTACGGCGACCACGCCCGCTGTGTAGGTGTACCAGGCGTCACCCGTCATCAGTGTCGAAACGAATCCGATTAGAGCCACCAGGACCCCAATCATTGCCATCAGCAGCGTTGTCTTTTGCAGCGTAGCAACTAGTCCGGAGGCCCCCCGAAGCGACGCAATATCCTGCAATCGCATGCTCGTTAGCCTCGTGCGGCGCAGGGCGATGGCGCCCAGGCCAAGTATCGGAATGCTGATACGAAATGCCATGTTGAGCGAAGCATTGTTTTGCTGCGTGAGAAATTTCTGACTTACGAGAGCCAAAACGCTCAAGAGAACTACGCCAACCAAAAGCGCCAAGACCGTGGTCGCAGCAGACTTATGACGGCGCAGCAGTTCGTCCTGTACGCTTGGCGATTGGATGTTAGCAGATGCCATTCGTAGAATTCCTCACTTCATCATCCGCCAACGAGCGCCGCGGAGCAAGACAAAAGATCGGAGGGCGGGAAAGAAAGAGGCCCGTCATGAGATCATAACGGGCCCAACGAAAAGTAGCGCACTGGAAACTATTTGGTTAAGGCTTTATAGACCCTGGCGTCGCCGGAGTCGCCGCTGGGGGCTGAATCGCATTCTGAGTTGCCGGCCGCGGAGCAGGATTCGCAGGTGCCTGACGGTTCGTCCGATGGACCGGAGCGACCGGAGTAACGTTGGTGCGTAGCGTTCCGTTATACTTCACGGCCTCATCAATCAGGTCTTCTCTACCTTCCTGTTTGTCCTTGCTAATGAGTATGCCGTCAGAGTTAAAGGTTACTTCCGCTTTTCCCATCAACTGTTGCATCAGACTTCCTACAAAACCTGGGCGTTCGGCTGGGGCCACGTTTCTGGCCGCAGAATCAGGCTCAGGAATTGGCACACCAATTATGCTCAACTGCTCCTTCGCTTTGTCGGCATACACGCTGTTGGGGAAATTGCGCAGCATATCCTGATAATACTTGGCGGCTTCGTCCGGCTCCTCTTCCTGCTGGTAGGTGTAGGCCAACTTAAATAACACTTCGTCTCTCAGAGAGAAGTTTGGATACTTGTCGACTACTTCCTTATAGCGAGACTGAGCGCCTTTTAGACCACCCTTACCACGCTTGTAGCGCGGCTCCAGATAGAAGTTTCCTATCTGATAACTGTGCATTGCCAGGCTCTCCTGTGCTTCGCGCAATCGATCTTCGACGATCGGACGTAGCTCAGTTTGGGGATATTGCTGCAGTAGCG
Source organism: Acidobacteriota bacterium (assembly GCA_040002755.1). Classification (GTDB taxonomy): domain Bacteria; phylum Acidobacteriota; class Blastocatellia; order Pyrinomonadales; family Pyrinomonadaceae; genus PSRF01. The sequence continues at coordinate 8,311 of JBDUDV010000106.1, read as the reverse complement.
CCTTAAGACGTTGCTCCGCTTTGCGTGCGTGAGTTATGTCTCGATCAGAAAGCCCCATCTGTCTCATCTCAGACTCCGCAACTTTCAGCATCGCGTCGTCCGCGAGTGGGTCGGTGGGGAAAAAAGTGAGCCAATCCAAATATGCCTGAGCGGCCTGCACTAGCGAGGCGGTTGTTCCCTCCAGATAGAAGGAGTCAGCAATCGCCAGCTTAGCGAGCGGCAAAAAAGCGGAATCCGGATAGGTATTAATGATTGTCGAAAACAGCAAGCGACCGGTTTCATGATTTCCCTTACGAACCTCTTTTGCCGCTTCCACAAACAGGACTCGATCTCTACCCGGCGCCACCGTACTCGTCAGCTCTTCAATGTGATCATCGCCGCCACCGCCAAAGAGACCCAGGAAACGGCCTTTCTTTTTTTTCTTGTCAGAGGTTGCAGCCGAGGCGGCTGAACTTGTTCTGGCGTCGGCAGTAGCCAGTAGTCCAGCCTGCACGCGCGTGTTCAGTTCCGCGACTGACGTTTCCAGTCGATCGAGCGTATTTGGGTCGTATCGTTCTGAGCGCTCCTGTTTGGAACGTATCTCGTTAAGTTCTGAGGAAAGGGATCCGACTTCCTTGTCCAAACTCAGCAGTCGTTCGCGCGGATCATCCGGGTTCTTTTTCTCATGCGCGCTCGGTACCGGCATAGCAGAGATGGCACTTGTCAGAGATCGCCGCATGCCCTCAAGCTTGGAGCGCATCACATCCATTCGTTGGAGAGGCGCAAGGTCGCTCTGCGCACTACCCTGTGCCAGCGCCGCGGCTGCTAAAGCCAGAACCAGCACCGCGCAAATTACTAAATGAGCAGTTAAGCGAGAATGCATTTCTAAAACCTCCAGAACCTCTAATTTCTTCTTTCCGCCTGCGAATCTCTAGACCACTGCAGGGTTGCGTCGCGCAGTTCTCTTACAGCCGCTTCCGGATCCATCGTGCCGAAAACCGCCGAACCAGAGACGATAATCTCCGCACCTGCTGCAACCACGGACGTGATATTCTCCAGATCGATCCCGCCGTCTATTTCTATGCGGGTCGCCAGCTCGCGCTCTCCAATCATGCGCTTCAGTCGTCGCACCTTGTCGATCGCGCTCGCTATGAACTTCTGTCCACCGAATCCGGGATTGACGGACATTACCAGCACATAGTCAGCGAATCGCAACGCTTCTACCAAAGTATCAACCGGTGTTGCCGGATTGATCACAACTCCGGCCTTTGCACCGGCCGCCTTGATCGATGCCAGGGTTCGATGCAAATGCGCATCTGCTTCAACGTGAACCGAAACCATTTTGGCTCCGGCCTCAACAAACTGTTCCGCATACCTTCCCGGTTCGGAAATCATCAAGTGCGCATCGATAGGCAGGTCCGTCGCTTTGGCAAGCGACTTAACGACCGGCAAACCAATCGTCAGGTTCGGCACGAAATGCCCGTCCATGACATCCACGTGCAAGATCGTCGCGCCACCACGCTTCACTGCTTCTATTTCCTCACCCAGACGTGAAAAGTCAGCCGACAAAATCGAGGGGGCGATGTCAATTGTCCTGCCGTTCATCATTCAGTCTGTATCGTTGGTAACTCGCCTAATTGGGCTTAACAGTCGGCGAAGGTCTTAAAACCGCAGGCCGCGCATTTCCATTTTGATTAACGGCGCGATTTGCATTGCCATTGACCGTCGGCCGATTTGCATTCGTGTGGACGACGCCATTCGTGTTGTTGCTGTTCAAGTTTCTGTTTGCGGTTACGCGATTAACGTTACCATTTCGATTTCCCGTGTTGGCGTTTGCGTTTTCATTCGTGTTCTTGTTCGTGTTCCGGGGACGCTTGGGCTTGTTTTCGTTCTCGTTACCCTGCGAGCCCGCGTTCGAATTCGTCGGTTTCTCTACAGGTGAAGGCTCTGGAGTGGCAACATCCGAAGATTCCCCTGCCTTAACTGGCCTGCTGAGGTCCATAGCCACGGTCTGGCCGGCCTTAACAACCTCGCCGCCTTTCGGCAACTGAAACAACACCGTGTCGGCCTTAGTTTGACCGGAAGGCCGGTAGGCGCGAACGCGAAAGTTCAAGCCTGCGTCACTCAACACTCGCTCAGCTTCAAAGCGATCTTTTCCCAACACGTCCGGCACTTTGACCTCGGGACTGCGTAGCGACAGAAACACCGTCGTCGCGAGGCCAAACACAAAAACGATCGCGATTGCGATCACGATGACGAGCCTTCGTACTACTGAGAGTGCCCCGGTGTTCACTTAGGTGATCCTGAAACTGATGAAGTGCTGAACTACTTACAGGTCGAAACCAAGTTGCGAAGTCTAACATCCGGTACATCAGGTCGCAAAGTTACGAATTTCCCAACTCGCTTATCGTCAGACAGATGTTGGCGCGCTTTTTCGTTCAAATGCACAAACGAAAAAACCGTCAGAGCCTTCGCGATGTGGCCACGTTCGCACGGCCCCCAGAGCAGCCTGCATGTTGGCAGTGACATCCAGCTTAACCAGGCTGAAGTTTTCGTTGTTTTCAAGGAACGTTTGTACTACTGCTTCGTTTTCGTCGGGTTCAACCGAACAAGTTGAGTAAACCAGGCGACCTCCCGTCCTGACTGCTCGCGCGGCATTGAATAGAAGCTGCTTTTGGCGTCTGGCCAAATCGTGTATGTCCGCGGGTGAGATGCGCCAACGGATCTCGGGGTTGCGCCTCAGCGTGCCCGTCCCGGAGCACGGAGCGTCCACCAAAACACGGTCAAAAACGCATTCCAGCAAAGGGAGCGCCTTTAAACCGTCGAGCACAACCGAGTGAATGCTCGTCAATCCTTGTAATTGGGCTGAGGAAACAACTGTTCGCAAGCGGTGCTGATGCAAATCTGCAGCGACGATAACCGCCGAATTCCTCGTAAGATCGGCTATATGAGTCGCCTTACTTCCGGGCGCAGCACATAAATCGAGCACGCGCTGACCAGGCTGTGCGTCGAGCAGTGATCCGACCAACTGCGACGCTTCATCCTGAACATAGACTTTTCCAGCGGCGGCCAGTTCGCTCAACAAATTTCCCGCCCCGCTTATGCGCCATGCGCCTGCCGAGATTTTCGAGGGAAACAGTTCCGCCAAACCCGCTCGCAAACTCTCGCACACTTCCGCTTCCTGCGCACGATTGTTTACAACTCGAAACGCAATCGGCGCCGGCTCATTATTCGCGCGCGCAAACGCCTCCGCTTCTTCAACCCCGAGTGCTTCGCTCCAACGTTCGATTAACCAACCTGGATGCGAAGTGGCAACCGACAAACGCTCGAGCGGATCTTTAATATCGCTGGTCGGATCTAGTTCCGGCTCGCGCGTGGCGCGTCGCAGAACAGCGTTGACGAGACTCGAGGCAGAACGCAGGCGGGCGAAGTGAACCAGATTGACGGACTCGTTGACAGCGGCCGAAGGCGGAATGCGCGAAAGAAATCGCAGTTGATAAAGACCCAACCTGAGCGAAATCCGCACTGACTCATCGAGGCCGGCAATCTTGCGGTTTGCGTAGTGTTCAACTAGCCGGTCCAGCCACAACTGGCGTCGCAGCACGCCCATGACCAACTCATGACACAGCGCCCGATCCACAGGTGACAGTTCACCTTCTCGCGCCGCCAAAAGTACCGATGCGTAAGCGCCATCGGCGACACGTCGCAGGATTTCAAATGCCGTGAGCCGCGCCGGCGAAACGGAATTAGACTTCGCCAAAACGATCGCCAACCTTCAAATGCGTTCCGTTGAGAAAATCTCGCACGCTCATGCGACGCTTGGCTTCGGGTTGCACTTCAGTTAACCGCAGCGCCGTCTTCGCTCCACACTTCACGATGAGATCGTCACCATGCGCAATCAGCACTTCTCCCGCGCGCGCGTCGACCGCCGCGGTTTCAGTGACACTAGACTTCCAGATCATTAACCGTTGCGACTTATAATGGGTGTACGCGCTGGGCCAGGGTTGGAAACCTCGCACACAACGCGCAATCGTGGCGGCCTGGTTCGTCCAATCAATGAGTCCATGTTGTTTTGTCAGCAACGGCGCAAAAGTAACGTCTCGATCGTGTTGAGGTCGCGGCGTTATCACATCAAACTGCGCGAGCGTTTCAGCCAACAAGTCGGCACCAATAACAGCCAGGCGCTGCATAAGTTCAGGCGCAGTCTCTGTCTCACCGATCATTGTTTCGCGCTGCAAAAGAATCGGACCCGAGTCCAATTCTTCCGCGATGAACATCGTCGTTACGCCCGTCCTCCCTTCTCCGTTCACGATTGCCCAATTGGCCGGCGCGGCACCGCGATAGAGCGGCAACAAAGAGAAATGAACATTGATACAACCGCGGCGCGGCGCCCGCAGAAACTCCAGCGGCAAAATGCGGCCATAGGCGACAACGACGACGGCCTCAGCGTCGTACGACGCAAACAATTCTTTCGCTTCCTGAGTCTTGATTTTCTTTGGCTGCTCGATTGGTAGACCGTTTTCGAGTGCGAAGGTCTTGATGGCGGGCGAATGCATTTTGTCGCCACGCCCGGCGGGCTTATCAGGTTGCGTCCATACTGAGACAACCTCGTGTCGATCATGCAACAGACGCTGCAGTGATGGAACCGCAGACTCCGGAGTGCCCATGAAAACGATGCGCATAATTCAGCTTCAATAAACAAAGAGGTGGGCTGGCCCTCGCTCTTAAGTTTGTTAGATCGCCGCTCGCTTCTCAGCCGGTGCGCTCGCAGTGACGCCAATCTTCTCCGCGGAAACCTTCGCTTGCATGAAGAGCAGAAGATAGTCGCGGCCGCCCGCTTTCGAATCGGTGCCCGACATGTTGAAGCCGCCAAACGGATGAACGCCCACCAGCGCCCCGGTGCACTTGCGGTTGAGGTAAAGATTGCCGACATGAAACTCTTTGCGCGCTCGCTCCAGCTTAGCTTCGTCAGCACTGTAGACCGCGCCCGTCAAACCGAATTGCGTATCGTTAGCAATCGTCAGCGCGGCGTCGTAGTCCTCAGCCTTGATCACCGCCAACACGGGCCCGAATATCTCCTCCTGCTCGATCGTAGCGCCGGGCTTCACGTCAGCAATCACTGTAGGCTCGATAAAGAAACCTTGCTCGCCATCGGAACCGCCGCCCGCTAAAATTCGCCCACCTTCGCTCTTACCCTTGTCGATGTACGCATTGATCGCCTTGAAAGCTTTCTCGTTGATGACCGCACTCATGTTCGTTGCGCCATCGCCGGGGTCGCCCATTTTGATTTTCCCAGTTCGCTCGGCAATCTTTTCCAGCATCTGATCGTAGACGCGGGCGTCGATGATCGCGCGCGAACACGCGGAACACTTCTGTCCCTGGAAACCAAAAGCTGCCTGCACTATGCCGGCTGCCGCATCGTCGAGGTTCGCATCGTCGGCAACGATAATCGCGTCTTTGCCACCCATCTCGGCGACTACGCGTTTGATCCAGATCTGTCCTTCATGAACCTTCGCCGCGCGTTCGTTAATTCTAAGTCCCACTTCCTTTGAACCAGTGAAGGCAATAAAGCGCGTCTTAGGGTGGTCCACTATAAAGTCGCCTACCTCTGCGCCGGACCCGGTCATGAAATTGACTACGCCGGCTGGCAAACCGGCTTCTTCAAGAACCTCGAAAAATTTGTAGGCGATCGTCGGCGCGTCGGATGAAGGTTTCAGGACAACCGTGTTGCCGGTAACAATGGCCGCGCTGGTCATGCCGGCCATGATCGCGAGTGGAAAATTCCATGGTGGGATCACCGCAACAACGCCAAGCGGTATGTAGTCGAGGTGGTTTTCTTCCCCCGGAAGTTTCACCAGCGGCTGATCGCCCGCGTAGCGCAACATCTCGCGGCCATAGAACTCGAGAAAATCGATCGCTTCGGCGGTGTCGCCGTCTGCTTCGGCCCAGGTTTTCGCCACCTCATAAATCATCCACGCTGAAAACTCGTGCTTCCGTTCGCGCAGGATCGCCGCAACCCGAAACAGCAAGTCAGCACGCTCGGCTGCGCCGGTCTTCTTCCAGCTTTCAAAAGCGGTAGCGGCTGATTCAACAGCCTTGTTCGCCAATTCTGTGGTCGCCTTTTGAAAGCGGCCAACCACCTCGGTGCGACTGGCAGGATTAATACTGTCGTGCTTGGCATCCGTAGTGATGCGCTCGCCGCCAATCACCAGTAGATACTCGCGGCCCAACTCGCTCTTAACTCGTGCGAGCGCGGCGCGCATCGCCTGCGCATTCTCTTCCTTGCTGAAATCAGTAAACGGTTCGTTACGAAATTCGGTTGGCATAGTCGACTCCAGTTATGGTTTTTGGAAATAGTAGCACAGGGAAATGAGTGAGCAGTAAGCAGGAGCGGTAAGCAGTGAGCAAGCGGAATGCAAAAGGCACCTACTCTGGGTGCCCTTCCGCTTACTGCCTACTGCTTACTGCTCACCGCTTGCTATTTCGCTACCCACTTCCCCGTCTTCTGCAGCTTCTTGATCTTGCGTTTGACCAGTTCGCGTTTGAGCGCGCTCATTTTGTCGAGAAAGACAATGCCGTCGCAGTGATCGGTTTCGTGCAACATGCAGCGCGCAGTCAGCTCCGTCTCATCAATTTCAAATTCGTTGCCATTGACATCATGCGCGCGCACAATCGCTCGCAAACTGCGTTCAACGGGAGTGAAAATCCCTGGGAACGAAAGACAACCTTCTTCGCCGTTCTGCTCGCCTTCAACGCGGATGACTTCCGGGTTAATCATCACCACGCGCTGCTCCGGATCTTTGCCGCCCGAGCAATCCATCACAAACAGACGCTTCGCAACACCTACTTGGACTGCCGCCAAACCGACGCCGGGCGCCGAATACATAGTCTCAAACATATCGCTAATAAGATTCTTCAGCCCGTCGCCAAAATCCGTCACCGGATCACCCGGCGCGTCAAGCACCGGATTCGGCCACGTAACTATTTCCATCAATGCCATTGTCTAGTTTCCAGCTCCAATAACAACTCTCAGCTATTTGAATTACCTTTAACTCGATTCTACGATGATTTTTTCTGACTTGTCAGTCTGGTAAGCGTCAACTCCCCGGAGTGCGGCGACCTGTCGCCGCTTTGGCTTAGAAAGCTCGCAACTGCTCGCGATACCCTTCGAAGTTGCGCTTCATTTCTCCCAAACTATCCCCACCGAATTTCTCGCGCATTGCCTCTGCCAACACGAGCGCCATCATCGCTTCGCCGATGACGCCGGCTGCTGGCACAGCAGTAATGTCTGACCGCTCAAACGCCGCTGACTCTTCCTGCTTCGTATCGATGTCTACTGAACGCAGCGGCCGGCGCAGCGTTGAAAGCGGTTTCAGGTGTCCGCTAAGTCTGATCTCTTCACCGTTAGTAATACCGCCTTCGAGTCCGCCAGCGCGATTAGTCTCGCGTATGAACACGCGTGTCTCCTCGTTGTAAGCGATCTCGTCGTGAACCTCAGAACCTGGTAATGCGCTCGCCTCGCTGCCGGCACCGATCGAAACTGCTTTCACCGCCGGAATTGACATAACGGCCTGCGCTAACCGCCCGTCGAGTTTCAAATCCCAAGCCGTGTGCGAGCCGAGCCCGGGGATAACACCGCGAGCAACAACTTCGAATATGCCTCCAAGCGTGTCGCCGACTTCGCGCTTGGCATCAACCAACTCGATCATTTGTTGTTGGGCGTCGGTGTCGGCGCAATGCAATGGCGCGTCGTCAGGAATCGCGACAATTTCATCCCACAACAGCTGCAGTGGCTTCTCGGGAATGCCGCCGAGCTGAATCACATGACTTCGCACCTCGGCGCCGAAGGAAGCTAAGAGCTGTTTCGCTAACGCTCCACACGCGACCCGTGCCGCCGTTTCGCGCGCCGAGGCTCGTTCCAGAATGTTTCGTAGATCGCGTGCGTCGTATTTTTGTCCGCCTGCCAGATCAGCGTGACCAGGACGCGGGCGTTTCAGTCGTCGCGACTTTTCGGCTGTGATCTCGCGCGGTTCTGCGGCCATCACTTCAGTCCAGTTTGCCCAATCTTTGTTCTCGATCATCAAAGCGATTGGTGAACCGAGAGTTAACCCATGGCGCACGCCACTCAGAATTTCTGCCTGGTCGTGCTCGATCTTCATGCGGCCGCCGCGTCCGTAGCCCCACTGCCGACGCTGCAGCTCGTAGTTGACCTGCGCAGCGTCAACCGGCATGCCCGCAGGCAAGCCTTCAACAATCGCGACCAAAGCACGACCATGAGATTCTCCGGCGGTGGTGAAACGAAACATGGAAGCAATCAGTAATCAGTAATCAG
>JBDUDV010000105.1:0-11580 GCA_040002755.1 Acidobacteriota bacterium | reverse complement strand
AAGAGTGTCTTACGCGCCGCGATGAACTCGTTCAAAGGGAGCTTGAACAAGTTATCAACATCATCCTCGAGTCTAGCCATTGCTCTAGTGTCTCGCTGCTGTCGCAAGAATCAGTTTTCTCTTTCTATCGGTTCAGCCGTCCGCTTCACGGACCTGCCTAAACCTGCATCGTCATCCCAGCAGTAAACTGCTGGGCTATTACATTCCTCCGCTACGCGGACTGTTCTGGGATCAGTTCTCTGGCACAGCGGCGAGTGAGGCGTTGTCGATCACGAAACGATATTTAACGTCGCTCTTCTGCATCCGGTCGTAGGCTTCATCGATCTTCTGGATCGGGATCATCTCAATATCCGCGACGATTCCTTTCTCCGCACAGAAGTCGAGCATCTCTTGGGTTTCGGCGATGCCGCCAATAAGCGAGCCCGCGATCGAACGGCGCTTGAATATCAGGGGCATGACTTCGGGTGATGGATGCGGATGTTCGGGAGCGCCGACCAGCACCAGCGTCCCGTCGAGCTTCAAGAGATTAGTGTAGGCGTCGAGATTGTGGCTCGCCGCCACGGTGTCGAGAATGAAGTCGAAGCTGTTTGTGTGCGCCTCCATCTCCTCGATGTTTCGCGACACGATCACTTCGTCGGCGCCAAGCGCCTTCGCGTCGTCGCGCTTGCTCTCGGAGGTTGTGAAGGCGACCGTGTGAGCGCCCATTGCGTGGGCGAGTTTCAAACCCATGTGGCCCAACCCGCCGATGCCGACGATGCCGACCTTGCTGCCCGGGCCCACCTGCCAATGACGCAGCGGCGAATAAGTGGTAATGCCGGCACAGAGCAGCGGCGCGACTGCCGCGAGCTGTTCTTCAGGATGAGTGATCTTGAGCACAAACTTTTCGTCAACGACGATCCGCTGGGAGTAACCGCCGAGTGTGTGACCCGGAGGCTCAGCGATCGGTGAGTTATAGGTGCCAGTGAAGCCTTTCTCGCAATACTGCTCCAGTCCTTGCGCGCAGGAACCGCAATCCTGGCAACTGTTCACCAGGCAGCCGACGCCCACCGGGTCGCCAACCTTGAACCTGGTTACCTCAGCGCCTACGGCCGTTACATGGCCGGCAATCTCGTGGCCGGGAACGCACGGATACAGGGTTCCCTGCCATTCTGAACGAACCGTGTGCAGGTCCGAATGGCAAACGCCGCAATAGTCAATGTCGATCTGAATGTCGCGTGTACGGGGTAGACGGCGCTCGATGTCGATTGGTTCGAGCGGCCTTTCAGCAGCGTAGGCGCCATAGGCTTTAACAGGCATATTAATCTCCTTATCAAAATGTGGAAACAATCTTACTTTGCGCCAGGGGCATTGTCCCAATGACCTGGACACAGCGAAATCCAAAAAACTTTTCAGGAGGGCAGTTGCTCATTAGGGGCCGGGGGGAATGAGATTGCCAGCAAATCAAAACCCCAACATCAGGCGGCCGTGGCGCGCCTGGTCTCTGCGACAAGTTCATAGGACTTGATACGCGCGGCGTGGTCGTAGATGGAAGTTACAATCATTAGCTCGTCGACTCTTGTGTTGGCAACGAAGGCTTCCAACCCTTCGCGCACGGTTGCGGGTGAGCCGACTACGGAATGCGCGAGCATGCGAGACGCCTGGTACTTCTCAGCCGGACTCCAATATTTCTCAATGTCATTGATGGGTGGCTGAATTTGTCCGCCGCGTCCGCGCACAAGATTGGCGAACGACTGCTGCACTGTCGTGAACAACCGCCGCGCTTCTTCGTCGGCCTCGGCACAAACTACGTTTATACCGGCCATCGCATAAGGACTCGCGAGTTGCTTCGACGGTTGAAATTGAGCGCGATAAGCCTCGAGTGCTTCCAGTAAATCGTCCGGCGCGAAGTGCGACGCGAACGCGTAGGGCAGACCCAACGCGGCTGCGAGCTGTGCACCGAATAAACTCGAACCCAGGATCCACAGCGGAACTTCAGTCCCGCGGCCGGGCACGGCTCGCACCGGCTGCGGCGTCTCCCCAGGCCTTGCCGCAGCCAAAAACGCCTGCAGTTCCTGCACGTCCTCAGGAAAAGTGTCAGAGCTTGAGGGAGTGCGGCGCAGGGCGCGGAGGGTTCTCTGGTCCGTCCCTGGCGCCCGACCGAGCCCGAGATCAATGCGACCGGGGTAAAGCGATTCGAGCGTGCCAAACTGTTCGGCGATTACCAGTGGAGAATGATTCGGCAGCATGATGCCGCCCGAGCCGAGGCGGATTGTCGTGGTGCCTGCGGCGAGATAGCCGATCACAACAGAGGTCGCGGCGCTCGCGATGCCCGTCATGTTGTGATGTTCGGCAACCCAAAAGCGCTGGTAACCAAAACGCTCTGCATGCTGGGCGAGGTCGAGGCTGTTGCGCAGCGCTTCGCGCGGCGTTGCACCGACCGCCACCGGCACAAGGTCGAGAATAGAAAGCGGAATCATGGTGACGAGTTAGATCGCGAAGTAAATCGCCAACGCTACAGCTACAATTGCTTCACCGCAGATTAATCCAGACGCGAGCGGAATTCGAAACTCTTCTTCCGATTTCGCCGACGTCTTCGCCCAGATCAACTGGGCCACGCCACCGAGGATGAATGTCATCAACACGGCCGCGTTGATGAGCATGCCAATGCCAATCGCTGCCGGTGACGGAACGACTTCGCCATACTTTTCTGCCAGCAGCGTCAATAGAATTCCCACCGTGATTCCGATTACCAAACCAATCAGACAGCCCGGCGGCAAGGCGCTCAGGCCCTTCGTCAACAGCTCAGCAAAGCCGGCCCACTTGACGCTGATCGGCGAGGACAAACCTTGTGGTCCAATGCCAAACCTGGCGCGCAGCACTGGATAGATGAGCGCTGTCGCGAGTGAGCCGACCGGCGCGGCGATCAGTTGCGCGATCGTCAAGCTGCGTGGGTTCGATTTGATCAACTGTCCGGCCTTGAAGTCCTGCATCAATGCCTCTGACGTAACTGCAATCGTTCCCGTCAGTCCGCTCGACGACATATTGATGGGAACATTTCCCGGCGAGATGAAAGCGAAGATGGCCTGCATCATGTTTGAGAGCGCACTGATTGGCCCCCAGTTTGTTTCTCCCAACACGCGCAACCCCACCAGCATCAGCGGCAGTGACAGGAGAATCGCGATAAACGAAAGGTACACGGGAATTCCCATGCTGATGTATTGTACGAGACAGATAACAACCGTCATCACCAACGATCCAATAACTACCCACTTCATCGGAAACTCGCGCTGTTCGATCTTGCTACCTTTGCCGGATCTAAGGTCGCGAAAGGTATTGACGATTAGATTCCACTTCAGCGCCAGCGAAGTCAGCCCGCCGGCGACCATCAGTCCGGTTGCGGGCCACATTACCCAGCGCAGCGTCTGCGCGTAAGTTAGTCCTTCGATCATGCCGTGCGCGAAGAGATATCGCGGCAGAATGAACCAACTGATCGCGGTGCCGATGGCCATGGCCAGGCAGATGCGGAACCCGACCAGGAGCCCCGAACCGAATGAGAGCAAACTCAAATTGAAGCCGATGGCCATCGGTTGCAGACCAGGAAAGTAAAGTGTGTCGGGAATCCATAAGGCCCAGGTGGTAAGAATCGTCAAAACTGCAGATAAAAGGCCGCCCAGGCCAAGGGCCTTGACTGTGCTTGCGCCTGCGCCTTTCTCGCGACCTTCATGCAGAACGAGAATCGTTTCGCCGGCGGCTACGCCGTCTGCATACGTCAGGTTTTCTTCGTCGATGTAGTGGCGTCGCATCGGGACGGCCAACAGGATGCCGAGCAAGCTCGCACTGCAGAGCCAGAAAAAAATCTGCGCGGTGCCAAGATGAATCGGTGGATTGAGCACCCCCTTGGCATTTAACATGTCAAAAGCCGCCAGCAGTACACACATGAAAGCTGTTTGTCCCGCGCTCGTGCCCATGGTTTGCACGATGTTGTTCTCGCGCGGATTTGTTCCCGAGGCGCGCAGGATTAGCACCAGCGCAATGAAACCAAAGAACGCCGACACGACGGAGAGATTGGGACCAAACCCGAGCTTGAGTACGCAGTACGGATAGGCGCAGCCGATGACCGCAGCGACCAACAGACCAACGATAATGGAACGAGTGGTGAGTTCCGGAACCTCTTGCGCGACGGCAGTGCTGCTGGGCGTTGGCATGTTTGCTCCTTCTCTGGAGGGCGCTGAAATGTCAGCGCTTAAGTCGGCTGCGACCTGTCACAGCCCCTCAAAGCGGCATCAAGCCGCCGCTAAACAAAGCGGCGACAGGTTGCCGCACTCCAAAGCTCGATTCTATGGCGTAGTCGGTTTCGCATCCGGTTTACCCTGCTGGTTTTTCGGTCGTTCCTCAGGAACCGCCACGACTCGCTTGCCCGTCGTCTTGTCGAAAACGGAATTACGTAAAAACTGTTCGGTGGTCCAGGGCGGCGGATCGCCGCCGAGATACTTGTTGAACCATTCAACGTGCGCAGTGTAGTAAAGCGCCATCTCGTACCAGCTCGGCCAATGGCCGGCGTTTGAGTAGATGATCAATCGCGAGGGGACTTTCATCTGCTGCAGGTCGGTGTAGAAGTTCAGCGATTGCGTGTAGGGCACGCGGTAATCGCGTTCGCCCGAAATCACCAGCGTCGGTGTCTTGAAGTTCTTCGCATAGTTTGCCGGCGAAAACTTATCGTAGGCCGCGGAGTCAAGCGGTTTGCCCTTCAGGTCCCATTCAGGAAACCAGAGTTCTTCAGTCGTGCCGTGAAACGCGCGCAGGTCATACATGCCCATCATCGAGGCGATCGCCTTGAAGCGATCTGTATGGCCTTCGAACCACATCATCATGTAACCGCCATACGACCAACCCATCGCTCCCATGCGATTCGCATCGACGTAAGGAAGTTTTTCGAGCGAATCGGTAACTTTCATCAAGTCTTCGTAGACACGTCCGCCAAAGTCGCCGGAAATTTCGGCGGTGTAGTCCTGACCAAAGCCGGTTGAGCCGTGCGGATTGGGAAACGCCACGATGTAACCAACGCCCGGATAAACCTGCCAGTCGCCGCGAAACGCATCAGCCCAATTTGACTGTGGTCCACCGTGAACATTCAGAATTAGTGGATACTTCTTTGCCGGATCGAAGTTGTGGGGCTTGACGATAAAGACCTGCACGCGTTCGCCGCCCGAGCCGGTCACCCACATCGTCTCCGCGGGACGGATGTCGACTTCGTTCATCAGGTCATCGTTGAAGTGCGAGAGCTTTGCCGGCTTCGAGGGTTTATCGTTTTCCATCGCTAGGCTGTAGATTTCCTGAGGTTCGCCGACGGAACGCTTGATATAAAACAAACGCCGCTCGGTCGGATCAAACTCGGAAGCGTCAATCGTCTTGTCTGCAAAAAACTGCGCGATCGTCTTTGAGTTTAGGTCGAGACGAAAAATTGGATTCTGACCTTCGACCGGTCCGGAAAAGAAGATCGTTTTCGAATCTTTAGACCAGCCAAACTCATCGACCCAGTTGCGGAAGGATTCAGTTAGGACGGTTATCTGGCGCGTCGCCCGGTCGTAGATCGCCAGTCGAAACAGATCCGATTCGTAGCCGGGCTGTTTCTGCATGCGGAAGCCGATGTACTTGCCGTCGGGTGAATATTTTGGGCTGCCATCGTAAGCAAGATTTGCTGCCGTGATGTTCCGCGCTGTCGCGTCGCTGTCCTCGAGTGAAATGAGCCAGAGATCATTGTTGGTGGAGACTGCCGGAACGGGATCGTGATTTGAAACGTAGACGAGCTCTTTGCTGTCGGGAGAGAAGTCGTATTGCAACGGCCCGCCGAGTTGGAAACCTGGCGCGTCGTAGTTGCCGGGTGTTAGATCTCTGGTTTCGCCGGTTGCGGCGTTAGCGATGAATGTGTGTGTGCGCGTGCCATCTTTCCACGACGTCCAGTGGCGATAAAGAAGTTCATCGGCCATATGCGCCTTAAGTGGCCCGGCTTCCCAACGCTCGGCGATTTTTTTGTTGCAGGCGTCGACACCGTTGCACTCGGGATAGGCGTCAGACGAAAACGCGATCCATTTGCCGTTGGGCGACCAGAGTGGATCGGAAACTCCGGTGGAGATGTTAGTCAGCTTGCGCCAGGCGCCGCCGGCAGCCGGCATCAAATAGAGATTCGAATCCTTCGAACTGACGAAAAGAATTTGTTTGCCGTCCGGCGAAAAAGATGGCGCAGACTCGCTGTCACTACCTTGTGTTAACTGAAGCGGGTTTTTGCCGTCAGCATCCATCCGCCAGATGTGCCGGTTGCGTTTGGCGCGCGCCAGGTCTGAAGTTGTCAGGACGTAGATAATGGTCTTGCCGTCAGAAGAGACGTGCAGATCTGAAATGTTCTTAACGCGATAGAGATCTTCGATTGAGAACGCACGCTTCTGCGCGTGCAGGGAAGTGGAAGAAAGCAGCAAGAGAACAGAGAACAGGAACGTGCGACGGATCATTCGTTTTCGACTCCTTAGGTATATGGACAATGCCGGCAACCGGTATCGCGGCAGTCGTTTGTTGGGGGGCTCGTATTCTAGTACGAAATAGGAAAAGGGCAATTAAGAATCGGACCGGAATACACCGGGTCGTGACGAAATTTTGCGGTGAGAAAACACTCACCGAGCCTGCGGAGCAGGCGGAAGTCTAAAGCCTACTGCCCCGAATTACGCGACGAGTCCTCACCAGGTTGGGCTGATGCCAAGCGTCAGTAGCGCCACCTCCAAACTTCAAAAACCTTCACTCGCTAAACTGAACTTCAGCCGCAACCTCCTCTTCGGAAGGCAACGCGGGCGATAACGACCTCGGCCCGTCGGCGTATTGGAGTTTGTAGAGTTTCCAGTAAAGACCGTGTTGCGCCAGCAATTCCTGATGCGTGCCACTCTCTCGGATTTCGCCGTGATGCATCACGATGATCTGATCGGCGCGCTGGATCGTCGAGAGGCGGTGTGCGACCACTATTGAGGTGCGATCGCGCATCACGCGTTCGATCGCTTGCTGAATCAGCTGTTCCGTTTCGGTATCGATTGAGCTGGTCGCTTCATCAAGGATCAGCAAAGCGGGATCAAACGCGAGCGCGCGTGCAAAAGATATCAACTGCTTCTGGCCCACCGAAAGACCGGCGCCACGCTCCTTTACTTCCGCCTGATAACCACCATGCAAGCGGTTGATGAAAGGTTCCGCGCTCACCTCTTGCGCCGCCCACATGACGCGTTCTTCCGTGATGTCGGTGCGGCCGAGCCGAATGTTTCCTGCAACGGTACCGCTGAAAAGAAATATTTCCTGCAGCACCACCGCAAAGTTTTCGCGCAATGATTGCAGATCCCACTCGCGCAAGTCGACGCCATCGAGAAGAATCCGCCCGCGCTGCACATCATAGAAACGCATCAGCAGGTTTGTGATAGTTGACTTACCAGATCCGGTGTGGCCGACAAGCGCGATCGACTGCCCGGGTTCAACTTTGAAAGAAAGGTCCTTCAAGATCCAGTCTTCGTCCTTGTAAGCAAACCAAACCTTTTCGAATTCGATGCGGCCTTCGGCGCGGCCGGTCTTACGGGGACGCTCCGGAGAAGTAATCGCAATCGGAAGGTCCAGCGTCTTGAAGATTCGATGAGACGCAACTACCGCGGCCTGGAGCACGTTGTACTTATCAGAAATGTCGCGAATCGGTTGAAAAAGAAAACTCGAATATTGGATAAACGCCACCAGCGCTCCCAGGGTGAGCACGGTGTGCCCGGGCGTGTTTTGCATCACGCGATAACCGCCGTACCAGATAATTAGCGCGATGCCGAGAGCGCCGATGAAGTCAACCAGAGGAAAGAAAACGGCGTAGTAAAAGATTGTGTCGAGGTTTGCCTTGCGATAGTCGGCATTGATCTCGCGAAACTTGGTGACTGACTTTATCTCGGCATTGAATATCTGGACCGTTTGAGCACCCGCGAAGTGTTCCTGCAGGAAAGCGTTGATGCGTGCGATGCGCGTGCGCACCATGTCGTAGCCTTTGCGCGCGCCAATGCGAAACCAGGTCGTTGCGATCCACAACAGAGGGACCGTCAACAGCGTGACAAAGGTCAGTCGGACGTCCATCCATAACATCACGCTGATGATCGCGAAGATCATGACGACGTCGCCCAGCAGATCCGTGATTCCCGCAGTGAAGAGTTCGTTTAGCGAGTCAACATCGCTGGTGAGTCGCGTCATGATGCGACCAACCGGATTGCGATCGTAGTAGGCCACTTCCTGATGCTGCAGCTTGTCGTAAAGCTCGCGGCGCATATCAAACATCACATACTGACCCACGGTGTTGAGCAACAGCGTTTGGAAATAAGAGAACACAAGTCGCAGGAGTTGCACACCGAAGTAGAGCCCGACCAGAAGGGACAGGCCTGAAAGCTTGCGCGGCAGGATGTGCCAGTCAATCGCATACTGGGTAAACTTCGGTGGCAGAATCCCCAGCAGGTTTAGCACGAAGGTCAGCACCAGGGCAGGGACGAGCAGGCGCAGGTAAGGACGCAGGTAACGAAGCAGACGTCGGGCGATCTGGAAGTCGTGGGTCTTCCCGATTGCTTCTTCTTCGTGAAACTGTTTTACCGCTGTCGACATTAATTACCTAATTCACGATGCTCTTGCTCTTGTAGCTGGCGGCCTCCAACTGACTTCGTCGCGGAAAATGAAGAGTCATGCCACCCGCCGCGAGCGCGAAAAGCAAGTAGTACTCCCGATTGCCCGCAACAAAATGCCCTAACAAACCGAGCAGCGCAGTTACTTCGCACATAGCGCAGCCAATGATCATTCCCTTTTGCACCAACCCCAGGTCTTGTTGTTCGACTGAGCGATTCAGAAACTTTTTCTTTATCGCCAATGAAAGCGCTATGAAGAACGAGCCTAGTAGCGACAATCCGAGAAGTAATAAAGTGTTGGGTTGATCAGCGGATTGGTTACTCGCGTTGGGGGCTACAAAAAGTGCGAGCAGGAAGTACATGATCACGCTCATGAACAATGCAAACCACAAAGTAAGCATCGTTTGGTATTGTTTGCTCAGATCGACTTCCATAGATACCTCATCTGAACTAATTAACAAAAACTGCAGGCAGGATGCCTGCGCTCCCAGGCTAAGTAAGTGCCAACTCTTCTTCCAACAACTGTCGTTCATAGAGCGCCGAATACTCCCCACCAATCGCGAGCAACTCGTCGTGTGTTCCCTTTTCAATGATGCGTCCTTCGTCGAGCACGCAAATTGTGTCGGCGTCGCGGACTGTCGAGATGCGATGCGACACGATCAAACTCGTGCGGCCGCGCATCACGCCGCGCAGCTTGCCCAGAATCTTTTCTTCCGTGTAGGTGTCAACGGCAGACAGAGCGTCGTCGAGAATTAGAATCTTCGGCTCCCGAAGAATTGCGCGCGCGATTGCGGTTCGTTGTTTTTGCCCCCCGGAGAGCGTGAGTCCGCGTTCGCCGACCAGAGTTTCGAATCTGTCGGGAAAGCCCGCCACGTCTTCAGTCAACCCGGCCACTTCGGCAGCCTGCTCGACTTGCGGTCGCCCCGTTTTCTCCACGCCGAAAGCAATGTTCTCGGCGAGGGTGTCGCTAAAGAGAAAAGTTTCCTGGGGAACGTAGCCGATGCCAGCACGCAACTGCGCCAGCGGATAGTTGGGCACCGATACGCCGTCGACAAACACAGTGTCTGCCGGCGCCTCAACGATCCGCGAAATCAAATTGACGAGGGTCGACTTGCCGCTGCCGGTGCGGCCCACGAAGGCCACAGTTTGACCAGCGGGTATGATCAGACTAACGTCGCGGAGCACCGGCTCATCCGTGGGATGGTAACGAAAGGTGAGCCGGCGAAATTCGATCTTACCCTCGATCGGGGGCTGTGTTTTCACGCTGTTGGAATCTGCGATCGAGGGTGGGACAGCGAAGATTGCGTTCATACGCTTCAGGCTTGCAGTGCCGCGCTGATACAGGTTGACGACATAACCCAAAGCGATCAGCGGCCAGATCAAGCGAAAGAGATACATGTTGAAGACAGTAAACTGGCCCACAGTGATCTCCCCGCGAATCGCCGCCGGCACTCCTGCCCAGATGATCAACACGAAGCCCATCCCGATCAGAAATTGCATTAGCGGACGCATCAATGCGTCAATTCTGACCAGCGCCAAATTCTTTTCTGCGTACTGTCTATTTAAATCGTTGAAAGCGGCAATCTCGGCGCCTTCCTGTGCATAAGCCCTCACGACTCTTACGCCGGTGAAGTTTTCCTGAGCACGCGCGGTGATTTGCGCAAAGAACTCCTGGATTGTTTCAAAGCGCACGTGAACCTGTTGGCCGAAAAACTTCACCGTCAGAGATACCAACGGCATCGTCGCAAACAACAGTAGCGTGAGTTTCCAGTTGATCATGAACATCAGCGGCAGAACGATGACTACGACAAAAAGCGTTTGCAGCGAATACATGATCATCGGTCCGGCTAGTTGTCTGACAGCTGCCAGATCGTTGGTGGCGCGCGCCATCAAGTCGCCGATGCGATGTTCCTGGAAAAAGACTTGCGGTTGCTCAACGAGGTGGGCGTAGAAATCCTGCCGCAGGTCGTACTCAACCTTGCGCGACATGCCAATCAGAATGCGGCGCTGCAGAAACAAAAAGGTGCCGCTTACGAGACTCGCTCCGAGCACCTTGAGCGCAGAAATGGTGAGTCGTGTCCAGGTTATTTCAACCCAGTTCACATCAATGACATGACCGACAATGATTGGGATGTAGAGGTTGAAAACGACGCTCGCCAAAATGCAAGCGATGCCAATTGATAATTCCACCTTGTAGGGAAGAAAGTAACGCGCAAATTTTCGTAGATCGTCCATGCACAATAACGCCGCAAAGCTTGTGAACCTCAAGGCCAAAACAGCGAGAGGTTATGATGCGCGATTTTGCGTCTGGACGCCAGAAGGCAGAGGTTGACAAGCAGGTTGTGGAAAAAACGAGAAAAGATGAAGGCGGCGAGAAACTTGAAATTTCAACGTGAAATGCAGACTGATTATAGTCGCTGCAGAGCATCAGCCAACTCGGCACTGGGTTTACCCTCTGCGAGGACGAAGGGATTGACGACGCTCACGCGATTACGTCCCGCCTTCTTCGAACTGTAGAGGGCGCTATCAGCGGCGCCGATAAGCGAATCTCGCGACGAGCCATGATCGGGAAACGTAGCAACTCCGAAAGACGCAGTCACTCTACCAAAGCCGGGCACTTTTACTTCCTCGAGCCGTTTTCGCAGGCGCTCAGCCACCAGAAGTGCTCCCTCGGTACTGGCCTGGCACAGGAGGATGACAAACTCGTCACCGCCCAATCTAGCCGCAGTGTCTACGATTCGCAGATCAGACTGCAGGATTTCAGCCAACATGCAGAGCGCCCCATCCCCCGCTTCATGGCCGGCTTGGTCGTTGATGTCCTTGAAATAATCAAGGTCCAGCATTACTACAGAAAGTTGCTGCCCCATACGCATCGCCAGCTGGAGGTCATGTTCCAGACGCATCTCAAATGAGCGACGGTTGTGGCAACCCGTGA
>JBDUDV010000104.1:0-11616 GCA_040002755.1 Acidobacteriota bacterium | reverse complement strand
ACAGTATGGTTTTCGTAGACGCCGAGTCGATCTTCGGAAAAGCTGAACCGGCGCAGGATTGCCTTTGGATAAATGATCCTACCTATCTTCACGCCACTGGGCGCTTCCACTTGGATCTTAGTTGGCAGGGCAAACCTACTCACCGGATCGTGAGCGTTAACGTGATAGCGGGAGGGAATATCCAGCAGCAACGAAAGCCGAAGGGTTCGTCCTCGTCGAACCATAGGGTTGGCCGGCGATAGGTGTGTGGCTATCTTTGGCGGCGTGGTTTGTGCCTGCGCAACGCCGAGGCCGGCAAGCAGGATAGTCAGACCACTAATAAGAGAGAGGGTTCGAAGTTTCACTTGGACACCGGGTAAAGGTTGAATGAATAACATTGAGTCAGTAATGAAGCGAACTGAACACTCACAGGTTCCGAGTTCGCTCGTTTTAGACCCTTCTACTTCATCGACTCAAGCGCTGCTCGAATGTCTGCGTTAGACGGTCGCACCTTATAGTCCAACTCGACCTTGGCCCAGACGACGCGGCCCTTCTTGTCAATCACATAAACTGCCGGATGCGGAATCCCCTCAAATCTTTTGCCGTCGTACGCCGGATCATGCAAGCCGTAAGCGTCGATGACCTTGTGGCCAGGATCGCTCAGCATGATGTAGTTCACCGACCCGTTGCCGTCAGCCGCAATCTTTTCCAGCAACTGCTTTGTTTTCTCATGATCGTCGACGCTAACCGCGAGCAAGCGAACTTGCTCATTGGGCTTCAATAGCGAACGCAGATCAGATAGCTGATGCGCGCAGAAGGGACACCAGTATCCGCGGTAGAAGACAACCACTGTCGGCGCCTTTCCCCGCGCCGCAGACAAAGTCACCTGGTTGCCCTGCAGGTCTTCCAGAGTGAAGTCAGGAGCCTGCTCTCCCACGCTGACAGGCTCCGCCCGTTTTGGTTCGTCGTTTGTAGGCTTTGGCGAGTAGGACGACGCGTGCGAAAAGCCAGGGTGAGCCATAACCGCCACCAGCAGTATTAATCCCGCAAAAATTTTGACCAACATGAATTTTTCTCCACTAGTTGATTTAGTATTCCTTCTTGCCAGAGTAAGAGCTATCAAGAGATCGCATGCGATCTCTTGTTAGCCGACTTTCAAGAAGATAATCTTTGGCTCACTATGGTAATACCGCGATCGGATGTATTTATTCCCGGCTTCGGATTTCAATGAGCGGTGTTCACCTACTTGCACCTTCTTTCGATCTCCGCGCTGTTCCATTTCTTTTGAATTGTGTAATTTGAAAATGCATTCGCCGAGTCGACCGTTCACTTGGCGGAACTTTGGTAGATGAAGCTTTGGAGGGCGCACGATTGTCGTTCCCTTATTGTCGTCAGAGCAATACCAGCATGATTGAGACGACCAGAGCTCAGCAGGCTTGAATATTCGAGCATTTACTAAGGGAATAAACTCACCCCGCGCGGGTATTAGAATGCTGACCGGCTGGGAATTCCGCGGGCTCAAGACCGAGAATAAAGAATGTTTGACAGCGCATCAAAGGCGGGTTCCCAAGTGGAACGCGAAGCCCATTGGAAGACGTTTGAGACTGAAGCCATGCCGTATGCAATCGGTTTGTACCGCGTGGCGTTGTGGCTTACCCGTAATCACGCAGAAGCCGAGGATCTGTTACAGGAGACGCTAACCGAGGCACTTACTTCATTTCATCGTTTTGTCTTAGGTACTAATTGCAGAGCTTGGCTGGTTACGATTATGTATCACATGCAAAGCAAACGACGGCGCTCTCTTAGCCGGTTGCAATTGGTTGGAGACGCTGAGGAGCGCATCGCTGAAACAGTAGCATTTGTAACGCCGACACCGCAGAACGTGACGGACGAGGAGGTCCTTGCCGCGCTCGAAAGTCTGCCGCGAGCATTTCAAGAGGTTGTTATCCTCGCTGATATTGAGGAGTTGTCTTACAAAGAGATCGCCGCCGCCATAAATGTCCCGGTGGGGACGGTAATGTCCCGCATTTCGCGCGGGCGCAAACTGCTGCGCGGCTCACTCGCCAAGTATGCAAATTCGCACGGCTTCATACGAAGCGCTGCGCAACGGATTTCAGATTCGACCGAGAATCAGTGAGAGGGTTTTGTGCACATGCAATGTCGTGAGCTTCGCGAAATCGCCGATTCATATCTCAGTGACGAGTTGATCGTCGAAACAAACCACGATGTGATCTCGCATCTTGAGCAATGCGATGACTGCCGGCGGGAGCTGGCAGCGCGTCGCGAATTGAATAGCAGGCTTCGCGCAGCGTTTATCAATGCGCCAGAGAACCAGATGCGGCCGGAATTCGCAGATCGCCTCGGCATCCAGCTACATGAACAGGCGCTGGGCAAACGCTCGGTGCCAGTGGTTACGAGACAGCGGACTCTATGGCTGGCCCTGGCAGCCTGTCTGCTCCTGGCTGCCGGATTAGGATTGGTGGTCGTACGACACCGGATGTCGTTACAACCAGTCGTTCATGAAGTTGCCCGATACGATCAGACACCAACATACTCGCCAGAACTGAATCCTGGAATGCCGGTGAATCTCGTCAAGATAGAGCTGGCAAAAAGTGCGGCAGGCGATCATCAAGACTGCGCCGTTCATTTTGCTCTAGCTGAAAAACCGATCGATCTAGAAGTGGCTGGGCGAAAGTATGATCCGGTCTACATCAATCTGACCAAGGCGGTGCTGTCGCAAGGAAACACTCCTCTGGATGCTGAGCTTGTTGAAGCGCATTCGTGCGTCTTTGAGGGACGACGTTTTGCCCATATCGTCCTCAGGTATCACGGTCACCTGGTTTCATTATTAGTGACCGAAACCGATCGCACTGGTGAAACGAATGGAGCTCCATCGCAGACGCTAGCACAACAACAGGTCATCGCGTGCTCACAATTCGACGGCTATCAGGTTTCTTGCTTTCAGACGGCGCGCCATGCTGTTTTCGTGGTGTCGGATTTGCCGGAAGGCGAAAATCTATCACTCGCTCGCGCGCTCGCGCCGTCCCTGTACGCTCATGTCACCCACACTGAGAGCGCTGCCTAGATGTCGGAATCTTACAACTACGTCTCACCAAATTATTTCCATTCACTGAAGCAAGTAGAACAAAATACCCCGGCCAAAGAGCAACCGCAATTACGGCTGGTAAGAGTCGGCGCCAGATGAAAGCGGTCGATCATGCTTTTCGCCTCAATACTCAGAGCGCAGCTGAGACAGCCCGCGCCTCGCCTCCAGCCCCGTACCCACAATCGCGACAAGTCTTCCACCGACACGATGCCAACCCCGCTAGGGAGTGTAACCGTGAAACGAAAAGAAGAAACCCGTTACTCTGGTTGCCACCGCGGTTAACAGAAAGAAATTAATGCGTCAGCCGTCTCCCGGTGAGGCATACCTTGACGCCTATTCAGTTTCCGGCCTAATGTTACTTCGATTCGATAGCTGAAGTAGCGGGTCGAGAAGGGAACTGGAGATCGGGCGGAATCGTGCTTGCTATGTAGGAAAGGGTGCCATCCGTATGATGCGAACCTTTCCGGATACTTTTTGTTGCGTCAATGCGCGTTATAGAGTGAATTAAGAAAATTTTCTCACGAAAAACGGAGCGGAAACGCCATGGATGAGCCAAGGGAGAGTTTGACAAACCCGTCACCGGCAGACGAAACGACAAGTGCCAAAGCTGATGCTCGATCCTCCGCCAATCGAGCCGGCAAGACGTCGGCCCCAGCCTCGGCTAAGGATGAACATTTTTTCGCCTGGTCCGTCTTCAATCGAGATCTCAACCATCTTGAGTTCTTTAAGCGCCTGCTTGAAGAAGCTGCAGACGAATCTGTCCCAGTTCTTGAGCGCCTAAAGTTTCTCGCTATCTTCACCAGTAACCTCGATGAATTCTTCATGGTCAGAGTCTCGGGCCTGAAGGAGATGCTGGAAATCAAAGAAATCCAGGTGATGCCTGGCGAACTGCCACCTGCCGAGCAGCTCAAGATGATTCGTAAGCGCATTCAGCCGATGGTGATGGACCAGGTTAAGATCCTCCATGACAGCGTCTTGCCTGCACTTGCAGAAAATGGGGTGGAGATCCTGAGCTACGACTCGCTTCCAGATCGCGATAAGAAAATACTCAACCAGTATTTTATGAAGAACATTTTCCGGGTATTGACTCCACTCGCGGTGGATCTGGCTCACCCCTTTCCGCACATAGCGAATCTGAGTTTGAATATCGGCCTGACCGTTGAGGTTGAGTCTGATTCGGATGAGCCGATAACCATGGGAAGTTTGCCCCGGTTCGTTAGAATCAAAGTTCCGCCCGTGGTGCCGCGACTTATTCGAGTGGGGGACGATGGAGAGCGCTTTGTGCTTCTGGAAGAGTTGATTGAAGCAAACCTGCACGAGGTCTTCCCGAACATGCGGCTCAGCAAGAGTTTCCTGTTTCGAGTCACACGCGATGCCGACGTAGAGATCAGAGACGACTTTGCGTCGGATCTGCTGGGTCGGATAAAGGCGTCGCTGCGCGAACGTCGCTTCGGAAATGCAGTACGACTTGAAGTCTCGTCGACAATGCCTCAGTACATGATCCAATATCTGACAAAATCACTCAAGATTGAAACTGATGATGTTTATGTCATGGGTGGAATCTTAGGAATTGGCGATCTGACCCACCTTTACGGTCTGGACAAACCTGAACTGAGAGACAAACCCATTCAGATGACGGTTCCCGCGAGCCTAAGCAAGAAGAAGCATTTCTTTGCCGCCATCAGGAAACAGGACATTCTGCTTCATCACCCCTACAACGCATATACTACGGTCACCGAATTTATTCAGACAGCGGCGCGAGATCCGAAAGTGCTGGCAATCAAGATGTGCCTTTATCGCACGGGCAAAAATTCGCCGATACCCGAGGCATTAATCGAGGCCAGCGAACACGGCAAGCAAGTTACTGCGATAGTCGAAATCAAGGCCCGCTTCGACGAAGAGAACAATATCGAATGGGCTGGCCGGCTTGTCGACGCCGGAGTACACGTGGTCTACGGATTAGAAAAGCTTAAGACGCACAGCAAGCTGGCGCTGGTTATTCGTGAAGAGGAACACGGACTGCAAACCTATGTTCACATCGCGACGGGTAACTACAATCCTACTACGTCCAAATATTACACCGACATCGGGTTGCTTACGGCGAACGCCGATATAGGCGATGATGCTACCGATTTGTTCAATTACATGACCGGCTTTTCGAGGCCGCGCGAATACACTCATCTTATGGTGGCGCCGGTGAACCTGCGTGCGCGCATGCTCTCGTTGATCGAGCGGGAAATTGGTCATGCCGAAGCGGGCCGGCCGGCGGGCATCGCCGCCAAAATAAACCGTCTGACCGATCTCGAGATTATTGACGCACTCTACCGCGCCTCGCGCGCCGGAGTATCGATCGATTTGGTCGTACGGGGCTCGTGCATGCTGCGGCCAGGCGTACCCGGACTTTCGGAGACGGTTCGGGTGCGGAGTATTGTGGGACGATTCCTCGAACACAGCAGAGTGTTTCACTTTGTGAATGGCGGTAATGACGACGTCTACATCGGCTCCGCGGATTGGATGACCCGCAATCTTGATAGGCGAGTTGAAGTTGTCACTCCAATTCTCGACGTGAACTTAAAGCGGTATTTGAAAGATGTAATTCTCGACACCTATCTGAAAGACAATGTGAAGGCGAGAGTGCTGACCGCCGATGGCACTTACGAACGCGTGCCGATGTCCCCCGAAGAAGAGCCGTTCAACAGTCAACTGCATTTCGATGGAAGTGTTAGTTTGAGTTCATGAGTAGAATGCTGCAAAAAGACCGTGCATCAGGAAGGGGATGGTCGATGTTTAGTAAACTGTTTCACGCATTCATCGTTTCATTAGTTCTTTTGGTTCTGGCTCTTCCGGCAACGGCGCAAAAAGCCTGCTTCAATTCTGAGGCGCGAGCACAGGCTGAGCGTACTGCCAAAGTTTATCGGGAACCCGATCCGGGCTATGACCCGGTGCTTGGTTACAATCCAGCTAGTGGTCCACGCGTCGACGCTCCCGCAGTTAACGCTGTTGGCAGGGCCGAGGCCTTTAGCTGCATCGCGAACAAGAAAGCCAAAGTAGGGACCGGGACGACTCCGAAGTTCTACTGCTCCGTTCCCGGAACCGTCGACGACCATGGCGATCTCATTCGCTATAAGATCAAACCACAGTTCAAAGGTCCGTCACCTGACAAGAGGAATGGTGAGATCTATGGCGAATTTCTATCTTCACGATTCTCGAAGGCGTTGGGTTTCTTCGCTGACGACGAATGGGTAGCTGATGTGACTTGCCCCGATTGCGAGAAAAGCCTGATCAAACCATTTCAGGGCGCGAGCTACAGCGCCTTTCAACCCGCTGCCGGAATCGAGCTGCCTCTGGGAAATGGAATAGACGTCAATTGTGACAACAAAGACTCTGCGCCGATTGCCGGATCGCTCGCGAAACTTCTGCAGGCCGGAGCTCCTCGAGCTGAGATTGATGCGTTCAAACTCTGGCTTGCTTTCATCGATCATGGTGACACCAAAGCCGACAACCAGAAATTTAGTTGTCTCGATTCAAAAAAGAACCCGGACGGGACCCGGATGTGCAAGCCAGGTCAGGCGGTGTATTACGTAAGCGACATGGGATCGACTTTTGGCTACTCCAGTTCCAGCGAGAACAAAGCGAGGTTAAAGACCTGGCAAGGCAAGGATCCAATCAAAGTGAGCGGCGGCCGCTGCACCACTACCGCAAAGAGTGTGGGGGATTCGAGCGTCAGCGACGCTGGCCGAGCACTACTCGCGCAGGGACTACAAAGGCTGCTCGACGCCGAAAATTCGGAGGGCACCATTACCAGAGTGTTTCGCGCTTCTCGTAATGACGAGCGCGATGCAGCGCCTGACGCATGGACTGCGGAGTTTGTGCGAAAGGCGAAAACGATCATTGACGCGCGCTGCTCGAATTAAAATACAGGTTGTTGACCATTCGAAAGGAGTAGTTTGGTATGAACAAACCGCTGGTCCGCATTCTAGTCATTTTCTTCGCCGTGCTGCTCGGCAGCGGTCTGCTTGTCTACGTTTTGCTGGAACGGGGTACCACGAGTGGAAGTAGTGCGCTCAGTGAGGCTCCGTCGGCCAATGAAGCACAATCCAATACCGGAAACGCGCCGGCTGACGTTTCGACGAGGGCTCAGGAGAATAATAACCGCTCGATCTTGAGTGAAATATTTGGAATTGATCGCACAAATGGGAAGGGAACTCAAGAAGCTGAACGCGGTGCAGTCGCGGCCCGGGTTCTCATCCGCTTTCTAATCGCGGCGTTCCTCGCAATGTTGTTGGCCTTCCGCTGGCGCCGCGGTGTTCCAGTGATCAGACGAAATCCTTACGTCGCGCAAACTCAGATACTGCTGGCCGTGGTAGCCGCAGCAATGATGATGATAGTTGGTGACAGCGCCGCGCGCGCCTTCGGCATCTTCGCGGCAGCTTCGTTAGTTCGCTTCCGCACAAATATTCGCGACCCAAAAGAAACCACGGTGCTATTGATTTGTCTCGGCGTCGGACTGGCCTGCGGCGTCGGCCGTCTGGACATGGCAGTAATACTTACCGTCTTCGTTCTGTCATCGCTTTTTATTCTGGAATATTTCGAATCGCTTCAGGTGTTTCGGGCGATGGATCTTTGCATTGAAACACGAAATTTGGACAAGACCCATGAGATGCTCAAGCGGCTTTTTGCGAGGCACAAGTACAGTTTTGAACTACGCCACCTCGAGCGCGAAGCTGGTGAAGGTGAGAATGGCAAAGTAGTCTATGAGCTTAGCCTGGGCCTGACAGACCGAACCGATCAACTGAGCGATGAGATACTCGCTGAAGACTCGCAAGATATTGCGAGCCTGGAATGGGAGCAGAAGAAAAGCTCGACTTACATTTACAACTAGGAAGAGCAAGTCGCTAAAAAGTAGAAAGGCCACCTAAATAGTGGGCGGCCTTTCGCATGTTTTGAAAGTGATTCGTGTTGACAATGTTACTGAGTAAGATATGCCACAAGCAACAGACCGGTGCGTGGCTCAGCCACGTCACAAAACGAAGCGAAGCCGATGGGCGTTCCCAATTTCTCCGGAGTCGGATTTGAAAAAGAGAGTTTTCTGTTCGGCGTCTCCGATACCGAACGGTTTATCCCGCGAAAATAATTGACGGCGCTTAAGAAACAGGCCTAAGGTGTTGCCTGACTGCAGCCACGTCCCATCAATGCGGGATTGCACCTTTTTCACTCTAGCTGGAACAGAATTGGGAAACTAGTTGCTCTCCAGGCAGCGGGCATGAGAGGCGCCGACAGAATGAGCGAACAGAGCACACGCTCCGCCAACCAATCAATCAAAGAGATCGACGTTCTTTGGATCACCGCGGGCCTCGGGTGCGACGGCGACACCATTGCCATGACTGCCGCCACGCAACCCACGCTTGAAGAGGTTCTACTCGGCGGCATTCCGGGAATTCCCAAAGTGCGTCTGCATAACCCGTTCCTCTCGTATGAAAACGGCGAGGAGTTTATGGAGTTTTTCTATCGTGCCGCTGCCGGAGAGATCGAACCCTTCATTCTCGTGGTGGAAGGTTCGATACCAAACGAAAATAACAAAGCGGAAGGTTACTGGGCAGCTTTCGGCAGCGACAGAAAAACTGGTCAACCAATTACTACCAATGAATGGATTGATCGCCTGGCGCCGAGAGCCTGGGCCGTAGTAGCCGCCGGCACCTGCGCCACTTACGGTGGCATTCATGCAATGGAAGGGAACCCGACTGGTTGCATGGGACTCGCGGACTATCTCGGCTGGAAATGGAGATCAAAAGCAGGCATACCAATCGTGTGCGTACCCGGTTGCCCGGTGCTTCCAGACAACTTCATGGAGACGTTGTTGTATCTGCTATATCAATCGGCCGCACGCGCGCCGATGATTCCGCTTGATGAGCAGCTGCGGCCGACATGGCTATTTGGCCAGACGGTGCACGAGGGTTGTGATAGAGGCGGCTATTACGAGCAGGCGGAGTTTGCGGAAAATTACGGCGACCGTACTTGCATAGTTAAGCTGGGCTGTTGGGGACCAGTGGTTCAGTGCAACGTTGGCAAACGCGGCTGGATTAATGGAATGGGCGGTTGTCCCAACGTTGGCGGCATTTGCATCGGTTGCACGATGCCGGGTTTTCCTGACAAGTTCATGCCGTTCATGAATCAGCCGCCGGGATCGCTCTTGTCGTCGCAGGCAGTAATGACTTACGGCAAAGCTATTCACGCGCTGAGGAAGTTTACGCAAGCATCGCTGAACAAGGAGCCGGCGTGGCGGCGCGGGCAGGCAAAAGCATAAGCAACCCAATGACGACGGAAGGCTTCAAGCTAGACCACCACGATTTTCCCGCTGACGACACGTTTGCGTTTCGCGACGATACTTCGGCTGATTTGTCTGAAGCTGAAGAGACACTACGTGAACTTGCCGCCGTTTTTCCCTTTGGCGGTTCTATCTCCGAGCTAGGCGCACTCTCATTAATCGAGGGTAAGTCGATCGGTGTGACCCTCGCCGACGTTGATGCTCGCTATCGAACGTTGGTCGAACAGATTCCCGCAGTGGTTTTCATGGCGTTTCTGGACAAGGGGATCGGCGAGGCGTACGTCAGCCCGCAGATTGAGGAGATGCTCGGCTTTTCACAGGAAGAGTGGCTCAACGACCCGGTGCGTTGGTACCAACAAATACATCCGGAGGACAAGATCCGCTGGAGTGTGGAGGCAGCCGGGCTGTTCATGTCGGGCGAGCCGTTGAAGTCGCTTTATCGAGTCCTCGCGCGTGACGGCCATGTTGTCTGGTTCCACTGTGAAGCGAAGATGGTTCGCAACGATGAGGGTAAGCCGTGGTTTATTCACGGTGTTGCTTTTGATATTTCCGAATTGAAGCGCGCCGAAGGCGCCGCTCGCGAGTATTCGGAACGCCTCAAGTCTTTGTCGCGTCGTTTAATGGAAGTCCAGGAAACGGAACGTCGGAACATAGCCCTGGAATTGCATGACGAGATTGGTCAGGTCCTGACTGGACTCAAACTGAGTTTGGAAATTGGCGCGCGCCGACCGGTTGACGAAGTTGGTCGCACTCTTGAAGAAGCCGGCGTGCTGGTCAACGACCTTATGGCGCGGGTGCGCAATCTGTCTCTCGATCTAAGACCGGCAATGCTCGACGACCTTGGACTCTTGCCGGCGTTGCTCTGGCACTTTGAACACTACACGGCTCAAACCCAGATCCGAGTAAACTTCAAACACAGCGGCCTCGAAAAGAGAAGGTTCGGCGTGGAAGTGGAAACGGCGGCATACCGCATCGTACAAGAAGCGTTGACCAATATTGCGCGCCACGCGCAAGTATCGGAGGCAACCGTCCGGCTTTCCACGCATCAGCAGACGTTACTAATTGAGGTGGAGGATTCGGGAAGGGGATTTGACACGGATTCAGTGCTCAGTGCGAGCGAAACGAGCGGCCTGGCGGGAATGCGCGAGCGGGCTAGCTTGTTGGGCGGGAAATTGTCCCTTGAATCTCGCAAAGATGCGGGCACGCGTTTGCTCGCCGAACTGAGCCTGTCAGACTGTCCCGCGCGAATACACGGCGAACCCGGAAAGGACGAAGGGTAAATGCCGACGCCAGAACGAACCACAATAGTGCTGGCTGACGATCATCAAGTTGTCCGTCAGGGACTGAAAGCGCTGCTCGATGCTGAACCCGATCTGCGCGTTGTAGGTGAGGCCGGCGATGGCCTGCAGGCAGTCCGCAGAGTCGAGCTGACCAGTCCGCGCGTGCTGGTGCTTGACCTGATGATGCCTGGGTTGAATGGCCTCGATGTGATCCCTCAGGTCAAGAAGTGTTCGCCGCACACGCAGATCGTTGTCCTTTCGATGTATTCCAACGAAGCCTACGTTTTGGAAGCACTCAGCAGCGGCGCTGCGGCTTATGTGTTGAAGGACTCAAGCTCGGGCGATCTCGTGCACGCGGTTCGCGAAGCCGCGGCCGGCAGACGTTACTTGAGCCCGCCACTTTCCGATCGGGCTATTGAGGTTTACCAGCAAAAGGCGCAGGCGACGACGCTCGATCGATACGAGACGCTGACGGCTCGTGAGAAAGAAGTCTTGCACCTCGCCGCCGAAGGCCGCACCAGCGCCGAAATCGCCGTCAGACTTGGCATCAGCGGGCGCACCGCAGAAACGCACCGTTCAAATCTCATGCATAAACTTGATTTGCACACCCAAGCGGAGTTAATCCGCTTCGCGTTCAAGCGCGGTATCGTCTCGATTGACGACTGAACCTCTCATTTCTCGAGCCAAACTTAAAGACAAACAAAATTACGTACCTTCGCTAAGCTAGCTACGTAAATTCGCAGAAATAAATACGTAGATCTACGAATAGACACGCTCGGCTGCAAGTTGAATAATCCGGTCGCTCCCTAAGCGAAGCGAAGCTATTTCTCTGGCCACCCGCCGACGTGGGGTAGGGCAGCGTTCAAGTCTATTCGTTTCGGACCTGAATCATTGGACTGAGTGCGGTGTTGTCTTATGAGCCAACA
>JBDUDV010000103.1:0-11852 GCA_040002755.1 Acidobacteriota bacterium | reverse complement strand
TTGAAGCCCGCGTCACTGACTCGTCGCGTCGCGAGATCGTCTCAAGCGATACTGTGCGCGTCACGCGCCAGCGCTATTACGTCTACCCGCGACCGCAGCAAAATATTTATCGTCCGCACGACAAAGTCACCGTCGATATCAAAGCGCTTGATGCGAACGAGCAACCGGTAACCACTGAAGGCACTGTGAAAGTCACGCGGGACTATTGGTGGGAAGTTTGGCTTGATCCAAACGGCCGCGAAGTGAGCGGCAATGAACTTCGTCTTTTGCGGGAAAGGCCTGTGGCGTTCCCGCCGCCAATAACTAAGGGACAAAAACCCTGGCGGCTGAAGTTTCGCGGCTACCAACACGACGACATTCTTACACAAACAGTAAAGACTGACGCGGACGGCGCGGCGCAAGTCCAATTCACGCCCGAGCGCGAAGGCTACTATCGAGTGGCGTGGGAGAGCAGTCAGGTTTTGCCGGGGGCCAGCAAGCGTGATCGTTTTTTACCGCCGATCAAGGCCGAAACTACTGTCTTCGTCGCCACCAACGCAACGAGTGAACTTGGCTATCGTCACGACGGCGTTGAGATCGTGGTTGACAAAGATACATTCCGCGCCGGGCAAGTTGCGCCCGTGATGATCTCCACCTTCACGAACGATCGCTATGTGCTCTTCACGGTTGAGGCCGACGATCTCTATAGCTACAAACTGATCCACGTCACTGGAACAGCGAAGCTGATCGAGCTGCCAATTGAAGAGAAGCACGTTCCCAATATTTATCTCCATGCGGCGATGGTCAGCGACGCACAGTTTTTTGAAGACGCGAAGCCGGTCGTGGTGCCGCCAGTGCAGCAGTTCCTGACTGTGGCTGTGAAAGCCGATCGCGAGCAATATCAACCGCGCGAAGAAGGAACGCTTTCAGTTTCTGCTAAAGACGCGAACGGCAAACCTGTCTCTGCCGAAATCGCGCTGGCAATGTTTGACGAGTCAGTGAAATACATCCAGGCAGACTACGCCGGCGATCCGCGCCAGTTTTATTACGGCACTAAACGATCGCAGTTGGTGCAGACGCAGAGCACGTTTAGTCAGAAGTCCTACCTGAAACTGGTTGAGGGACTCGACAAGAATCTGGTTGACGAAAAGGACCTGGCCCGGCAGCGGCGACAAGAGAGAGACGACAAGGACGCCGCCGGCGAGAAGTCGCAGGCGATCGATGAGATGGAAACGCGCCCATCGGGCACGCTGAGTGGAACTGATGTGATGAGAGCTGGCGGCGGGGGAGGGGCGAAGTCGAAGGCGAGCGATCAAGTGTTTGGCAATTTGCCGCTGAATGGACGACAGGTCATTAATCTTGCGATGCTGCAACCGGGCGTCGCCGCTACGTCGCCGGTGCCTACTCCGCCGGGTCAGGAGCCCGCGGTCCAGGTGCGCAGCGATTTTCGCTCAACCATTCTGTGGCTGCCGGATCTGACAACCGACGCCAACGGCAACGCGAGCGTCAAGGTGAAATATCCCGACTCGCTGACAACGTGGGTAACAACCGCGCGCCTTGCCACCGCCGGCAACCAGTTCGGCATCGGCAACGCGTCAACGCGCACCAAGCAACCGCTGATCGTGCGCCTCGAAGCGCCACGTTTCTTTGTCGTGGGCGATCAGGTGACTGTCTCTGCCGTCATCAATAACAATACCGATCAGGCGATGAGTGTTTCTCCGGCGTTGACGGCCGAAGGTCTGACCGTCACCGGCCTGATTGTCGATGGGAAGCCCGTCAAAGGTGAACAAGGGCCGGTGGATGTCAAGGCCAACAGTGAAGCGCGAGTCGACTGGCTCGTCGCCGTCACCGAAGCGCGCGAGGCCAAGTTGAAAGTCGAAGCGCGTGCCTTGGATGGAAGCAAATACGCCGACGCGATGGAGAAGACCTACCGTGTTTACGAACACGGCGTCGAGAAGTTTATTTCGCGCTCCGGTAAGATGCGCGGCGACAGTGTCGCGATCAAACTCGACATTCCCAAAGAACGGCGTCCTGAGAGTACGGGGGTTTCAGTACAAATAGCCCCGAGCATGGCCACCACCATGCTCGACGCGCTTCCTTATCTGATCGACTATCCTTACGGCTGCACCGAGCAGACCATGAGCCGTTTCCTGCCCGCCGCAATCACCGCGAAGACCCTTCGCGATCTCGGCATGAAACCCGAGACCGCGATGGAGCGAGTGTTTGGCGGCATCGAACCTGACACTGCGCTCGCCACTCATCCCAAGGGGCAACGCGATCTCAAGGAACTCGATCGCATCACTAAGGCCAGTCTCGATCGTCTCTACAACTTCCAGCACGCCGATGGCGGTTGGGGTTGGTGGAAAGACGGCGACAGCGATCACTACATGACTGCCTACGTGCTTTGGGGATTGACCCTCGCGCGCCAGGCCGGTATCAACGTGAAAGATGGCGTCGCTGATCGCGGGGCAAGTTATCTCGACAAGGAACTCGTCGAGGAAGAAGCCAACTACGACGAACAGGCCTGGATGCTCCATGCATTGGCTGCTTCGGGGCAGAAGCCCGACCGTGAGGGAGGGCTCTCTTCAAAGCCAACAGAGTTCCAACTCAAAGCATTCAACAACCTCTTCACCAACCGCGATCGCCTGAACGCCTACACGCGCGCACTGCTCGCCTTGTCTGCACACTACTTCGGCTACGCCGACAAAGCGAAGACGCTCGTCGAGAATTTGGAAAACGGCGTGAAGATCGATCTGAAGCCTGACACTTCAATCGTGCAGCAGGATGGTACGACAGCGGGTTCGTCCGTATTGGCCACGGCTCACTGGGGCGAAGACGGCATCTACTGGCGCTGGTCGGAAGGCGGTGTCGAAGCAACATCCTTTGTCCTCCGCGCTTTACTAACAATTGACCCGCAGAACAAACTCATCGAGCCCGTGACCAACTGGCTGGTGAAGAACCGGCGCGGCGCGCAATGGAGCAACACGCGCGACACTGCCATCGTCGTGCTCACGCTCAACGACTACTTGAAGAAGAGCGGCGAGTTGCAGGGAGACATGGGCTACGAGTTGCTGGTAAATGGAAACTCCGTTGCGACGAAAACGATCACCGCCGCGGACGCGCTCGGCGCGCCAGCCAGGTTTGAAGTTTCGCGCGAGTTTATTCGCGACGGCGCGAATGACATCACTATTCGTCGCACCAGCGGTACGGGCGCACTTTACTTCTCGGCGCAGGCAAAGTTCTTCAGTCTTGAAGAACCAATCACGCCGGCGGGTAACGAAATCTTCGTGCGCCGGCAGTATTTCAAACTCGTCAATCACGCGACCTTGCTGAAGGGCTTCGTCTCCGAACGCGTGCCGCTAAACGACGGCGACACCGTGAAGAGCGGCGAGCGTGTCGAGACCGTGATCACAATCGAAGCCAAGAACAACTATGAGTATCTCTTGTTTGAAGACATGAAACCTGGCGGCCTCGAAGCCGTCCAGCTTCGCAGCGGCGAGAACCTCTACGTGAAGGAGCTCAAATCCGGGAGCGTTGCGAGAACTGGCAGCGCTGTTCCCGGCAGTCGTTTAGCCTTGATGAACTACACCTCATCAACCGACTTCACCGGTCGCACACGCTGGGTCTATCAGGAACTTCGCGATCGGAAAGTCGCCATGTTCATCGATCATCTTCCGGAAGGTGTGTGGCAGTTGAGTTACGAAATGCGCGCCGAAAGCCCGGGCTCGTTCCATGCGCTGCCCGTGTCAGGACACGCGATGTACGTCCCCGAAATCCGCACCAACGGTGCCGAGGTGAGAATCAAAGTGGTGGATTGAGACCTGCGATTCCGAAGTGCCCGGCAAGTCTGCGACGACGGGTGCGCGGTAAGTCTCCGACTTACCGTCACGACCTTCGTTTATATAAAGGTCTTCGACCTGCTGCTTCTTAGTGAACTCTCATAGTTCTTCTTCTTCAAATATTCGATCACTCGAGGCCCGACTATGCCCTTGATATATTGGAGGACCTTGGAGGGCTTTTGCGGAGCATCAGTCAAGAGATGGACATGATCAGGCATGATCACATAGGCAAACAAAAGGAAGCCACAGGAAGTTCGGGCCTCGTCGATTGCCTTGCATGCGAGCCGCTTTATTTTGTCCGCTTGGAAAACAGCCAGGCGATCCTTGCCGACTGCGGTGATGAATAGAGCGGGAGTGTCTATTGAAATCTTGTAGAGCATCTCTTAAAGGTCGTAGACCTTCATGAGAGTCTGATAAGTGCCTCCGGCAAGTCAAAGACTTGCCGCGCACCTGGAGGTCAGAGACTATGCAAGACCTTTGGCAGGTTTGGTCAGAAAGGGTTAGGGTCCGCAGTTGTAGCCAAATGAAGATCGTTGTCAGGCCCTGCGAAGTCTTTTCATAACTGTCGAACTACTGCCCCAGCAGTTCTTTCAAACGCACGATTTCACGCTCGCAACGCGGCGACTGCGACTCAGCCACAACCGCTTCATAGTCTATCAAGCGCTGCTCCGCTTTCTCCCGTTGTCCTGCCGCCAGCAGTGTCTCAATGTGCAGTGGTCCCAGCCAAAGGCGAATAACGCGCGGCTCAGCATTGCCAAGCAACTCCAGCACTTCGTCACATAGCCGCACCGCTTCAGCAAAGTCTCCGTGCTTGAAGTGGACGTGCGCCAGACAGCGTCGGCCTTCACCTCTCGAGTAGAGCAGGCCCAGAGTTTCGCTGCGGGCAAAATTCTCCCGCGCAATTTGGAAGGCTTCATCAAAGCGGCCCAGGTCGGCCAGCACGATCGCCAGGTTTCCCTTTAGCAGCAGCGTCACTCTTTGCTCACCAATAGATTCCGCCAACGCCATGCCTGCACGTTGCTCATGCTCCGCTCGAGCCAGATCACCTGCGAGCATGTAAGAAATTGAGGTGACCAGATATGTCCAGGCCTCGCGTTCGCGCGAATGCAGACGGGCCGCTATTTCTCGTTCGCGCGCCGCATAGCCCAGCGCCTTCTGCCAGTCGCCGGCATTGACGGTGTTCTCGCCCAAATACTCATAGCCCAGCGCCTGAGAAAGAGGTACCGCATGAGACTCACCAAATTCCAACGCGCGCTGGGCCCACACGTTGGCGTCAGCAAAACGTCCCAGGTGCTGATGTGCTCCCGAAAGAAAGCCGAAGATGTTTGCCATCGTCGCCGCGCCATAAGGGGTAATTTCCTTTTCAGCAGCCGGAGCCGCTAAGGCGACTGCCCGCTCTAACAGCGTGATTGCTTCGCGATGCCGTCCCGCGAGATGGTGAAACCGGCCTTCAATCGCCAGAGCATTTGCCGTCTCCAATGGATCAGCTTCTGGATCGAGCACCCGCAACGCGTCGTGCAAATATTCGAGTCCACGCTGATCACCATTGGTAACCAGTGAACTGGCGGCCTGACACTGCAAGCGTGCTCGTTCGCGCGGATCGTGGGCCAACGCCAAGGCCCGATCGAAATGGACCGTCGCGCGCAGAGTATCGCCTGAGGCGAGCGCGGCATTGCCGGTGCCCTCTTCGAGTGCAAGCTGCTCATCCTTCAATCCGAGTGACTCAGCACATTCCAGCGCCCGACCGTAAGCTGCCATCGCTTCGTCGTATGCAAAAACTCGCTCCGCCTCAACGGCCGCCTGTTTTGCATACTTCAGTCCACGCTCGTATTCCCCGGCGTGAATGAAATGATGCGCGAGAGTTTCGACCGCCACCGGCGCTTTTTCACGATGTTGTTCAAGCCCTTCAGCCGTGCGCAGATGCAAGCGCCGCCGGCGAATCGGGTTTAGCTCTTCGTAAAGCACCTCGCGAATTTTGTCGTGAGTAAAAGCGAATGCCGTATCACCATCAGCAGCCAGCAACTGGGATCCGACAGCTTCATCGAGGGCATCGAGCAGCTTGTTTTCACCCGCTCCATTCGTGGCCGCCATCAGCTCATCGATGGTGAACGTCTTGCCGAGCACTGCCGCCGCCCGCAACGTCTTGTTACATTCTGCACTCACCCGGTCAAGCCGATTGCCGATCGCCTCTTTTACACTTTGCGGGATGACCAGGTCGACAAGTTCACAACGTTTCCATTGCCCGCTCTCGCGTCGCACCGAGCCCTGTTCGATCAGCGCTTTCATGACCTCTTCAACGAAGAAAGGATTGCCTTCTGTTTCGCGATAGACGGCCTCGGAAAACTCGCCGGAAATGTTTTCATCCAACAGCGCCGCGATCTGCGCCCGCGTCTCTTCGGCGTTGAAGCGCTTGAGCACGATCCGTGTGGTAAACCGCTCGCGGTTCCAGTCGACCAGGGCTTTGGCCAGCGGGTGCGCGCGATCGAGTTCCGTGTCGCGATAAGAAGCCGCAATCAGCACGCGCTCCTCGCGCAGGTGGCGCAACAGGTGCCCGAGCAACCAAAGCGTGCCGCTATCGGCCCAATGTAAATCGTCGAGATAAAAGAGCAAGCTCTGCCGCCGCGCCAGCTTCGCGAGCAATTCGGTAACGGCGTCGAAGAACAACAAACGCTCTTCGTGGGGCGGCAGTTCGTGACGCGCGGGAAATGGTCCGAGACGCGTTTCGATCTCCGGCGCGAGCTTGGCGATTTGTGACGCGCTTTCTCCAACCACTTCACGCAGCTTCGCGTCGTCTTTTTGATCGCGCACCCAGCGGCGAAAGGCTTCGACAAACGGCAGGTAGGGCGTGGCCGCTTCGTATTCGTAACAGGCGCCACTGAGAACCACCGCGCCATCGAGCGTGGCTTGCACAATCACTTCGCGCGCGAGCCGCGTTTTGCCTGAGCCGGGCTCGCCGCTCAACAGGAGACAATGACCACGACCTTCCTGCGCCCGGCGCCAAAGCTCGCGCGCTTCTCCAAGCTCGGGGCCACGAGCGACCAGCCGACCGCGAGCGAGCGCGTCGAGAATCGCAACCGCACTGCCACCGCCTTCTTCCAATTGATCGGCGGGTCCAGTGAGCGCGTCGCGTAATGCAGTCGCGGTTTCGGCGGCGGTCGCAAAGCGCTGTGCCGGGTCCTTTGCGAGCAAGCGAAGAATGACTGTCTCGATCGACCGCGGCAGATCCGGACGCAGCACACGCGGCGGCACAACGGGCGCGTGCAGATGCTGCGAGATTGTCGTCAGTGGGTCTTCACCGAGAAATGGCACTCTGCCGGTAGTTAGTTCGTAGAGCACCACACCCAACGCATAGAGATCCGCGCGTCCATCAACAGTCTTGCCCAGTGCCTGCTCCGGCGCCATGTATGCAGCAGTGCCGACGATTGTGCCGGCGTGCGAAATGCGCGAACCGCGCGCGGGTAACGCCAGGCCGAGATCGGCAAGCTTTGCGACTGTCGGCGGCGCGCCTGACAACAACACATTTGCCGGCTTGAGATCGCGATGCACGATCTTGTTAGTGTGCGCGTGTTCGAGGGCTGCGCAGATCTGGCAAGCGAAGTCGACTACCTGTTGCAGATCGCGAGGCCTCGTCTGGCCCAGGTTTGGACCTTCTACGAGTTCCATGACAAAGAAAGGAAAACCATGATCCTCGCCAACGTCATAAATCGCGACGATGTTTGGATGATTCAACGCCGCCGCCGCGCGCGCTTCACGCATGAAGCGGCCGCGCAGATCTGAGTCTGTTCCTGCTTCCTGCCCCTCGGTACTGCCGCCTAGTTTTTCTGCGAGTATCTTCACTGCCACCGGCCGCAGCAGTTCAAGGTCAGTCGCGCGAAAGACGATCCCCATCGCGCCGCGCCCGAGTTCACTATCCAAGCGGTAACGTCCGCGCAACACCAATCCCGGCCGTGGCAGTCCAGCACGAATCTGCTCGGAATCAAAACGACGCGTCTCCTGCGACTCGTTTATCGATTCAAGAGCAACGTCGGTAACAGATTCCGGTTGAGCTTTCGGTTCGAATCCACTCATGACTTAGTACTCAAAACGCTTCGTCCTACTGAGGATATTAGCCTGAAAGCCGAGTGCATTCCATGCGCCGCTGGCAGGCAACGCGAGGCGAGCGTGGAATTCCGCTTCAGGGTATTTGAGGCGATTGAGGGGGTCAGCAGTCGACTTGAGCAGGACGCGCTCACGGTTGGGATGAATTGCCACTATCCACTGCGCAATACCGCGCGACCGCGTCAGAAAACACAGTCACTTCAGCGGGCACAGTAAGATTGTTGTTCCATTCGTCCTTGTCAGTTTTAGTTTCGACGCTGCCGCCGAGATAGCGCACCTGGAAGGCGTTGCGTTGCGGCGGCGCAATCGTTTGCATGGAGAGACACAAGAGAATTGCAGCGAGCGTTTTCATAGGTCTTACGTGTGGGAAATCTTAATTACAGCGAACTAGCGGAAGCAGGCATCAAGCCGGAATTTCTCGCCGGCTGTTTACTGTTCACTGCCTTTTCAGCAAATTGTTCTTATCCAGAAACGCAATCACCGCCTCATTAAACTCCTTCGGCTTCTCCATCATAATGAAGTGGCCGACGCCTTCCCACATATGAAATTCCATGTTGGGTGCGAGCGGGCGATAACCCGCTTCGAGGTTGGGCGGGTAAAACGGGTTCTTGGCCATGATGGCCAACACCGGCACGTTGATTTTGTCTTCCCCCCAAATCGAAGCGTCCGCCATTCCTTCCATCGCACCCGCCACCACATTCTGCGGCGTGTTTAGAAATGAAGCTTTGATTCGCTCCTGAGCGTCGGCCGAAAGGTTTGGCCCACTCATGCCGGCAAACATCTGCGCGCCAAGCTTCTGGTAGTCTGGCCCGCGAAAACCCGCGATCATGCGATCCAACATCGCCTTGTCGCCGAAGGGACGTAGGGCGCCGTCAACGATAACAATCGCGAGCGTCTGCTCCGGATACTTGCGATAAAACTGCCGCACCACGGGCGTTCCCATGCTGTGGCCCACGAGCACCGCGCGCTTCACCTTCGCGTCGCGCATGACCGCCTCAACCGCGCGCGCGAAAAGATCCATGCTGTAGGTTGTTTGCGGCTTATCGCTCTGGCCGTGGCCGGGAAGATCGATAGCGATCACGCGACTGCGTTTCTTGAACTCGGAAATCTGGTCGCGCCAGTTATCCACGTTCATCGTCCACCCGTGAATCAACACGATTGCCTCGCTGCCCTTGCCGTAGTTCACGTAGTGGACGCGCGCAGTGCCGTGCCCGTCGCCGAGGTCAAGCTTGGCAAACCGCGACTCACCCGCTGCGTTCTTATCGTGGTCAGTTGAATTCGTAAGGGCAGGGCTCGTCCCTGCCCGTGCATGGGTTTCGAACAGCCTCGTCCCAACCCCCAGCGCCAAAACGAACGCAACTGCAAAGAAGAGTGCGCGATGAAATTGAAATACCTGGTGCGTCGTGAACGCCTGTCTGAGTTTTTTCATAATGGATTTCCTCCGGGCGATTGCTGATTGCTGATTGCTTCCCTGATTACTGTTCATTCATGCTTGACCGGCCCCAGTGTCTCATCGAGCCAGCCG
Source organism: Acidobacteriota bacterium (assembly GCA_040002755.1). Taxonomy (GTDB): domain Bacteria; phylum Acidobacteriota; class Blastocatellia; order Pyrinomonadales; family Pyrinomonadaceae; genus PSRF01. The sequence continues at coordinate 2,411 of JBDUDV010000103.1, read as the reverse complement.
TTCATCGTGGTGACGAAAAACTCTATCGGAGGGATATGACCGCCGTCGTAAAGAACAAGCCGCTTCGGATCGCGCATTAATTTGAATAATGGTTCGGACTGAGTCTTCGTGGGAGTGTCCTCATCATAACGACCCTGCACGATCAACTTTGGGACCCGGATGTGTGGAGCAAAATTTATCGGATTGGCTTCAGCAATCGTCTGCAAGTCTTCTTTTAGAACCCCGGCTCCGGCCAGACACACCGATCTATAGCGTGGGTCGACAGCTGCGAGTATCAGTCCGATTCTTGAGCCGGCACTGGGACCATAAAAGGCAATTCTGGTCGGATCAATCTCATTTCGTGTTTCCAGATAGTCCAAGCCTCGTCGTTCGTCGGTAATCCAATTAAGTGATCTTTCACGGTACTCAACGGTCGTCGGATCCGGTTTGACATAGCCCGGCGGACTGAGACGTTCGATGTAGCCGTTAATGACCACGCCGAATGCGGCCCGACCGGATTTAATAAGCGGCGCGACTCGATCCTCCATCGAAGCGGGAAGCGACCGCAGCCCACCCGCAACATCCCCGGCGGGCACAAAATGGATCACCTGCAGTGGTCTGGGATAATTCTTCGGCAGATAAAGGTAAGCAATTGCGCGCTGGCCGTCAGCGCCATTAAACGTGATCTTTTCCCGGCGCCAATCGGCAGTCTCGGTCACTTCTATGATCTGTGGTTCGAGCGGTGTCTTATCGTAGCCATAGTATTGGGCCCACTTATTGAAATCCGGATCGCTGGAGGCCGTGTAAGCCGGAATCTCATTCTTGGTTTCGATGTGCATCGCGCCCTGGTCGCCCTTCGCATCGACTGCTTTGAGCACGCAGCGAAAACCTACTTTGTCGGAGCTGTAGAACCCCGGGAAGGTGGCGTATTGGGCAAATGTGTATGAAGGCGAACCCCAGCCGCCTCCGGTAGCAGCGTAGCCGTCTGACACTTCATTGAGACACCACTCCGTGACGTTGCCGGCCATGTTGTAGCCGCCGAACGGGCTCATGCCAAACTCCAAACTGTCTACCGGCGTGGTGCCGTTGGCGTCGAAGTTTGCGCGACGGTCAAGCGTCTCTCCGGGATAGAACAATCCCCAGGGCATGGTGCCGGCCATCGTTGATGCGTTCCCGGCGCGGGCCGCCTTCTCCCATTGAAAGATAGTTGGCAGTTGCTTGCCTCTAAATGCAGCATAAGCCGAGGCTTCATACCAGGTGATGTTCGCAACCGGATAGTCGGCTTTGCCGTCAGGAAAATTCTGATTTGACCAATCGCGCGGGCCCGGCAATCCGGTGCGATCTTTAAACTCCCGGAGCGCGTCTTCCCACGCGAGCGGTTTACCGTCTTTGACGAAAGGATGTTGCCAGTACTGCTTCTTCAGATAGCCGCCGCCGGTGATGAATTCCTTGTACTCCTGATTGCTCACTTCGTACTTGTCGATGAAATAGTCGTTGAGCGAAACGCGTGACTCGGTTGGCCGCGCCCACGCAACCAGACGGTAATCTCCGCCCGGCACCATCACCATGCGGTCGGGCACCTTGTCTGCTGGAAGTAGCTTCTCGTTAAGGTTTATGGGTCCGGGCAAAACAACCAGAGTTCCCGTATGCAAGGTGGCGCCGGAGATTGAGCGCTCGGTTTTCGCGTAGCCATTTTTCTCAATGTAGAGAATGTATTCGCCGCGCGCGACGCGCAGATCGTTAATGGGCGTGGTTCCCACCAGGGTGCGGGGAATTTCGCTTGAAGCATCAGACGCGTAACGTTTGAGGTAGACCTCGGCGCCCGCCGGGTCAGTTTTCACCGAAATGGTCTGAGAGATCGTCGGCATAAGCCGAGCGATAGCCGGATCCTCCGGCAGATACTTTTGCGCTGCGACTGCCAGACTATAGGCGTCATAAAATTTTTGTGCTGCCGCGAGCTGCTCGATCTGCGGCAACTGGGACCTCGCCCACGCTATGTTGGACCGGCGCCAGAGAAACCAACCAACCGCGCCTGCCAGGATCACAACACCGAGCACGACCAGACCCAGACGGCGGCTTGCGCTTGGTACAGGAATGGGAGCGACGCTTTTCGGGCGCTCCTCCGCGGTAGTCTTCTCAGCGTCAATTGCTGTTGCGGTGTACCGCTGTTCCGCAGTGTCGGCTCTCGTCGTGGCGTTATCGGCAAATGGCGCGTGCTCGTGCGAACGCGGCGGGACTGAACGCTCCAGCCGGTGTTGAAAGTGCAACTCGTCTTGCAGGCTTCGCAGGTCGATTAAAAAGTCTTTCGCTGTTTGATAGCGATCATCAGCACTCTTGCGTAGTGCTTTGCTGACAATGCGCTCAAGCTCGGCCGGAACGTCTTTTGAGAAGCGCGCCAGCGGCGCGGGATCGAGTGTAAGAATTGCCGAAGC
>JBDUDV010000102.1:0-11939 GCA_040002755.1 Acidobacteriota bacterium | reverse complement strand
GAAACGGAGGCAGCCGGACCGGTGCCAGTGATAGTGTAAATAGTCTTGCCCTGACCGAAATTGACAACCCCGGGCCGCGCCTTCGCAAATATTCCCCACTTCTCAAAACGTTTCCCGGCCTTAATTCCAAACAACCCCTGCTTGATGATGCCGCTGTTGTCGCCCAAATTGCCACCACAGTAACTACACGAATGTGGAAACAAATTTCCCACGGCTTCCACCGCCACACTTCTATTGAAATTGAAAGTGAATCTGCCGCCGAAGCCAGGTTCGGTTGCGCCACCTGTGTAGTCAGGTTTAGTGATGGAGGTGAACTGGACACCAACTTCTATCTTGGGAACGTCACCCGACTGGGCTCTTGCTTCGAACGAGCAACACAACAGGCACACCACGCTAACGAATTTCAATGAGCGATTCATAAAATTATTTCTCTTCATATTTCATCTCCATAAGTTTGAGGTTTAGTTCTTATCTCACCAGATTTGCGCTGCGCTTCGTCTGTTCGACAAAGCTTCGCCCTAACCGGAAGCCCCATTTTCCGGCTCCGGAGAAAACGTACCCTCGATGGTTGGGAAAACTTGTTAGCTGCGAATCAGCAGACTGTTCAAAGCCGGTTCGCGAAGTTGCAGCCTCGCCAGCAGACGAGGAAGGCTTAGTTTATTTGGGCCAAAGATTTTCCATGCGATCAGCGGCGCCCACCATCACGCGAAAGCGTTTCGCTGGCGGTTGCACGGTTTCGTTTTTCTCGGGCTCAATCTTCTTGTGAAAACCGCTCGTGGTCGCCGGCTCGTGCAGCTTGGCAACCTTGTCTTCGAACGCTTTAATTGAATCATCCATCTTGTCTAAGCTGCTCTTTTCATCCTTGCTCACATCCCGCATTCCAAAAGGTTGATAGGCCGGATCGTGTAGTATCCAGAGAGTCCAGGATCCGCCGCTGGGAAGAATGGGCGCACTGGAAAGCCACTCATAGTGTTTGCCCTTCACCGTAAATTCAATCCTGTTCTCGTCGATGATTCCGACTTTCTGAAACTGATAACCTTCCCGCGGAACGAGCGAGAAAATGAAGCGGCCCTGTCCTTCGACGTAACACCAAACCAGGGCCCCCGAGAAATCGGTTCCAGGCTTGCCCGCCGCCACGAGGTTGCCGTCGATAAGTAACCTGAAATCGATTACCCGTAATGGAACTGCATCCAGGGTAAAGTCTCGCGGCAGATTTCTGGGATTGTCGTCCCAAAGATTTGCACGATCGAACGACACTTTGACGAGATCGACAATCTTTACTCCCGTCTTTTGGTTGACTAGCAGATCGAGCGCAAACGAATCACCATCGTCCAGGATTTGCGGTTCTGCGGATTGCGGCAGAGTTGCGATGCGGGTGGGCTGAACGCTGGAGCCGCTGGCCAGCAGTTTGTTTTCGATCTGCGAATCCAGCGGGGCGACGGCCATCATGAAAGTCTTCGAAGACGGCACAGCTTCGATCACCAGGTCGTAGCCGAAAACATACTTGCCGGCTGCGTCACGCAGCACGCGGTGAATCACGCGATCCTCATCAACGAAAGCCTGCGCCTTAAACTCTCCCTGCAGTTGCTGGACAGCCGTGGGCGGAGTGGCTGCGCCGGCCCAGGCTGTCTGGTTCTTGAAAGCTACGAAGCCACCATCAGGCAGAGGCACGACCATGTTGCGGCTGGCGCCTTCCTGCGCCGCCACCGGCAACGAAAGGAAGAGCAGCAGCATGACGATGAGCAAACTCTTACGCCTCATTACTTTTCATCCTTGTAGCTACCCTTGATAATCGTTAGCTTGATTTCGTCAGTCGGCTTGAACCCGACCAAACTCAGCGCCGTCCTGGCCGCAGGGTCCCCAGCAGGAGTCTCCCTGCGATCCAATGGGTTTGCGCGGCTCGCGGATCTGCGGCCCTTCTTCTCGACGTAAACCACGCGAGTGACGACCTTCTCCTGAATAACGGGAATCTGAACGGTGTGGGTTTCTACCAACGCCACAGGAGTTGCCGGAGTGACATTCGCTGGTCGACGCGAACGCAAAACCAATAAGGAGGCGCCGACGAGAAGCATCAGTGCGAGGGCTGCAGGTAATGGCACACGCAGAGAAGTCGTCGCCATTGCTCTGAGTGCCAACCAAAGCTGCGAACTGAGGGAGAGGTGTGGCAAAGAATGTTCTTCGCCCGCGTTTCCAACCTGCTGAGGAGCAGCCAAAAGCTTTGAATGCAGTCTCGTGTGGTAACCACTCCAAAACTCTTCGCCCGGCAACACCGACCTGAGTGCCTGGTTGGAAACATGCAAGGCGCTTCTTAACGCCGCATACTCGTCCTGACACGCCTGACAGTCTTTCAACTCTGCCGGCAGTTGCAACGAGCTTGCCGGCGATACCTCGTCGAGCGCGAGATCGATGAAACTACGTCTGGTTAATTTGCAGTTGTGCATTGTGAATGCTCTTACCTCAACATTCCTGTGGCGGCACAGGACAGATAGTTCTCAGGTTTTTCGTTAACCCCTAAATTCTCGCGAAGTTTTGCCACCGTGCGCGAAATGGATTTCTTCACAGTTCCGAGCGAACAACCGAGCTCCTGGGAAATCTCTTCGTAGGTCATGCCCTCCTGATGCTTCAACAGGAAGATCAAGCGTTGCTGCGGCGTTACAGCCGACAATGCCTGCATGACTTTTTCGACGACCAAGTGGTTTTGTAATGTCGATTCCACCCCTCGCGCAGACGATCCTGCATCATCCTTAATTGCGTAACTCTCGACCGCGTCGCTGTCGGTAGTTTGCCGCTGCCAGCGAAACGACTTTGCCCGGCGATGATTCAGAAAGCAGTTGATCGTGATCTTGCGCAGCCAGGTGTAAAAACTCGATTCGTGCCGGAAGGTTTTCAACGCCGCGTAAGCTTTGAGCCAAACTTCCTGAGACAGATCCTCGGCGTCCTGGCGTTCACGGGAATAGTGGAAGGCCAGCGAATAAATTCTTCGTTCATAAGCCTGGGCGAGTAGACAGAAAGCGTCGGTGTCGCCGGCTTGCGCCTGCCTGATTAATTCAGCTTCACTGGTCAAACCGGAGTTACCTCGAAAGAAGCGAAACGGGTTCTAACAGTTCAATAGACACAGACCGGGGCGATTTGGTTGGCGAGGTAGACTGTCGAAAGTCTAATGTCCCAAGTCAATGTAGCCGCGCGGAGCCTTGGACTTTGGACATTAGACTTTTGGACTTCAGTAAGCAATCTTCCAGTTGTTCGTCGGCTCGGTGGGAATTGTGGGATTACGCTCGACCCAGTCGATGATCAGCTCGCGAATCTCCGCGCTCGATCGATAAACAACTGGAGCGCCCTTGTACATCGCGTAGCCACCGCCGCCATTCACGCGATAGTTGTTGGTGGCCAAGCGAAGCTTTTGAGTGGGCTGGAGCGGCTTGCCCTGGAATTCCAAATTCTCGATTCGGTGGCCAATGGGTTTGGCGATATTGAGTGTATAGTCGACACCTTCAGCAATGTCGAAGTTGTACGCGGGAATCTTTTCGTCCACGAGTTCGGCCGGACTTTTTCCCGGTTCGTAAGGACGAAAATATTTAGCCGAATGTTCGAGCGCGTCTTTCAATTGCTGTCCAGTTACTTCCAGGACGACGAGCGTGTTCTCATAAACATAGAGCCCGGCGATGTCGCGAACCGTCACCGGTCCCTTGGCGATGCGTGCCTCCGGATTGAAGACTGCCGCCATCGAGACGTCAGCCTTGCCCGCCTCTAGTTGAACTCGCTGAATCAAATCCAAAATCGCCGTGTCGCCGAAGCGGGCGCCTGCGGCTGTTAACTCCGCCGCGGAGTCACCGATCGCGCGCGACAGCCAGCCTTCGGTTTCGCGGTCGTAAGGCTCACCTAATTTCAATATCTCCGGATCGGCGACCACTCGATCGTCGACGGCAATCGTGCGGGCGGCGCGCGCGTACAGTCGCCAGCCGGGGCCAGCATTTTCTAAATAGAGATCAACGCGAGCCAAATGTCGTCCCCAATAATTCGCCTGGATTAGTTGGACGCCGTTGATGACAACTGACGGCACGTCGCGGTGGGTGTGACCCATGAAAATGAAGTCGATGCCGGGAACTTCTTTCGCAATCGCGATCGCGCGGTTCTCGTTCGTGACTTGTCCCGGGTTGAGCTCACCCGTGCGCAGATCCTCTTCAAGTCCCATGTGCATGGCGATCACGACAACGTCCGCGCGTTCTTTCCGACGCAGAAGCGGAACCCACTTCTTCGCTTCGCTCAGGGGCTCGCGAAATTCCAGCCCGGCATAGTTCGGCGCGTTTTCCCAGTTGGGAATTCCCGGCGTGGTGAGTCCCAGGACCGCGATGCGCACGCCCGCAATTTCCTTGACGATGTATGGTGTGTAATGAGTCTGATTTGTTCCTTTGTTGTAGGTGTTGGCTGACAGCCAGGGAAACTTCGCTTCGCTGCGGGCTTTTTCCAGTACCGGCAAACCAAAGTTGTATTCATGATTGCCGACGGTCATGGCGTCATACGCGAGCGCGTTCATCGCGAGCATCATCGGATCTGCGGGCGCGTTGTTTTTTTTGTTGTGGTAATACTCGAGCGGTGTTCCCTGAATCGTGTCGCCGGAATCGATCAGAAGAACGTTTTTGCTTTCACGGCGTACCTGCTTGATCAACGTGCTAATCTTGGCCAACCCCCGGTTGTCTGGTTTGTCAGTGTAGTAATCGACAGGAAAAAGATTCCCATGCTGATCGGTGGTGCCGAGCACTACAACGTGAACGCGCTTTGGTTGAAGGCGCGAACCCTGACCAGAAACAGGAAGGCTGGCCAGAATCAGCGCCGCCACGACGACGAACGTTGCAATGAAGATTTGCTTATTCAGCTTCATAAGGTTTCCTGGCTCCGAGTTTCCGGTTTCAAGTTCAGACCTTCGATTTGGAACTCTAAACTCGAAACTCGGAACTAGTTCTTCGGTTGATTCACAAAAACCTCAGCCGCCGTCATGCCGTTAACCGAAACTTGATGAATCTTATTGAAGTGTTCGCGGATGAACCGGAGCTTATCCTGGTTTTCGAAATATGTTCGACCGCGCTGCACAATGAAATAAGCCGGACCGGAAGTCTTAGCGACGTCGAAGTCCGGGGCCGATATTGCTTTTGAGACAAGGTCAGTGCGTCGAAACTGCTCGAGATAATAATGCGCAACGGCCGGTGTCTCGTGCGCGATGATGGCGCCAGGCGGTGCGTGGTCGCACACAAACTTGATCGCCTCGCGCAGGCCATCGTCATAAAACTCGTCGTGCGGAAAGAAGTATCCGACCTTGTTCGCTGCCAGCGCATTTGTATACAGCGCATAATGTGGCCCAGCGGAATAGGCAATCCAGGCCGGCGCGCCAACAAAGATCGTCACCAGCAACGCCGCGACAAAGACACGCTTCCGCTGCGAACCGTTCGAGCGACGGTTAGCGAAGCGAATCAATTCAACCACCCCAACCGCCGCCAGCATGTAGACGAAAGGCATCAGCGAAAGTGTGTAGCGCAACCATTTCGCACCGAACAACGAGTAAGGAACTATCCAGAACAAAAACATGAAGACTACAAAACCATAGCCGGGATGCTGCCGGCGTTTTAGCGAAACGATCAAACCTGCAACGAACGATAAGAGCACCAGCAGCGGAATCTTGATCGCCATGAAGACCAGATAGAAGTAGAAAGGCGTGCCCCGGAAAGGCGTACTCGAAACCGTGTTCTTGTAAAGGTGATCGGCGAAGAGATATCCAGAGTGCACCAATAGCCTTTCGCCCATATAAACGTTGAGGTAACTCCAAACCTGTGGCAGTAAAACTGCTGGGTTCGCAATCAGGAAGGCGGCGAGAAGAACAATATAAAAAAGGCGTGGGACTTTGCCGGGCGGCTCTCCCCGTTCGCGTTTACGCACGCGGAAGTTGTGGTGATAAAGCGCGTTTAGACCAAAGTAATGAGGAAAATATTTGGATGCCAGCATGAGCCCGAAAGAAATTCCACTGAGCAGATAGTTTCGTTTTACAAAGACTGCGTTCCTGGTATCGCTCTGTTTCGCGCGCAAATAAAAGTAGAACGCGAACAGCATGAAGAAAACGAGCAACGTGTCTTCTTTGCCGATGCGGTTGTAGGTAACCGCATTTATACCGACAGCCCAGAGCGCAGCGGCTACCAGTCCAGTCCAGCGATCAAAAAATGCAGCGGTCAACAGAAACAGCGGGATTGCTGTCAACGCACCGAAGAGGGCGTTGGGAAGGCGAAGCAGGGCCTCGTCACTGATCATCCTGCCCATGCCTTCGAGTGCGTAGCCAACTTTCAAGGAGGCAAACATCAACGCTTTCATCAGCATTGGGTGCTCGCCGTTAGCAGTGATATCGCCCTGCTCGTAAGCGCGCACGGCCTCAACCTTGTTTACTTCGTCCTCAGCGAAACCGATGGCGCCGAGATGCGTCGCGCGGAATCCCAGACCGACAACGACAAGCACCGCCAGCACGACAGCCACGATTGCGGGCCCGGATTCCCTGGTTCCCTCGGAAATAGACATACCCTTATGCGAAAGTCGCTAATGATAACTTAAAACCGCTACAGATAAATCTGTGGCGAGCATCTCATTGTAAAACCGCCAAAGGCGGGCAATGTAACAGTCTGGGCAACGCCCCAGGAAACCGGTCGCCTTCAGGTCGGGAGCGCAGAAGGCGCGGAATCACGTTATAGAGACCTCGATCTTGACGCCTCCGACGAAGCTGAAGAAACCCAGTGATTATGTCGCGCCTTCAGCGCTTTGAGCCTGACGCCCATCTTCTCCTGGGCTATGCCCCAGGCTGTTACATTTCGCGCCTCTTGCGCTCCAGGGTTTTTCACTACCAAGGAGCAATCAAATAATTATCGTCGCCTGTTGGTAGCTTTCAGCAAAATGCCTTATCGTAATGGCCCTAATGGATAATCTCGTCGTTTCCAATATTCGCCAACGACCAATTCGCACGCTCGTTAGTGTGGCCGGGGTGGCGCTCGGAGTTTGCCTGGTCATGCTCTTCACCGGACTGGCCCGCGGCATGTCAGATGATCTGCAACGGCGCGCCTCAAACGTGCGCGCGGAAATTATATTCACTCGGCCGGGAGCGATGATGCTGACGTCTTCTCCCGCCAACCTTAGCACCAAGTACGTGGAAAGCTTGAAACAGATCGATGGCATTGCCGAAGCGTTGCCGGTGATCAGATACGTTTTTCAGGGCGGCAAAGGATTTGGTTTTGAACAAATCGAAGGGATCGAGTGGGAACCATTCGCGCGCGTCAATGAACTTCATATTGATTCGGGCAGACCGCCGCAAGGCTCTGACGAAATTGTTATTGACGAAACGAAGTCGCGCAATAGTAAGTTGGGCATTGGAGATTCGATAAAACTTTTTGGGGACAAACCATATCGGATTGTAGGGATCTACTCGCCGGAATCAGGCGCACGAGTGAAGATGACTCTCTCAGCGCTACAGGAGGCTTTGGAGTCGCCCGGAAAATGCACGTACATTCTGATCAAGCTGCGCAATCCGGGTGAAGAAGTGCTGGTTGCGAACCGAATCAACGCCGCCCTGCCGGGAAACAAAGTGCAACTTACCCGCGACATCTTTACAAGTCTCGAGAAAAGTATTCCTTACCTCGGCGTCTTCCTGCGCATACTGGTGGGACTCGCAGCCATCGTGAGCGCGGTGGTTGTGATGCTGGCGATGTACACGACTATCACCGAACGCACGCGCGAGATTGGCATCCTGAAAGCGTTGGGCGCTTCGCGGCGTTATATTGTCTTCATCATTGAATCAGAAGCGCTGCTGATCAGCGCCGCGGGTTTAGCGGTAGGTTTTGTTCTCTCGTTTTCGATTGGCTACGCGATTCATTACTTCTATGGGCTCTTTTTTGAGTTCACCTGGAGTTGGGGACTGACAGCGGCAGCGATCGGAATTCTGGGCGGGGCCTTCGGCGCACTGTATCCCGCCTGGCGGGCGTCAAACCTCGACGCGGTTAGCGCCCTCGCTTACGAATAGTTTCACCCATCAACAGGAAATCTGAAACAATTGATGATCGCCGCGCTTGCTATGCAGCCTCTGCCGCTCCTGGCTCCGACTTTGCCTCGGCAGCTTTTCCGGCGTTCTTTAAGGAAAGTCCTCGGCGGATCATGAGCGCAACACCTACCCCTGTCCAGAAAAGATCGCGTGCCTTGCGCACGATAGCCAGGGTCGCGCCGATTGCCGGACTAAACCCGAGCGCTTTGGCGAGCATGCCGGTACCGGCTTCATCAACACCAATTCGGAACGGCATAAACTTGAAAGCCACGTTTATTATCCGGTTGACCGATTCGAGTATGAACGCGGTAAGCAAGGTAGGCGCGAGGATATCGCTGATGAACGAAAGCGTCACATAAATCTCGGCAACACCAGCCGCATGGAAACAAACTTCAAGCAAAAAAATTGAAATCAGCCGGTTGCTGTGCCGGTCGTAGAAACCGTAGATGCGATCTTCAAGCGTTCTCGCCTTCGATACTCCCTTCTCCGCCATCCACGCGCGCGCGATTCCGCGACTACCAAGGAACGCCATTAGTCCACTCAAAAACTTCCAGCGCTTGCGGATGACGAGGTAACCGAGCGGCGCAATGACGAGCGTTACCGCGAGCGCACCGATTGACGCGTAACGCAGCGGCTTGGGCAACGAGAAACTGAGCAGCAGCGCCGCGGTCCCGGAAAAAATCAAAAGAACAACCGAGAGACTGTAGAAGATGTTCTCGAGCGCGAGTGCCGCCAGGCTAGCCATCAAAGGTACGCGATCGGTAACGAACGCAGCTTTTGAAGGTTCAGAAATCGCCACGCTCGCCAGCGGAACAATGTTGCCAAGCGCATCGCCCATAATTCTGGCCGCAAAGGCGTCGCGAAAGCGCAAACTATGAGGCGCCTCAAAGCAACGCGTCCATGCAAGTGAGCGCGCTACCTGCCGCACGGCAGAAATCGCGAGAATCAGCAGGAAGCCAGAGCCGAGCCGTTGAATACCGGCCATGATCTGTGATACGCCGGCCTTTCTCACGAAGTAAGCGAAGAGCAACAGACCGAGCACGGCAAAAACGATCCCATAACGCGCTAATTTCTTGTTCCTCGCGCGCGTGGTTTTCACCTTGTCCCCGGCGGACTGTGCAACGTTCGCCATGGGTTGCTGAGGTCCTTTGTCCAATTCGATGAGCCCTCTGTTAAAGTAGTCGGCTGGAAGAAAACTACCGTAACACACCCGTCAGAAAAGTTTCGAGTTTCGAGTTTCAAGTTCGGAATTGTCGGGAAGTTCTGCTCAACAGCAGCCAATTGGCCACTACGAACGAATAACCCGAAAGCTCGGACTCAAAACTAAACTTGATACTTGACTTCCCTCCCAGCTTTTGCGTTTTTACTTTTCGGTTGATTATGATGCTGACGTCCAATCTCAACAGTTCACTACAAGGTAAAGATGAGTCAATCTCAAACAGCCATTGAAGAGCTCGGCCGAAGCCCATTAACCACGCTTTCCGAAGAAGAGGAAATGTTTCGCGCCAGTGTGCGTGAATTTGCCGAGGGTGAACTACGCCCGCGCGTCGAGGAAATGGACGAAAAGGGCAAACTCGACCCGGCGCTCGTCAAGCAGTGTTTCGATCTCGGCTTGATGGGTATTGAAACGCCGGAGGAGTTTGGCGGCGCCGGTTCAACCTTCTTCACGGCGATTCTGGCGGTTGAGGAACTTTCGCGTGTTGATGCTTCGGTCGGCGTTTTTGTTGACGTGCAAAATACGCTCGTCAACAACGCCTTCATGCGCTGGGGCAATCAGGAACAGAAAACAAAATACCTGCCACAGTTGGCGGGCGCTAAGGTTGGCGCTTACGCGTTGAGCGAAGCGGGTTCAGGATCAGACGCGTTTGCCATGCAAACTCGCGCCGTTGACAAGGGCGATCACTACTTGCTGAACGGGCAGAAACTCTGGATCACCAACGGCAACGAAGCTGAGATCTTTGTGTTGTTCGCTAACGCGAAGCCGGAGGATGGCTATCGTGGCATTACTGCTTTTATAGTCGAAAAAGGTTTTGCAGGTTTTTCAGTCGGCAAGAAAGAAAACAAGCTCGGCATTCGCGCCTCTTCGACAACCGAGTTGATTTTAGTTGACTGCAAAGTCCCGAAAGAAAATGTGCTGGGCGAAGTCGGCAAAGGTTATAAGACCTCCATTGAAACTTTGAACGAAGGACGGATCGGCATCGGCGCGCAAATGATTGGTATCGCCCGCGGCGCGCTCGATGCTGCCCTCGCTTACACGGGAGAGCGGCAGCAGTTTGGCAAATCGATCAATCAGTTTCAGGGCGTGCAGTTTCAAATTGCCGAGATGGCGACGCAGCTCGAGGCTGCGCGACTGTTGGTTTACAACGCCGCGCGCATGAAGGATGCCGGTATGAATTTCGTGAAAGAAGCGGCGATGGCCAAGCTCTTCTCTTCGCGCGCTGCCGAGCGAATTAGTTCCCTGGCTATCGAACTTTATGGCGGCTACGGCTACGTGAAAGACTATCCGGTGGAAAAATTCTGGCGCGACTCTAAGATTGGTGCGATTTACGAGGGAACGTCAAACATGCAGTTGCAAACTATTGCGAAGCTGCTGATTGGGAAATAGGCAAACAGTAATCAGCAAACAGCAGTCAGCCGGCAACAGCCGGGTGCTGAAGCGAATGACGATCACTGACTACCGTTGACTGAATGCTGACTACTGATTGCTGATTGCTATGGCTTCATCACGCATCGACATCTTCAAGCAAATGCTCCAGAGCGACCCCGTCAACAGCAGTATTCTGTTTGGCCTGGCCAAAGAATACGAGAAGACCGGGCAAACCGCGGAGATGATTGCAACCCTCGAACGCTATCTCGCCAACGCGGACGATGAAGGCAATGCCTTCGGCATGCTGGCGCGAGCTTACGAAAAAGCGGACCAACGCGATCAGGCGAAGGTAACGTATCAACGCGGCATTGACGCCGCAACGAAGCACGGCCATCCGTCAATGGCCGAAGAGTATCGGGCTACTCTGGAAAGCGAGTTCTGAGGAGGACGGGCATTCCTGCCTGTCTTCCTTTCGCGTTAGAGCGAAAGCAACGTAGGATCTAATGGACGGCAAGAATGGCTGTCTTACAAAAATCATGAGTGATCTCAAAGTCCTAAAACTTGTCCCCAAGTCCAAGGCCAAGCCGAAAGCTGCTGAAGCTCCCGTCGCCCAAGCTCAGGCGGTTGAAGCTACCACGGTGAATAGTCCCGTCGCGGCGGAAACCAAGAAACACCCGGTGCTTTCAAAAGGACCAGCGCCCGTCACCGTGATCGCTGCCCTGCCGCAATCAAAATCACAGCCGACGGCGCAAACTGAAGCGAGACCTGCGCGCGATTCGGAACGTCGGGGACGACGGCGTCGGAACCGGGCTGCGGTTGAACCGCGGGAGCGTCCTCGTCTAACCCGCGAAGAGATGCTGAAGATGTATCGCACCATGTATCTCTCGCGCCGGCTCGACGACAAGGAAATACAACTCAAGAACCAGAACAAGATCTTCTTTCAGATCAGCGGCGCGGGACACGAAGCAATCCTGGTTGCTGCCGGCATGGCGTTGCGACCCGGGTATGATTGGTTTTATCCGTACTATCGCGACCGCGCTCTCTGTCTTCAGCTCGGCATGACGCCACTTGAGCAATTGCTGTCCGCCGTTGGCGCCGCTGCGGATCCAAACTCCCACGGCCGGCAGATGCCTTCGCATTGGGGTCATACAAAACTCAACATCGTTTCGCAATCGTCGCCTACCGGCACGCAGTTACTTCAGGCAGTCGGCTGCGCTGAAGCCGGCTATCGCTTCAAGTTGATCAAAGAACTGCGGAAGGGCGTATCAAACTTTCACAAAGACGAAGTGG
>JBDUDV010000101.1:0-12268 GCA_040002755.1 Acidobacteriota bacterium | reverse complement strand
CCCTCGCCTTGGCAAGGCGATGCTCTACCACTGAGCTACTCCCGCTTTTAGAGCACCGACGATTCTAATGATTAGAGGATTGTTGTCAAGCGAGGCTCCCGCGCGCTCTCACTCATAGTAGGTTCCTGACCACGCTCGCTTACGAAGTTTGTCTTCAGTCCAATAGTTCCGAAGAAGTTTAATATCAAACTGAGCGGAGTGGTCTCGTTCAGCAGGCAAGACGACGGTGACTACGTCATATCGGCTCAGGGCTCCGACAAGGTCGAACATGCGCCGATACGCTCTCGCGGCGCGAACGATCTGGCGTTGCTTGCGCCGGTCAACGTTCGCTTCGGGCGGCGCAAACCAACCGGAAGCGCGCGACTTCACTTCAACAAAGCAAAGCGTCTCACCTTCATAAGCGATCAAATCGATTTCAACATTGATCAGCGCCCCCGCTCTGTTCCTGCCAACCGGAACGGAGAAGTTTGCCGCGACTAATCGATAGCCAGCCCGCAGGAGATAGGCAGCTGCTAACTCTTCGCCGCGACGGCCCAGCTCGAGATGACGGTGGTTCTGAAGATCTGGTTCAGTTGGAGTGTTTTCTGTCGAGAAGTTCATAAGCTTGTTTCTTGCTGGAACCGCGGGCGTCACCATCGCAATGAGCGCGAAGCGAGAACAACGCGAGCGGAAAAACTATGCGCAACTTCACCCGCGGTCCCAGTAAAACGGTCACAGTATTAGCGTTCCTATTTCTCCAACGATGCGCGCAGCCGATCGAGCGCTTTGCCCCAGTAAGTCTTCATGGTCGTAGCAGCGCGAGCGTTGGGAAGTTTGCTGTGCTGGACCACTACCTGACTCTTGTCATCGCCCTTGGAAAGGAAACTGATCTCCAGGCTGGTCATCACATCGTTCCAGGTCACGCGCATCGACTTGTTAGCCGCTGCCGTGCGCACCGCGAGACCATCTTCAGCCAACCACGCCTTGCGAGCCTTATTGTTTGCAAAGGCGTAGTAGAGTTTACTGATCGGAACTTTAATAGTTCGGCTGACGCTGATTTGAAAACCGCCGGGCTTCTGATGTCGCTCGCGCAAGCCGCGTCCTTCTTCATACGTGACCGTGATCATCTGCTGCCACCAGGGACCAACGTCTTGCTTCTGGTGGAGATAGTTGACGATCTCCTGGTGGCTCAGCTTCTTTGCCCCCGCTTTGTCGAGAATAGCGAACCATTCTTTCCAGGTCTTGCCGGTTTTTGCCTGGACGGCATCGTCGCTCATACGCGGGGTTGCTTTGGTTGCCATGTTCTTGGTTTCTCCTGCTCGCACTTTGTGACATTCGATAGGCAGGAATGGCTGTCTTACTTCTCGTCGCGGTCGTAGGCGACTTTCAGCCAACGGTTCACTTCCTCATCGATATCTTTGCATGACTCGAGCGGAATGCGATGCGTGAGCCGATCTCTTTTCGCAAAGCCGCCGGTGTCGATTAATCTGCCGCTTGGTTTTATATCTCCCAACGCGAAACCGATGTCGACTCGCTTGGTCGTGGTGGGTTTGATTTGCGCGAACACGTGATTGCGATACAAAGGAACGATCGTCTGGCAGGGACAAGCTTTCACGTCTTTCCCGATCTTGAGACCAACCTTCAGCAGTGCGTCATAAATCGGTCGCAGTCCTGCCTTGGAACCGGAGAACATCCGTTCGACGTAACCTTCGGCAGCTTTCAGATATTCATAAGGGTCGCTGATTTCAGTGCCTTTGCCTTCCGCTCTTTCGGCGAGCCACGAGGCGGAGTTGGTCCCCAGTCCATGGTCGGTCTTCAACCATTCGCGCCGCGACTTCTCATCCTTTGGTCCGGACTTCTTCATTAGGCGCAGCCATTCATCCAGCGTGCGCCCGGTTTTTTGCTTGAGTTCGGCGATCCATTTCTGCGTCATCGCCACCCCGGGATGCACGCTGTAAATCGATTTCTTCTTTGGTTGGGTTGTTGACAGGGACATCATCCGGGTCCTTTCAAAGCTGAACAATATCGATTGCCGCAGGGAATGAAAGCGCGCAGCCGCGTAGCGGCGAAATGTCTATAGACAAAGACTCGGAATTAGACTCCGAGCTCCGGAGCAGCGCAACAAATTTGCCGCCCAAAAATGGGCTAAGCGGAAAACGGCGATCCCAGGCCTATAAACATTTCGTGCCTCCTTCGGGCCACCCACGTCGACCTCTCAGCTCTCGGGGTTCCGATTAAGTAGAATAGCCAACCTTGGCATCTGCGGCTTCTTGAAAATTGCTATCGCTGAAACTTTCGAGAGATTTAGTGCCGGCTTTTCCTTCTCACCACTCGATGAAGAAAAACGTCGCGCGGAAAGTAAAACTCTCCGTCAGACTTGATCGCTTTCCAAAGGATCCGGTTGCCCTGAAGAGTGAGGCGGACTGTGACTGTGCCGCCGAAACCGCTCGTCAATTCCAACTCCGCTCGGTTGCCTATGGCGATCGCGTCAAACTCGCCCTCCTCGAGTCTGGCCAGGAACCGATCGCTGCCGGAATATTCCCCGGTCAGTTTATTGCCGCGCTGTTTGATCTTCAGATAGATTGCCGCGCCCGGCACATCTCTTAGTCGTTCCTTGCGATAAGCCGGCGGCAGTTCGTCCCGGCTCTTGGCGTAGACAGCCCATTCCCATTCACCCTGGAACGGTTTCGCCGACTGCGCAGACGCAGGCAGGGTGACGAGCAGGCCGATCATGGCGAGAACAAGGAAGCGAGAGGTTTTTCGGTTTGCCGTCACTATTTAAACTCCGCCGAATGCAGGAAGCGCGGCACTCGCCTGGCCTTCGTCGCCTGCTCAAAAGCGTAGGCATACTTGATTAACTTCGGCTCGCTCCAGGCGCCGCCGAAGAAAGAGATGCCAACTGGCAGACCAAAGACATAGCCCGCAGGAACGGTGATGTGCGGATATCCCGCAACTGCTGAAGCAGATGAATAGCCGCCGGTGAAGTGATCGCCATTGATCCAGTCCGTTGGCCATGCTGGACCACCGGTCGGCGCAATCATCGCGTCGAGCTTATTCTTAGTCATCACAAAATCGATGCCCTGGGCTCGCGAGAGCAGATGATTCTTGGAAAGCGCGTCAAGATATTTCTTTTCAGTAAGCGGGCCCTTGGCCTGTGACTTAACCAGCAGGTCCTGGCCGAAATAAGTGAGCTCGCGATCACGGTTCTTCTCGTTGAAGTCAATCACGTCTTTCAGTGAATGGACTTGCGAACTCGCTCCAAGCTTTCCCAGGTAAGCGTTGAGATCGGCTTTGAACTCGTACAACAAAACCTCGAGCTCCGAATCGTCGAACTTTCCCGAGGTGGGGATATCGGCGGGATCGACAATCACCGCGCCCATCTTTTTCATTTCGGCGATCAGGTCGTCCATCAACTTATCGACGCTGTCGTTGAAGCCGAAGTATTTGCGCGCGACGCCGAGACGCGCGCCGTTAAGACCATCCTTATTGAGAAACCTGGTGTAATCGGGAAAGGATTTTCCGACGCTGGGTTTTGTCATCGCATCGTTCGCATCGAGGCCCGTTAAAGCGCCCAGCAGCAGAGCGGCATCGCTGACGGTTCGCGCCATTGGCCCGGCTGTATCCTGATTGTGGGAAATAGGAATGATGCCGGAACGTCCAATTAGACCGACGGTTGGTTTGATTCCGACCAGCGAGTTTGCCGACGACGGACAAACAACCGAACCATCTGTCTCAGAACCGATGGCGGCGGCGCAGAGATTCGCAGCGGCAGAAGCGCCCGAGCCGGAACTCGATCCGCACGGATTACGATCCTGCACGTAAGCATTTTTGGTTTGACCGCCGCGCCCGCTCCAACCGCTGGTCGAATGACTGGAACGAAAGTTTGCCCATTCGCTAAGGTTCGTCTTGCCAAGGATCACCGCGCCGGCATCGCGCAATTTCTTCGCGACGTAAGAATCCTGCGCCGGTCGCGCGCCAACCAGCGCGAGCGAGCCTGCCGTCGTCATCATGCGATCGGCAGTAGCAATGTTGTCTTTTATTAGAATGGGAATTCCATGAAGTGGACCGCGCGCACCTTTCTCTTTGCGTTCGCGATCGAGCGCTTCAGCAATCGCCATCGCATCCGGATTGACTTCGATAACCGAATTCAACTTCGGACCGTCTTTGTCAATTTCGTCGATGCGATCGAGATACTTCTTCACTAATGAACACGCAGTGTACTTGCCGGACTGCAGGCCGGCTTGCAACTCGCTGATAGTGAGTTCTTCAAGCTCGAACTCTTTGGGAGACGCCGGCGCGGGTTTGGCGGCGCCGGAAGAGGCGAGCAGTGAAGCCGGTTGACTGATAGCGAGCGCGCATCCTAATGCGCTGGTTTCCAGGAACTTTCGTCGTTTCATTAGTGCCTCCGGTCGTTACAAGGTCTTAGCTGGATTGAGTTCGTTCATTCAAACAACACCCATATCTACGAGCTTTTCGGAACATGGCCCATCAACGCGAGCAGATTATTCTCGGAATCGCGGAACGAAGCTAACCATAGATCATACGTCCCCATGTCGGCGACAAAGATAGGGGCCTCCTCAAACGGCACGCCGCGCTCGGAAAGCGTCGCATGCGCCTCGTGAATATCCGGGACCTTGAAATAGATTATTGAGCTCGGGTGATCAAACTCCGGCTTCGCGGGTAGCGAGAGCATTAGCCTGATACCATCGCAATCGAAGAAAGCTAGATTCGGCGGCACGCTGAAGAGGTGTTTCATCCCCAGCTTGTCGCGATAGAAGTCGACGGCTCTTTGTATGTTTTGCGCGTTGACCGCGATTTGCTCGATCGTAGAGAGACCGAGATCAGGTGTCGACATCAGCTGGGTTCTCCGGCTTTCAACTGTGCTTGAATCGAATTGTCGGAACGGCAAGAGAATTTACCCTGCAAGTGTTTCTGTGTCCACATTTCTTCTTCGTGGCCGCGCCAGACGTTCCCGCGACTAGCAAATTCCGGCTGCTTGCCCTACCGTTGTTCGTTAAACTCAAAGGCCAGGATTGATGGTTGGACGTGCGATAGCGCGCGCCGGAAGTAATAAATGACCACGGAAACTGTGAAAGAAACTGAGAAAGAAACTGAGAAAGTATGGGAACCAGCTGCGGCGCCCTTGCCCCTGGTTGCGGTCGTCGGGCAGCCGAATGTCGGTAAGTCTACGCTATTCAATCGACTGATCGGCCAGCGCCGCTCGATTGTCGGCGACGAACCTGGAATCACGCGTGATCGCATTTACGGCGAAGTGGAATGGTCCGGGAATCGTTTCTCCATCGTCGATACTGGCGGAATCATTCCTGATGACGACGCGGTTATCCCCGCGAATATTTTCAAGCAAGCCGGGTTTGCCATCGATGATGCGCAGGCGATCATTTGGGTAGTTGATGCGCGTCTTGGTCTGACCCCACTCGACGAAGAGTTAGCGACGCTGCTGCGCGCGACAGGCAAGCGCGTGCTGGTGGCGGCGAACAAGTCTGAGAAGGCGCGCGTGGAAGCTGAGGCTGGCGAGTTTTACCGCTTTGGTTTCGAAGAAGTCTTTCCAGTGTCCGCGGAACAGGGTATCGGACTTGGCGATTTGCTCGACGCCTTAGTGACGGATCTGAAGTACGAGGACGTCGCGGCGCCTTCTTCGGGATCAGAACTTTCAGATCTGCGATCGCAAACTTCAAATCGAGAGTTGCGGCTGGCGATCATCGGCCGTCCCAACGTCGGCAAGTCTTCATTACTGAATCGACTCATCGGCGAAGAGCGGGTGATCGTGTCGCCGGTCGCCGGCACGACGCGCGATTCAATCGATACGCTGTTGACGACGCCCGAACAGAAGTTTCGTCTCATTGATACGGCCGGCATCCGGCGCAAAGGCAAAACCGGCGAGATGGCCGAGAAGCTTTCGGTCGTGATGGCGATGAAAAGTTTGGCGCGCGCGGACGTCGCTATCGTCGTCATTGACGCCGAAGAAGGACCAACTGCGCTCGACGCGCATATCGCCGGCTACGCGCACGACGCCGGTTGCTCGATCATTATCGCTTGCAACAAGTGGGACTCGGTGAAGAACAAAGAGACCAGCACCTCCGCGCAGTTTGAACGCAAGGTTCGTGAGAGGATGAAGTTTCTTGAATGGGCGCCGGTGATCATGATCTCTGCTTTGAACGGCCAGCGCGTCGAGAATTTGTTGGGGCTCGCCGTGCGCGCCAACGAAGAACGCAACCGCCGCATTCCCACGTCGCAGCTCAATGCCTTTTTCGAAGCGGCAGTTTCTCAGCCGCGCGGCGGCAGCGCGCCGGCGCCTGTTAAGGGCGGACTCTCGCGACTTCACGTGCAATACATGACGCAAGTTTCAGTGCGGCCGCCAACGTTTGTGCTGTTCACATCCGGGGGCAAGTCAGGATTGCATTTTTCCTACCTCCGTTACCTGCAAAATCGCTTGCGCGAAGAATTTGATTTCTTTGCCACGCCGCTGCGGATTATCGAGAAGCACAAAACGCGAAAGAAAAGGTGAACGCAGGACTTTGAGCTTTGTATTTGGTGCTTAGGACTTTGGTCTTTAATCTCTGCCGATTGATCAGAGTTTCCCGTCTGTGAGTGACGGCACCGAAGTCCAAAGCACAAAGAACTAAAGTTCAAAAGCTCACACAGTTGAGAATGCCAAACAAGCCCCCGATCACCTTTCAAGTTCTAGCCAAGGATGGTGAAGCTCGCGCAGGCGTGTTGACCACCCGCCGCGGCGTTATCGAAACGCCTGTCTTCATGCCGGTCGGCACTGCCGGTACGGTGAAGGGTATGCGCTTCGAAATTCTTGAAGACGAACTCGACGCGCGCATCATTCTTGGCAACACCTATCATCTTTGGCTGCGTCCCGGTATTGAAGTGATACGAAAGTGCGGCGGACTGCATCGCTTCAACGGTTGGGAAAGAGCGTTGCTTACGGATTCCGGTGGGTTTCAAGTTTGGAGTCTCGGGGCACTCAGAAAAATAACGGAGGAGGGAACCCAGTTTCGTTCACACCTGGACGGCAGTCTTCAGTTCCTGTCTCCCGAGGTTTCAATGGAATTGCAGGCGGTGCTGGGTTCAGAGATCGTGATGGCGTTTGATGAATGCGCCGCCGGCGATGCGCCGCCTGAGGCTTCGGGACAGAGTATGGAGTTGACCGCGCGTTGGGCGGCGCGCTCGCGCGCGAGGTTCGACAGTTTGCAAGCGGAGACTTTGGATACGGGGCGAACCAATGCAACGGAAACAATCAGTGGTGCGCAGGCGCTTTTTGGAATTGTTCAGGGTGGGGCGCATCTCGATCTAAGAAGAGAAAGCCTGGCTCGAACCACGGAAATCGGATTTGACGGCTATGCGATCGGCGGACTCAGTGTTGGCGAAGAGAAGGACGTGATGTGGCGCGTAGTCAGCGATCTGGCTCCGGCAATGCCGGCGGACCGTCCGCGTTACTTGATGGGCGTAGGCACGCCTGAGGATTTGGTCGAAGCCGTGTCGCATGGAATCGACATGTTTGACTGCGTCCTGCCAACGCGAAACGGACGGACCGGGCAAGCCTTCACCTCTCTGGGCAAGGTGAACGTCAAGAACGCGCAGTGGGCCGCTGACACCAAGCCGCTGGACGAATCGTGCAGTTGCTCAGTTTGTAAACGACACTCGCGCGCCTATCTCCGACATCTCCACCTGGCAGGTGAAATGCTCGGGAGCATACTGTTAACCCACCACAATTTGGCCTTCTTCCTTGACACTATGCGACGCGTGAGGCAATCTATTCGGTCTGGCGATTTCCCCAAATTTCGAAGAGAGTTCACCGAGGGGCTGAACGCTTACGAGCAAGATAAGGCGCTCAGTAATACTTAACCGTGGCAGTTGTTCGCGGAGTTCGCTTGCGACTTGAGACTCGAATAAAGGCAACGAAGATTTTAATGACACTTCTAATAATGACACTTCATAACGGCTCCGAATTGGTAGCGTCGTTGCGACGCAAGGGGAGGCTCGCATGGGTGGTTTAGTGCAGCTGCTCCCGATCCTTTTGATCATCGGCGTCTTTTACATTCTGCTGATCCGGCCGCAACAGAAACGGCAGAAGGAATTGCAGGAGACTATTTCTCAACTTAAGTCCGGCGACCGCGTGGTTACCACCGGCGGGATAATCGGCACGATCACTACGGTGCGCGATACGAGTTTTCTAATTAGAAGCGCCGAAAAGTCGATACTCGAAGTTTCCCGGTCTGCCATCGCGGGTATTGAAGAGGAAGAAAAAAAGTAAGGCTCAGCTCCCTACGTCCACCTGGGTGACGATTTCTTTGCAATGAAAAAGAAGAACCTGCTCCAGCGCACAATAATTATTGTCCTAATAACCCTGGCCGGCTTTTACATAGTGATCGGTCCACGTCGCCGCCCTACACTGCACGACTTCACCTGGTCCGGAATCAAAACGACGTTGGCGTCGAACATTCACCTTGGACTCGATCTCAAAGGTGGTTCGCACCTGGTGATGCGCGTCAAGACGGATGAGGTTTTGAAAAACCTGACACTGGCGGATGCCGTCGCCATCGAGAAGGCCGCCAAAGACAAAGGGCTACCGGTCAAGCAAGTGACGCCGGAAGCGACCGGCGGTAAATACCGAATTGTCCTCGAGACTGGCGATCCGACGAAGCTGGTTGAGACTGAAGAGGCAGCAAAGGCGAAGTTAGGATCAGACCTTTCGCTTTGGAGCTCTAGTGTGGGCGCTAACACGATTGTTTGGATGTTGCCGGCCACCGCTCAAGCCACACTTGCAGAGCAGGCCACCGAACAGGCACAACGCATTATTGAGAGCCGTTTGGACTCTGTGGGCGTCGCGGAACCGCTCGTGCAGCGACATGGTTCACAAGCTTCCCACCAGATTCTGGTGCAAATGCCCGGGATACACGATCCCGAACGCGTCAAGCAACTGTTAAAGGCGGAGTCGAAGCTCGAGTTGGTCCATCTTGTTGGCCCCGCCAGTCCGGCACCAACTCAAACCTTCAATAGTGAAGACGAGGCGAAGGCCTCGCTCGGTGCAACGGTGCCGACGAATCGTCGGGTTTTGCCATATGCCGAACGGGAAGAGCCAACTGCTGCCGGCAGCCAACCCGCCACCGGAGCGGCGCCGAAACCGAAGAAGTGGGTTGTAGTCGAGTCGCCCGCAGTAGTTGATGGCAGCGAACTGCGCAGCGCAGCGGCAGTTCAAACTCAGGGCGGTGGCGATACCTATTCAATCTCTTTTTCGCTCAAGCCTGTCGGCTCTGAGAAGTTTGGAGCCTGGACAGCGGCCAATATCAACGAATACATGGGCGTCGTCTTAAACGACGAGGTCAAGTCCATCGCCTACATCAAGTCGCAGATTTCTGACTCCGGCGAAATCTCGGGCCGGTTCACCAAACAATCAGCTGACGATTTGGCTTTGACCTTGCGATCGGGTGCGTTGCCTGCGCCAATTGAGTACATGGAAGAGCGAACCGTAGGGGCCAGCCTGGGGGACGATTCGATTCGATCGGGTGTCCGAGCTTCCTTGGTTGGCTTGATCATGGTCGTCCTCTTCATGCTGGTTTACTATCGAGGTTCCGGTGTGAACGCAGTAGTAGCTTTGCTCTTGAACATGATTTTGATGCTTGCGGGGTTGGTACTTTTTCAGGCGACCTTAACGCTGCCGGGAATAGCCGGCATCATTCTGACCATCGGTATGGCGGTGGATTCCAATGTGCTGATATTCGAGCGCATTCGCGAAGAGTTAAGGACTGGAAAGACGATACCATCAGCGATAGAGCAGGGATTTGCGCGCGCCTTCGTGACTATTATTGATACCCACGTCACAACCACAATTTCGTCGTTGTTCTTGTTCTTGTTTGGCACCGGTCCGCTAAAGGGTTTCGCGGTGACGCTGGTCCTGGGTTTGGCGATAAATCTTTTCTCGGCCGTTTACGTTTCGCGCACGATCTTCATGTGGGAGTTGAGTCGGAAGAAGAAAATGGAGTCGCTAAGCATTTAACTTGCCGCCGCGCAGGAATTGACGGAGTAACTGTCCCGAACTGACTGGTTAATATGATTCAATTTTTCAAAGACGTTAGGATTGATTGGCTGGCTAATCGCCGGATCTTTATAGCTGTTTCGATTTTGCTGATGCTTGCGGGACTCAGTTCCGCTATCTTTCGGCAGTGGAAACATCCAAACGGTACCGAAGCATTTAACCTCGGCGTGGATTTCAAAGGCGGCACGGTTGTCACGGTGAAGTTCAAGCAACGTCCTTCGCCGGAAGTTATTCGGGATGCGTTGGCCAAGGTCGGGAGCAAGGACGCCATTATCCAGCCGGTCACCGATAAGACTGACACTGCGCTGATAAAGCTTCCGCTTTCCGGCTCCGCAGCCGGCGAGTCACAAACCCAACTCGACGCCGGTCGCGCGATGGTTCGTAGTGCCCTGAACACTTTTGGGCCGGAGGCGTCGGCCCAGGCAGAATTGGAAACTGATCCGAACGCCGCCTACAAGATCATTGGTACAGACGCGGTGGGCGCCGTGGCCGGAGCTCAGCTTCGCAACAAGGCTATTGCGGTAACCCTGGCAGCTTTGGTCGGCATTCTGCTTTATATTGCCTTCAGATTTGAATGGACCTATGGCGCGGCGGCAGTAATCGCTGTGTTCCACGATGTACTTGTGACCCTCGGCTTCTTTTCAATTTTTCAGTGGGAAGTGAGTTTGACGGTGATCGCGGCACTGCTGACACTGGTTGGATTTTCGGTCAACGATACCATCGTGGTCTTCGATCGGATCAGGGAAAACCGGCGTTTGCACCGGCGCGACTCCCTATACAAAGTCACGAACGACTCGATCAACCAAACACTCTCGCGAACCGTCATCACTTCTGGCTTAGTTTTTCTGTCCGTACTGGCGATGGTCTTGTTTGGCGGAGAAGTGTTGCGCGGCTTTTCATTGGCGCTCTTGATTGGCGTCAGCTTCGGAACCTATTCATCGGTCGCTATCGCAAGCCCTATCATGGTCTGGTGGGAACAGCGTCTCGAGGCAGCGAACCGCGCTTCAGCAACTGCGGGAAGCCGCCTGGAGCCGCGAGCACCACGAGTGACCCGAGGGCCAGGTCGAGAGGCGCTGACCGGTAGTGGCGCTAAGCGTTCAAGAGGGGTGGGAGGCGCATAGACGCTCGTCTGCTACTGCGCTTATTGAACGCTCTGTTTTCGCGATAGTTAAGTTTGAATTTGCTCTTGACTTTGCCGCGCAAGGCGGAATAGACTGCTGCCGTTGCTGGCCAATTAAATACTCAAGAGTCGACCCCGCATTGTGGAAGTGACGGTTGCGCGTCAGTCTGTTGAGGGGCCAGCGAGTTTTTTCCCCGCACCTTGGCTTTTCAGTTGGACTCGAAGTTCTCAAGATTTGAGCGCATCAACCCCCTTCATTTGTAGGTACTCAGGCGGGCTGGAAGATCGACGTTTGAGCAGCAATTAAAGAGTATCGAAAGAATTCTGTAATCCTGATCCATTTGGCACCGGAATAGGGAGGATCGAAATGTTCGAGAACCTTGTAGAGTCTGGTTCGCATAAACAGGACCTTGGGCGAAAAGGCTCGTTTCTCTTAGGCACGGTGGCTATCTATGCAATTATCGGCATCTCTTTGCTGGTAGTCGGTATTCTATATGCGCCCGCCTATCTTGACGCTCAGGATTTGGAACTGACTACGTTGGTAGCGCCGGTACCGGTGCCGCAGGCCCAGAATGAGCCCGACAAGCCGGCCGAGTCCAAGCCAAACAAAGATCAAAATGTCGACGTTCGCAAAGAGTTGATTGCCGACGTCAGTGAATCTCGTGTAGCGCCCAAAGAAGTGTCAGCCAAAGCCAGCGATATTCCGCCGGTTAGACGTGGCGTCACCACGGTGATTGGCAACGAGTCTTCGAACGCCGCGGCGCCAATGGCAGCGGGCCCAGGTACCGGAATCGGAACGGGCACAGGTATGGCGAAAGTGAATATCGAGGGCGAGCCCCCGCCGCCCCCGCCGCCGGCGCCGACTCCACCACGCGCACCGATCTCTGGTGGCGTGCTTAACGGAAAAGCTATCAGTCTGCCGCACCCGCAATATCCCGCCATAGCAAGGCAAGCCCACGCTTCGGGAACAGTCGTCGTTCAGGTGACGATCGACGAGAACGGCAACGTGATTTCGGCGCGGGCAGTGTCGGGTCATCCCTTGCTGCAGGCAGTGGCGGTTGCGGCTGCGCACGGGGCGAGATTCTCCCCAACTAAACTATCGGGAC
>JBDUDV010000100.1:0-12338 GCA_040002755.1 Acidobacteriota bacterium | reverse complement strand
GTAGCTTGATAACGCGAAATCTCTTTCTTCATGACTCCTCTCTTCTATAGATGACTATTCTCTCTTTTTTGTCTGCTCAAAGACCAGATTTAGTTCAATTCGTCCACCGCGCCATAGCGAGCCCGCCGCACCGATAACAAAAATCGAACTGAGTGCGATAACTCGGTAAGAACGCTAACAAGCACACGTCACCTGGCTGGACGAGTCTCTAACCTCACACGTATGCTACGGATTCATGCAAGGCAGCCGTACATCCGTCTCTTCTCCAGCACAGTCTGAAGCTGAACTTCATGCACGCGAACTTTCCCGTCGAATAAAAGACGGGGCCTTGCGCGAAGGCTTCGAGAAGGTTGGAATTGTTGCGGCCACGGCGCTCAGCGAGGAGCGCAGGCAATTGAGCGAGTGGCTTCGACGCGGCTACCACGGCGAGATGCGCTGGATGGCGCGCGACCCCGAGATGCGCAGCGATCCGCGCAAACTTTTTCCCGCCGCACGCTCAGTCGTGGTAGTCGCAACGAACTACTACACACCGGATAAACACACGGACGATCCCGAAACCGGCAAAGTTTCGCGCTATGCCTGGGGCGACGATTACCACGACGTTATCGGCGCGAAACTTCGCTCCCTGCTCGCCGGGATTCAGAACGAGATTCCGGGTGCGGAAGGAAAAGTTTGCGTTGACATCCAGCCGATGATGGACAAGGCCTGGGCCGCGCGCGCCGGGCTGGGCTGGATCGGTAAGCACACTAATCTGATAACCACCGAATACGGCTCGTGGGTCTTCATCGGCGAGCTGCTCCTGAATATCGATCTCGAATACGACAGCGAGCTCGTCGCGGATCACTGCGGCACTTGCACGCTTTGCATCGACGCCTGTCCAACCGACGCGATCACTGAGCCCTACGTAGTCGACTCAAACAAATGCATCTCTTACGCGACAATTGAACTGCGCAACCCGGAGCTACCAGAGCCTGTCGCCGAAAATCTGGAGGGTTGGTTTTACGGTTGCGACATTTGTCAGGACGTATGTCCCTGGAATCGTTTTGAACAGACGACGGATGAACCGCGTTTTCTGCCACGCGAAGGTAACGTTAACGCGTGGCTTGCGGAAGTGCTGGAGTTGACGCCGGAGGCTTACGCCCAACGCTTTCGCGGCAGCACGATGAAGCGCGCCAAACTTTCCGGGCTGCAGCGCAATGCGCGGACTCTGGCGGAACTGCGTAACTCCTAGTTCCGGAGGAACGAAATGTTTATAGTAGGCCAAAGCCGGTTTGGATTTGGTTGGCTAAAACATTTGACTCCTGCGGAGCCCCGGTTCGCTTGCAAGCTAGTCGCTGTGCGCCTGATTGACGTCCTTTTGCAATTTTCTACTTATCCAGTCGAGGTTAAAATGAAACGAACGATTCTGTTCTTAACTTTCATTGCCATCACTATCATTTCGTCAGGCTCCCTACAGGCCCAGGAGCCGAAGACGCCCGCCGATCTGCACAAGCTCGCCGCCGACTATTACACCTGGCGCAATCAAAACTATCCCGTCGGCTCAAGTGATCA
This sequence comes from Acidobacteriota bacterium, assembly GCA_040002755.1. GTDB lineage: Bacteria > Acidobacteriota > Blastocatellia > Pyrinomonadales > Pyrinomonadaceae > PSRF01. The sequence continues at coordinate 10,787 of JBDUDV010000100.1, read as the reverse complement.
GGGGCTGCACACCTGGGACAACAAGCTCACCGATTATTCGCTGTCGGCGGTGCTTATGCGGCGACTGCACGTGAAGGAAGTGCTTGGGAAAGTGCGGGCCATGCAGACGGCGAATTGGGGCAAAGACGACCGTATCGACTGGCTGTTGTTTCGTTCCCAACTTGACGGTATCACCTTCTTTGACCGTGTGATTGACTTCGAAGAGAGCGATCCGCAGACCTACGTCAACGAGTGCAGTAACGGCATCTTCTCACTCCTGAAGAAGGAATACGACTCGCCGCGCAATCGCGCGCTCGCGGCAACGGCGCGACTCAAGCAAATGCCCTTCGTGATTGAACAAGGCAAAGGAAATCTCACCAAGCCGGGTCGACTCTATGCGCAGCTCGCAATCGATTCCGCGCGATCAATCGACAGTCTTTTCACTGACAGCCTCATGACGCTCGCAAAAGATATGTCGCCGGCGGAGAAAAACGATCTGGTGAAGAGCCGCGATGCCGCGCTGGTTTCAATTCACGGTTTTGCCGATTGGCTGGAAAAGCGTTTGCCGGGGATGGTGCCTTTTAAACCGATGGGCGAAGAAAACTACAACTATCTCCTGAAAAACGTTTACCTGCTCCCGCTCGACGCAAAGCAGATAGAGATGTTGGGCCAGGCGGAACTCGGCCGCTACCGCGCGCTCGAATCATGGTTGCCCGATCCTTCACTCGCCGATCCGAATCCGGCGCGCAGCGCAAACGTACCGAAAGATCAGGAAGCCTTTCTGAAAGCGTACGAAAGCCGCGAGGCGGAGATGATCACCTTCCTTAACACGAATCATCTCGTCACCTTGCCGTCTTACCTCGGCCGGTTTGAAATTCGCCAACTTCCCGACGCGTTTAAGCCAACCAGTCCCGGCGGCTTCATGAACGCGCCCGGCGTCTACGACAAAGACGCGAGTGGGTTCTATTTCATTCCCACTTACAACCCGGCGTCGAAGAATTTCTACATTCGCGCGGCGATCGAAGACCCGCGACCGATACTCGGCCACGAAGGAATTCCCGGCCACTTCCTCCAGCTCTCCATCGCGAACCATCTAACCGATGAAATTCGCCGCCAGCATTCCGACAACATTTTCATCGAAGGCTGGGCGCTTTACGGCGAGGAGATGCTGATGCGCACCGGCCTCTATGCGAATCTTTCTCCGGGACAAGCACAAGTGCTTCGCCTCTCGCGCTATCGCGCCGCGCGCATCGGCGTTGACGTCAACCTGCACACCGGTCGTTGGACGTTCGATCAAGCAGTCAACTATTTCATGGAAGCCGGCGGACTGGATAAAGAATCAGCGACTGGCGAAGCAGCTGGAGCGGCGGCAAATCCGACCCAGAAGATCACCTACATGGTGGGCAAGTGGCAGATCATGCGGCTGCTGGGCAAGTATCGCGACAAACAAGGCGCAAACTTTCGCCTGGGCCAGTTTCACGACGACCTGATCAAGAATGGCAGCCTGCCACTTTCGGTCGTTGAGTGGATCTTGCTGGACGATCCGTCATCGCTGGATCAAGCACTTCACTAAAGCTGGTGAACCATGGCCCCACAAAAGCTCTTAGTAAACCTCGCTTCGCGTGAAGTCTACGATCTTGATGAGACCGGTCATCTGAACCGGTGGATAATGGGAGTCCTCGCCGGCCTTTTTTGCGGCGTAGCCTTTGGTCTGTTTTTTCCATGGGCATTCGTAGGTCTCATGTCACTCTTGGTCTCAACTCCTTTGCCAGGCTTCAGCGCCTTTCAATCAGTCGCAATAGGTATAGCGTTCGGAGTCCCCTTTGGGCTGGTTATGGCCTGGCTGTCTCCCAAAAAGATGCGCCAGGGTATGTGTTCGTTCTATGACTCGTTGTATGCCGGTGACCCACAATTAGTTCCTCCTCCCCCTCAATCAGAAAATGAGTTTACCTCCAGGCTCCCATGCAGTTGGATGAAGAGCGCCAACTTCGCCATCGGTGGCGTGCTTTACCTCGGTCAGGGTTGTATGACATTTGTTCCTCACACCAAAAACCTATCGAAGGATAGGGAGCCATTTGAAATTCCGCAATTGGATACCGCCACCGTTTCCACCGTGGAGCCAAGTCTTAATTTCTTTGCTCGGCTGTTGATTTCCAAACCCCCTATGGAGATTAAGTGGGCCGGTGGATCAGCTAGGTTCATTGTGCCTGAGGCGGAAGAGACGTTAGTCAAAGTTTTGAAGGTCACAGGCATCGATTAGATTGGGATCAAATGAAGAACGGAATCAAGCAACTCTCATCCTTAGCTCTAACGCTGTTGCTTGTTCACGCACCAGCGCTCGCCGCCGGCTTGGTGCGAGAATATCGCCGCGCGCACGAGCACGAGATCCTCAGCGAGTTCATGGAGCTGCTCGCCATTCCGAATGTCGCGAACGATCGCGAAAACATTCGCCGGAATGCCGCCGCCATCATGACCATGATGCAGCGCCGCAAACTCGCGCCCCGGCTGCTGGAAACAATTGATCCATCCGTGCCTCCGGTTGTCTATGGTGAATGGAAAACGCCGGGCGCCACGCGCACGCTCATTTTCTATGCGCACTACGATGGCCAACCGACAGACCCGCGGCAGTGGAGCGGGACGCTGCCCTGGCAACCGGTGCTGCGCAGTGCGGCGTTGGAAGCGGGCGGAAAAATTCTGCCGGCGCCTAAAGCAGACGATGTCATTAATCCAGAGTGGCGTCTTTACGCTCGTTCATCTGGCGACGACAAAGCCGGTGTCATGTCAATCCTGTGCGCCTTCGATGCACTGCTTGCCTCGGGCCAGAAACCAACTGCCAACCTCAAGTTTTTCTTTGAAGGCGAAGAAGAGGCGGGCTCGCCGCACATTGGGGAAATACTCCGGCAAAACAAGCAACTGCTGCAGAGCGATGCGTGGATCATCTGCGACGGACCAGTCCACCAGTCTGGTCGCAAACAGGTAGTCTTCGGCGTACGCGGCGATACGAACGTCGACGTAACTGTTTACGGAGCGAAGCGACCGCTGCACAGCGGACACTACGGAAACTGGGCGCCCAACCCCGCCCTGATCCTCGTGAAACTGCTGGCCTCGATGAAAGATGATTCAGGCCATGTGACGATTGCCGGATGGTATGACAACATCGAACCGCTCGGCGCGGTTGAACGAAAGGCAATCGCTGAAGCTCCCCAATACGACGACACGCTGCGGGCCGAACTCGGTCTCGCCCGCACCGAGGGCCAGGGCCGCAGCCTGCTGGAATTGATCAATGAGCCGTCGCTCAACATCAATGGCATAAGTAGTGGCGACGTCGGCGCGCTCGCGCGCAACGTCATTCCCACCACGGCGACAGCAGTTCTCGATTTGCGCTTGGTGAAAGGCAATGACTACCAGCGTCAGGCGCAACTCCTCAGCGACCACATTCGCAAGCAGGGTTTCTATGTCATCGATCGCGATCCAACCGATACAGAGCGCCAACGATATCCTTTGATCGCTCGCGTAACCCAGCGCACTGGCGGCTATAACGCCGAGCGCACCCGAATGGATCTCGACGTTTCAATTGCCGTTGTCGCAGCCGTGCAATCAACGTCCCAGGAAGTGATTGTCAGATTGCCAACCGCAGGAGGCAGTCTTCCCCTTTCGGTCATCACTGCCAACTTGTCTACGGTGACGATGACCGTGCCAATTGCTAATTACGATGACAACCAACACGCCGAGAACGAGAATTTGCGTTTACAAAATCTGTGGGACGGCATGGAGACGATGGCCGCTATCATGACGATGAAGTGAATTCTCAACCTGACTATCTCTTCCTGACTGCAGGCCCTCCTGGTTTCTGCGGCGGGCAAGTTACGTTAGGCATCAGAAACGCCTTTATGCGGCAGAGCACTGCATGCGGTTGCTCTTCCTGGGGAATGTGTCCCGCAAATTTGATGTATTGCAGTCGGGAATCCGGAATCGCTACATTCAGTTTCACACCCACATCTCGCTGCAGAACATGATCGTCCTCACCCCACAGGATCAGTGTCGGAACTGAAATCTTCGGATACTCATCAATGTAACTTTGGATATCTTTGGGGATCGCGCGCTCGCCAATTTCCAGCAGCGCGTGTCTTCCACCCCGAGAGGCGATTGGTTTCGCGTAGGCCTCGATCTGATCGCATGTAATGTTTCTGGGGTCATAATAGGATTGGTAAAGCACCATTGCGATTTGCAGCGCGGGGGGCAAAGTGTGAACGGCCAGCCAACCAAGCACCGGCGTTCTAAGAATTACAAGAAACAGCGGCAAATGATCGGGGTAGCCGGCGGAATCGATCAAGATGAGTTTCGCCAGCCGCGAATCCGGCTCGGCGCAAAGACGAATAGCCAGCAGCAGAGAGACGGCCCCACCATACGAGTTGCCAACCAAAGTCAGCCGCCTCAGGTTCTTTTCGACAATGAATTGGTAAATGAGATCGCGCTGATCCAGGATCGAATAATGCTTGTCATGCGGTTTGGGCGACTCACCTTCGCCGCGGAAGTCAATGAGAATGACCTGATAGTAGCGCGCCAACACTTTCATGTAACGCCAGGAGAAGGTGCTGCCGCCCAGACCATGCAGGAAGAGAATTGGCTCGCCGCTACCGTACATCTCGCAATGCAAACCTGTTTGCGTGGTGCACGAAGGCGGCGGCGATCCAGTGTGCTTCCGCCGGGATTGTCCCTGGCCTGTGAGACTGAGCACGAGACTCAGGCCAATTACGCCTAGCAACTTTGGCGGACAAATCTGAAATCGGGACGGGATAGATTCCATCAGTGAGCCCTCACAAGGATTCGCGTTTCCGCTCGGTCATGATAATAGTGTTGGCCGAATACGTCACCAATATACGAACTCCCAAATTGGCGTACTACCCGAAGACCTCGCGCTCTTCGACTCTCTGACCATCTGCGAGCACCTCAGGAGTTTGAGGCGTCGTTAAAAGACTCGCCCAATCGTTTCAGCGGCCTCTTTGGTGCGGCGCGTGCGGCTGAAATGATAGGCGACAATAAAAAAGCCGGGGAATACTACACAAAGCTGATCGCTCTGACCGCAAACGCTGACAGCGACCGCCCGAGCTGGGGAAGATAAAGGAATTCCTGGCGAAAAAATAGCTAAGCCTGAATTTGGAACTAACTCTACGGGCGCGTATCATCCTGATAGCGATGTCACTAGTTCTCAAAGATTCCTATAATCGACCGATACGCGATCTACGCGTCTCGCTCACCGATCGTTGCAACTTTCGCTGTTTCTATTGCCTGCCGCACGGCGAGCCGCCGATCGCGCCCAAAGAGCTGATGCTTTCCTATGAAGAGATCGAATACGTCTGCGAAATTTTCGTCTCGCTCGGCATTGAAAAGATACGTCTGACGGGCGGCGAGCCGATGATGCGACGCGACATAGAAACGATCATCGAGAAACTCTCGCTGCTCAAAACAAAAGGACTTCAGGATCTGGCGCTGACCACCAACGGCTACTTCCTGCCCGACCGCGCTCAGGGCTTGAAAGATGCCGGACTGGATCGCATCACAATCAGCGTCGACAGTTTGAAACCCGAAAAGTTCAAACAAATGACGGGGGTCGACGTGCTGGATCGTGTGCTCGCTGGAATCGCTGCCGCGAAACAATCAGGTCTCGATCCAATCAAGATCAACGCGGTCATCGTGCGCGGTCACAACGATGACGAAGTCGCAGATTTTGCCGCCTTCGCCCGCGAACACGACGTGAAGATGCGCTTCATCGAGTTTATGCCGTTGGATTCCGGCCACGACTGGTCACGCGACGACGTTGTGTCAGGCCGCGAGATCCGCGAACGGATTAACGAAAGATTTCTACTAACCCCCGTCGCCGGCGATCGCGGTTCAGAAACCTCCTCTCGCTATCGTTTTGCTGACGGCGCACCTGGCGAAATCGGCATCATCGCGCCGGTCACTGAAGCATTTTGCGGCGCCTGCTCGCGCATTCGGCTTACCGCCGACGGCCAGATTCGCACCTGTCTGTTTTCTACCGTCGAACATTCGTTGCGTGACGTAGTTCGCACCGGCGCCACGCGCAGTGAGATCGTGGCGTTCATCGAGTCAGTCGTATTGAAGAAAGAGCCGCGCCACTACATCAATGAGCCGCAATTTGTCGCGCCCTCGCGTTCGATGAGTTTCATCGGCGGCTAAGACCATTACCAAAACTTGTTTCACCCGGTCCGCGCCCAAGCTATATTTCGTTTGCGCAAGAATAGCGTTTTTCCTACCTTGCGCGTCTCGGTTCTGAATTGAAGTTCTCGCCATCCGAAGGAGTCTCTCGATGATCCGCAAACATTTGACTGCCCTTTTCTTTCTGTCATTGTGCTTCGCGTTACCAACGTCGCGATTGAGCGCGCAGGAGACACCGACTGCAGCATCGGATCAGAAGAAGCCAGCGACAGCTAGCGTTCCGGCGGCACGGACGAAAGAAGGCAAGCGGCTGCTGGGCGCGCTCGACCTGATGAAGGTTGCGGCCGTTGGTTCACCGCGAATCTCGCCGGATGGATCGCGCGTCGCGTACACAGTCAGCGAAGTCAAAATGGAGCCGGACAAGGAATGGAAAGCGGTGACGCAGGTATGGGTTGTCCCGATCGCCGGTGGCAAAGCAATGCAGTACACGCGTGGCGATAAGAGCTCAACGGCGCCGGAATGGTCGCCTGATGGTCGCCGGCTCGGGTTCTTGTCGGACCGCGAAAAGGACGGCGAGCGGCAGGTTTGGATGATGATGGCAGATGGCGGGGAGGCGTGGGCAGTCACTTCGCACAAAGGTGGCGCGAGCGGCTTTCGCTGGTCGCCGGACGGCAAGCTGCTGCTGTTGAGCGCCAGCGATCAGCCGGGTAAGGAAGAAGAGGATCGCAAGAAAGTTAAGGACGACACGATCGTAATCGATCGCGACATTCGCATGACGCATCTCTGGACGTGGAACATTGAAACCAAGGCGGAGAAGCGGCTGACAGCAGGCGAGTTCACCGTCAGCGATCCGCAATGGTCGCCGGATGGGACGCGCATTAGTTACACCGGTCGGCCTTCGCCAAAAGCTGACGACGGCAGTTCGAGCGAGGTTTGGATCATCACGGTAGCCTCCGGTCTGAAGGAGCAAATGGCCAGCACCGGCGGACCAAGCGATAACGCACGCTGGTCCAACGATGGTCGGTGGCTGGCATATACGGGCAGCTCCGACATCAGTGGCGGCGTGACGCCGAGCTATCTCTATCTCGCTCCAACTGCCGGCGGCTTGCCCAGAGCAGTCACCATGAAGGTTGATCTAAACGTCGGCACTCCGTTCTGGTCCCCGGACGGCCACACAATTTACTTCAATGCCAATACGCTCGAAGCCAACGAGACCTTCGCCTTTGATGTGGCAACAGAAACGGTGAAGCAACTCTCTCGGCGCGGAGCGGTTGCAAACATTGCCGATCTCAGCCGGGATGGAAAAACGATCGTTGGCACAATGTCGGGAGCTGCGCCTGCCGAAGTATTCAAAGCGAGCACTGACTTCAAGACGTTCAGCTTTATCAGCGATCAAAACGCCTGGCTTAAAGACTACACACTCGCCGACACGGAAGTCGTGAAGTGGAAGAGTAAAGACGGTACGAACGTCGAAGGATTGCTGACAAAACCAGTCGGCTATGAGGCGGGAAAGAAGGTTCCGTTCCTGCTGAACCCGCACGGTGGTCCGACCGGCGCTTCGCTCAACAGTTTCAGCGGCGCTGTACAGGTACTCGCGGCCAACGGCTTTGCGGTTCTGCAACCAAACTTCCGCGGATCCACCGGCAAGGGTTTGGCGTTTGCGCAGGCAAACAAAAACAGCTGGGGCAAGGGCGATTACGAAGACTGCATGACGGGTGTCGACGCGATAATCGCAAACGGAATCGCCGACCCGGATCGGCTCGGAGCGTTTGGCTGGTCTTACGGCGGTTACATGACGTTCTGGATCCTGACGCAGACGGATCGCTTCAAAGCCGTGTCACCTGGCGCGGCAATTTCCAATATTTACTCGATGTATTCGCAGAACGACATTCAAAGATATTTGCGCTGGTTCTACTCGGATAAGCCGCCGTGGGAGGCGCAGGAGCTTTACTGGGACCGTTCACCGATGAAGTATGTGAAAAACGTCAAGACGCCCACGATGATCATGCACGGTCAGGCAGACACGCGCGTGCCCATCGCGCAGGCGCAGGAGTTTTACATGGCGCTGAAGGAAATGAAGGTGCCGGTTGAGTTTGTAGTTTACCCGCGCGAGAACCACGGCTTTACCGAGCCGCGTCATCAGATGGATCGCGTGCGGCGCTACGTTTGGTTCTTTTCTAAATACTTAAGCGCGCCGGCGGTTACCGAGCCGGCTCCCATCGTGAGCCAGCCGGCTCCATAGAGACGTTGCGATCAGCCAGTCGCGCCTTTTGCTTGCATCGCCTTGATGTCGTCGAGCAAAACGCGCTCGTGTCCATTAGGATCCACCTTGTCGTAAACCTTGCGCAGCGTACCTTGAGGGTCGATCACGAATGAAGTGCGGTCCCAGTACATCGTGCCTTTGTAGTCGCTTTGGCCCACGCCCGCGGCATCCAGCAACTCGTGATTCGGATCGGCGAGTAAGTCGATCGTGAAGGCAAACTTATTGGCGAAGTTCTTGTGCGAATCTACGTCGTCCGCGCTTACGCCCACCACTGCGATGCCTGCATCGTCGAATTCCTGCTTCGTAGCGGTGAATGATTTGCCCTGTATCGTGCAACCCGGTGTGTCGTCCTTCGGATAGACGTAAACGACGAGCCACTTGCCCGCGAAGTCGCCGAGGGTGACGGTCTTGCCGTCCTGATTTTGAAGTTTGAAGTCAACGAAGCGCTTGCCAGTTTCAACGGCCATGATTGATTTCCTCTCAAATTAGTCTTGGTTGAATTTTCCTGCAGGGGAAGTTGTTATTGTGACACGAGGCTCACGCCATTGCACGTGGCGTGAAACGGTTCTAGAATCCAAACGACAGCTTGATAATTCAAAGAGCTTTCGGGGGAGTCCCGATTTAAAGATCGGGACTGAGAGTCACATTAAGTGAGACCCCTTGAACCTGATACGGTTAGCACCGTCGAAGGGAGAAACAGCCACACGTTGACCGTTCCATCCTTCTGTTTAGGTGGAGCGGTTTTTTTTATGGAGAACATCATGAGCGCTGCAATCAAACCAGAGACCGAAACCACCGAGGCCAATAACGATAAGCCGTTGCCAAACTCGCGTCGCATTTATGTGGCGGGCAAGCAACCCGGCGTACGCGTTCCCTTTCGCGAGATCTCGCAAAGCCAAACGCGCAACTTCGACAACTCGCTCGCGGACAACGCGCCGGTGCGCGTCTACGATACGAGTGGACCATGGGGAGACGGCGATCCGTCTGCTGGCTACGACGTGCGCGAGGGCTTGCCGTCACTGCGACGACATTGGATCCTCGCGCGTGGCGATGTCGAAGAGTATGAAGGTCGCGAACTGCAACCGATCGACGATGGCTATCTGACATTTGACGCGGCGAACCAGGCGCGGCAAAAAGAAAAAGGGCGGCTGGAAGATTTTCCTGCGCTCGCGCGCACCCCCTTGCGCGCTAAGCCCGGTGCTTGCATAACGCAAATGCATTATGCGCGCCAAGGCATCATCACGCCCGAAATGGAATTCATTGCGATTCGCGAAAACCTCGGCCGCAATTTGGAGTGCGGCGGCGCGACGTCGCTTTCCGACGATCGCTCAGCGCTCAATCATCAGCACAAAGGAATTTCCTTCGGCGCTGCGATCCCCGAATACGTCACGCCCGAGTTTGTTCGCGACGAAGTCGCTCGCGGCCGCGCGATCATTCCCGCGAACGTCAATCATCGGGAGTCGGAACCGATGATTATCGGCCGGAATTTCCTGGTGAAAATCAACGCGAACATCGGCAACTCAGCAGTCCTATCGTCCATCGACGATGAAGTCGAAAAGATGCGCTGGTCGATTAGGTGTGGCGGAGATACTGTCATGGATTTATCAACCGGCAAGAACATCCACGCCACCCGCGAATGGATCATACGCAACTCGCCCGTGCCCATCGGCACCGTCCCGATCTACCAGGCACTGGAGAAAGTCGGCGGCAAAGCTGAAGACCTGACGTGGGAAATCTTCCGCGACACCCTGATTGAACAAGCCGAGCAGGGTGTTGATTACTTCACGATTCACGCTGGGGTAAGACTGCCTTACATTCCGATGACGGCGAAACGGACGACCGGGATCGTTAGTAGAGGGGGTTCGATCATGGCGAAGTGGTGTCTGGCGCACCACGAAGAGAGTTTTCTCTACACACGCTTCCGCGACATCTGCGAAATTATGGCCGCTTACGACGTTTCGTTTAGTTTGGGCGACGGTCTGCGTCCCGGCTCGATTGCTGACGCGAACGACGAAGCGCAGTTTGCCGAACTCGAAACTCTCGGTGAGTTAACTAAGATCGCCTGGGAGTATGACTGTCAGGTGATGATCGAAGGCCCCGGTCATGTGCCCATGCACTTGATTAAAGAGAACATGGACAAGCAACTCGAGACTTGTCAGGAAGCTCCGTTCTATACGCTCGGCCCACTGACCACCGACATCGCTCCCGGATACGATCACATCACGTCTGCAATCGGGGCTGCGATGATTGGCTGGTACGGCACCGCGATGCTCTGCTACGTGACGCCGAAAGAGCACCTCGGCCTGCCCAACAAGAAAGACGTGAAAGACGGCGTCATTGCCTACAAGATCGCCGCCCACGCCGCCGA
>JBDUDV010000099.1:0-12760 GCA_040002755.1 Acidobacteriota bacterium | reverse complement strand
CGTTTTGACTGCGCCGGTCCGCCGCTACGAGGGTCGGCATTGATCTGGTAGAACAACGGTGTGTCGTTGGCAAAGTTGAACAGCCCGGCGAAAGTGTAAAGCGGACGCGAACCTCCAGAAAGGTCATTGTTGTCCTGCTCCCAGCGGTGCTCTCCGCCAAAACTCCATGCCTGGTTTCCGCGCACCCAACGGAACGTATCCTTTAGTTCGAAAGTATTCTCGGAAAAGATGCCGGGAGTTGTTTCTGCCCAGGGCGCGCCGAAACGTAATCGGTCAAAGGGTAGATTTTCGATTTCAATTCGGGGAATCCCGAAGTTCGTTTCACTGGACGAAGCAATTTCGTCAAATGCGAATCGCGTAGCATTAAAGCGCAATTCGTTAGTCTTGTTTGAAGAGATGATGCGCGCCCACGTCACCATACCAAACAGATTCTGCGGTGCCGTGGCGATGTCGCCCATTGGCCGGCTGCGGCCGGCGGCATCGCCGCCGAGGCCCTTGAAGCGCGAAATGTAAGAGCTGAACGTGAGCGTGTCCTTGCTCGAAAAATTGAGATCAATGCGCGGATTGAATTGGTTACCGCGGCTAGTTGTCGGCACTGAGAGTTGTGCAAACTGAATATCAGGAATGCCGTCTGGCCCACCGCCGCTCAAGTCGCCGAAAGAGATGTACTGGCCCTGTGACCCGGCAATGCGTCCAATGTCGAGACCGCCCGGGAGTTGTACGCAATTTGCTGCTGAAAAGCCTGCAAACGAGCAAGTGGCTGGGATGATCGAAACGACTCGCGGCGCGATGCCGGGATCGCCGAGGATTCGCGCCGCAATGCTACTTGGCCGCGCCGATATTACCGCCTGCCGAAACTGTGGTGTCTCCGTGAAGGCGTTAACCGTGTCTGTGTTGCTGCTACGCAAACCTTCGTACGAAAAGAAAAAGAACGCTTTATTCTTGCCGCCCCAGACGGAGGGTCCACCTTCACCGAAGCGCGGCAGGTAGAGTGGTCCACCGATGCTGCCTCCGAACTGATTTAGGTGCTGGTTGACTCGGATTGGCTTTGCGCCATTGGGACCACCGTACTTGTTAAAGGCATTCAGTCCGGCGCTGTTGTTCTTGAGAAAAAGGCTGCCGTGAATGTCGTTCGTTCCATTTTGTGAAACAGTCAGGACTTGCGCACCTGAGTTTCGGCCATACTCTGCCGAGTAGACGTTGGCTATGACGCGCACTTCTTTTACTGATTCCTGGTTCGGAGTAATCACCGCAGCTCCGCCATTAGTTAAGCTGTTTACGCTGGTACCGTCGATCTGGAAATTGTTGGCAGTTATCCGCTGACCGTTGGCTGAGATTTGTGGTTGATTCTCTGTTTGGAAGATTGATCGGTTAGACCCGCCTGGCCCGGCAGTGTTGGGTAAACTGACGGCGCCGCCTGCGCCGCCACGCGCGCTGTCGCCGAATACTCCCGGAGTCAATCTCAACAACTCGTAAGGGTCGCGCCCAACTTGCGGCAACGCGCGGACCTCCTGGTTCGTGATTGCCTTGTCAACATTTGCATTCTCGGTTTCCAGCGTCTGCCCGGTTTCCTGGGTCACAGTAACTGTCGCGCTTACATCGCCCGGCTCAAGACTGACGTCGAGGCCCTGCACGGCCTCGGCGTTGATCGCCACGCTATCAAACACCTTTTGCTTGTACCCGGCTTTTGCAACTGTGAGTTTGTACTTGGCCGGCGGTAGACCTGACAGCCGGTAGAATCCTTCGTCGCTTGTAATAGTCTCCAGGGTTTTTCCAGTTTCGGTGTTGAGCAGCGTGATTTTCGCCTCCGGCACAAGGCCGCCACCCGTGTCGGTCACCGTACCCTGAATGCCCGCCTTGAATTGGGCATTGGCCGATCCGAGGAACAATAACAGGAAGAGCCCACATGTTAAGACGCGGACCAAGCTAGAGGTGGTTCGATTCATTGAAAGGCCCTCCCGAGCCAGTGGATGTTCGCTGACCGACCGATGTTTATAAAGGCCTGTTGCCTGGGGACAATACTTTGGGGGATAGCAGGTAGACAGCTTAACTTCACTACCTGAAAGACAAACTCGATAGAAACTTCGAATACTACGCGGGGGAAGAAGTAACTGTATCTGTGCCAAACCGCTTATTGAGAAGAATTAATAGCACTAAATTGCAGAAACTTCAATGTGTATTTCCCTCTAAGAGTCTGCTAAAGTGAGCCTCACGAAAAAGTAGATTTCTGTAATCCCAATCCCCCGCTTGTTTCCGGGTACGACGAATCGTCGCCAGCCGGTTGCCGCCCGAAGTGATTGCGTCGCCGCGTCTGAACAATGATTGTGTAATGGCTCAGTCGTCCGAGATTGGTTCACCAAAGTGAGAAGGGAAAGAATAATCGATGCAACATAAAACACTCCTCGTTTGTGTAGTTGTGCTTAGCGTGATCACTGGCGGGTGCGTCTCTGGCACGCAGCAAACAAGCAATGGCGCCAGGAAGCCGAAGGCGCCTAACGAGCCGGTCAAGATTGGCTTTTCGATGGACACTTTGAAGGAGGAGCGCTGGCAGCGCGACAAAGATCTGGTTGAGAAGCGCGCCAGGGAAATCGGCGCCGAACTCAACGTTCAAGTGGCGAACGGCAGCGATAGTGAACAGATCAAACAGGCCGAGAATATGCTGACTCAGGGCGTTGATGTACTGATCATCGCGCCGCATAACGGTGAGATCGCAGCTTCAATTGTCGAGGCGGCACACAAGCAAGGTGTGAAGGTCATTTCCTACGATCGCTTGATCAAAAACGCCGACGTCGATCTGTATATCTCGCATCAAGTGGTAAAGATGGGCGAGATGCAGGCCCAGTATTTACTGGACCATGTCAACAAGAAGCCGGCCAATTTCGTCATCGTTGGTGGGTCACCTACTGACAACAACGCGCTCCTGCTGCACCAGGGCCAGATGAACGTGCTCCAACCGGCGGTCGATCGCGGCGATGTAAAAATCGTTGCGGACCAGTACGCCAAAGAGTGGCAGGCAAGCGAAGCACTAAACATCGTCGAGAATGCGTTGACCCGGACCAACAATCAGGTTGATGCCGTCGTCGCTTCAAACGACGGCACCGCGCGCGGTGCGGTACAGGCCCTGGAAGGCCAGCACCTGGCCGGTAAGGTCTTGGTTTCGGGACAGGATGCGGATCTCGCGTCGTTAAAGCTAATCGTCGAAGGCAAGCAGACGATGACAATTTACAAACCCATCCAGCCGCTGGCTTATGGCGCTGTGGATGCCGCGGTAAAGCTGGCGCGCGGTGAAACTGTGTCAACTATAGACACGATCGACAATGGCTTCAAGAAAGTTCCGGCAATCCTGCTTGAACCGCGCGCTGTTGATAGAGACACGCTGACCAGCACAATAGTAAAAGATGGCTACCACACGCTGCAGGAAATCTGCGCGGGTCTGCCGCCGGAGAAATGCCCGAAAGAATAGCGGGCAGCGAGCAGAGAACAATCCAGGGATTTTCCATTTGGCATTTCTCATTTGCCATTAGTGAGGGAGGGTTTGGGTTTATTCTGTCACTGATCCATCGCCGTTTCGATGCGTCGTCCAGCCAAAGTAAATGGCAAATGAGCAATGACAAATGCCAAATGAAAGATCTCCCTAAGTGACTTCAGGTAACAAGAAGCAAAGACCCAAAACCAGGACCGCTATGGCCACGCCCAAACCTTTCTTAGAAATGAGAAATATCACGAAGACCTTCCCCGGTGTTCGGGCGCTGGATGGCGTTAGCCTGGATCTGCAGAAGGGCGAGGTGCACGCGCTGGTTGGTGAAAATGGCGCTGGCAAGTCGACGTTGATGAAGATTCTCGGTGGCGTGTATCCACATCCGCAATATGGCGGTGAGGTTTTTATCGAAGGCAGTCAGCAACAGTTCAGCGGCGTGCGCGATGCGGAAAACGCCGGCATTGCGGTGATCTACCAGGAACTGTCTCTCGTCAGAGAGATGACAGTCGGGGAAAATATTTTCCTCGGACGCGAGCCGCGTAAGTTCGGTGTGATCCGCTGGGAAGAACTGTATCGTCGCGCCAGCGAACTGCTTGACGACCTGCATTTATCCATCGACCCGCACACGTTGATTCGCAACCTGGGCATTGGCCAACAGCAGTTGATTGAAATCGCGAAGGCGCTTTCGCATGATGCCCGCATCCTCGTGCTGGACGAGCCCACCGCGGCGCTGAACGACGGCGAAGTGGAAACCCTGTTTGTCATTCTCAACAAACTCCGGGCGCGCGGCGTCGGCATGATCTACATTTCGCACAAGTTGAACGAAGTGTTCCGGATTAGCGATCGCATCACGGTCCTGCGGGACGGCAAGACCGTGGGCACGAATGCTACGAGCGAATGGACCGAGCCACAGATCATCGCCCGCATGGTTGGGCGCGAGGTCGGCGATATCTTCCCTGCGACGGACCATGATCAGGGCGCTACTGTCTTTGAGGTGGCGAATTTTTCGGTAACCGATCCGGTAGTGGCCGGCAAAAAGTTGGTCGATGATGTCAGTTTCTCGGTACGGCATGGAGAGGTGCTGGGGATAGCCGGCTTGATGGGCGCCGGCCGCAGCGATTTGCTGATGGCGATCTTTGGCGCCCACGCCGGTCGCGTCTCCGGTGAGATCAAACTTGCAGGCCAACGTATTCAAATTGGCAATCCCGCCGAGGCAATCAGGCAAGGCATCGGCTTTGTTACTGAGGATCGGAAGCGCTTTGGCCTGGTGTTGGACCAGACGATTCTCAACAATATGACACTGGCCGGATTGCGACGAATCTCGGGACGCTTCTTTACCAGCGTTGATGCCGAATCAGCGGCCGGTGAGCGCTCGATGAAAGAGCTGCGCGTGAAGGCCAACTCCGTTTTTACGATTGCTGGTACGCTGTCTGGCGGCAACCAACAAAAGGTTGTACTGGCGAAATGGTTGCTAACAAACCCGCGCGTGCTGTTTCTCGACGAACCAACCCGCGGCATTGATGTAGGCGCGAAGCAGGAAATTTACGCGCAAATCAACAAGCTCGCGAAGAGTGGACTTGCGATTGTGCTGGTGTCGTCGGAATTGCCGGAGGTGCTGGGAATGTCAGACCGTATCCTGGTTTTGCATGAAGGACGCATTACCGGCGAGTTTACTCGCGCTGCCGCCACGCCCGAGAAGGTAATGGCTTGCGCCACCGGACGCGTGCAGCAAGCGGCTTGAAAAGAACAAAAGTCAGAAGTCAGTTCAAAGCTCGTTTCTCAAAAGTAGGTCCTAACCGCGATGAGCAATACTGCAAACGAACCTGGCATTGATCTCACATCGGTCGCGTCGAATCCGGCGCCATCGCTGGACATAGATGAGATCACTCCGGTGACAACCATCGGCAAGTTCAAGATTCCGACGGACGTTCTGCGTGCATACACGATGGTGTTTGCGCTCATCGCTATTTGGATCTATTTCCATTTCTCAACCGGCCACATCTTCCTCGAACCGCGAAACTTCTCCAACTTGATGCGACAGACCTCGGTCACAGGCGTGCTCGCAGTCGGTATGCTGATGGTGATCATCACGGCCCAAATCGATCTTTCGGTTGGTTCACTGGTGGGTCTTGCCGGTGGTATCGCAGCGATAGCGCAAGGTTGGTGGGGCTATGGATTGGTACCTTCGTTGGCCGCCGGCATCACCGTCGCGATCGCAATTGGCGCAGTCCAGGGCACCCTAACCGCATACCTCAATATTCCGGCGTTCATCGTCACGCTGGGTGGGTTGCTCGCGTGGCGTGGTGTCATCCTGGGAATCAGTCGCGGAGAAACGATCCCGCTGCGGCTGCAAAGTTTTAAAGCTATCGGACAGAACTATGTCGACCCGCGCGCCGGCTGGATAATCGCCGCGCTAAGCATAGCGGCAGTTGTGTGGATGGTTATCGCCCGCAACCGCGCCCGCCGTCGTCATGGACTGGAAGCTGCCTCGTTAGGCGCAACGGTAGTTCGCATTGCGCTTCCGTCTGCGGTCATTCTCTGGTTCATCTACACCATGAACACTTACGAGGGCGTTCCGATACCCGTTATCATTTTGATCGCGATCGCCTTAGCGGGAGCTTTCCTGACTCAGAACACCACCTTCGGTCGTTACCTGTACGCAATCGGCGGCAACCCTGACGCCGCGCGTCTTTCCGGCATAAACATACGGAAGCATATTCTCGCCGTGTTCTGCATCATGGGCGCGCTCGCCGGCGTGGCTTCAATCATCTACACGGCGCGAGTTGGCAGCGCTTCTCCCGACGCCGGACAACTGCTCGAGCTCGACGCCATCGCGGCCTGCGTAATCGGTGGCACGAGCTTGATGGGTGGGCGGGGAACTGTCTTCGGCGCAATCCTGGGTGCGCTGATTATGGCGAGTCTCGACAATGGCATGTCGTTGATGCGGGTCGAGCCTTACTCACAAATGATCATCAAGGGGGCGATCCTGGTCGCTGCCGTCGGTTTGGATATGGCCGGGCGCAAACGCGGCTGAAGAGTTCTTTGGCGCTCGGTTTACCGAAACATCTCTGCCCGATTAGATTGCACGACCGCAAACAAGCAACTAAATGTTTCGACCACTAGTAATAGCGACAATCTACGCAATTAGCTGCTCAGCTTTGTTCGCACAGACAACTAACCGGCTTCCTCCGGGCGCACCTGGACTTGATGCACACTGGCCGAGCGCAGCGAAGAATGGTTTTGGCACGTCGAACACGTTGACTTCGAAGGTTTGGTTTACGCTGAATAATGGCGTAATGACGGAGGTTTACTATCCGCGGCTCGACGTACCGAATGTCCAGTCGCTTCAGCTTATTTTTGTGGGCGGCAATGGCAAGCGCGTCGAAACTGAAGCTGAGGATACAACGCATCGGATTGAGATTCTCGACCCTGCCGCGCTCACGTTCCGTCAAACAAACACTGCCAGGACGGGCGCCTACACAATTACCAAGACCTACGTCACCGACGTTGAACGCAGCTCTGTCCTGATTGATGTCAACTTTCGCTGGAATGAGCCTGGACTGTGCCGATGCGCTTTTTATGTCTACTACGACCCGTCACTAAACAATAGCGGCTTGCACGATTCGGCGTGGGTCGATGGCGAGTGGCTGTTGGCTTCTGATGCTGACAAAGCTTCGGCGCTGACAGTAACTGGCGCCCAGTTGGACCTGCTAACCAACGGATACTTCGGCGTTAGTGATGAAGTTACCCAGCTCCGGGAGACAGGGCGCAGCACTCACTACGCGCGCGTGCTCGACGGCAACGTTGTGCAAACAGCTCGCATTAACTTTCAACTGCCGTTGGGAGTAGCCAGTAATACGCGGCGAGTCACCATCGTTCTGGCCTTCGGCCGGAGTAAGGAGGAGGCAATCAACAATGGACTGGCGTCGGCGAGAAAAGGTTTTAAGATTGCGCGTGCGGAATATGAAGATGGATGGCATAACTATGCCAGGACCCTTCCACTGGTCGACAAGAAGTATCAAGCTCAGTTCAACGTGGCCGCTATGGTCCTAAAGGCCCTGGAAGACAAAACCTACCGCGGCGCGATGATCGCCTCGCCATCAATTCCCTGGGGCGGGGGACCAAACGCAAACGAACCGACCATTAGCGGGTATCACGCAGTCTGGGCGCGCGATCTCTATCAGGTAGCCACGGCATTTCTGGCCATGGGCGATCGCACCAGCGCCAACCGCGCGCTCGATTATCTCTTCAACGTACAACAAAAGCGTGATGGAAGTTTTCCGCAGAATTCCTGGGTCGATGGTCGCCCGATCGGTGACGGGTTGCAACTGGATCAGGTTGGGCTGCCGCTGGTACTCGCTTATCAATTGCAACGAACTGATCGGACGACCTGGCTGAAACACATCAAGCCGGCGGCAGATTTCATCCTGCGCAAGGGTCCATATACGGAACAAGAGCGCTGGGAAGAGAAACAAGGGTACTCGCCGTCTACAATTGCTGCAGAGATTGCCGGATTGGTGTGCGCCGCGCGGATCGCCGATCTCAACCGAGACAATAGTTCAGCGAAATTGTATCTGGAGAAGGCAGATGAATGGGCGCGCGCGGTAGAAACCTGGACCGCAACAACTACCGGTCGACAGGAGAAAAGAAAATATTTTCTCCGCCTTACGGAAAACAAAGATCCGAACGACGGCGTTGGCCTTGAAATAAACAGCGGCGGCGGAATCTATGATGAACGCGAAATCGTCGATGCGGGGTTTTTAGAGTTAGTCAGGCTAGGAATTCGACCGGCAGATGATCTGCTGACGGAAAGATCTCTGGCGGTGATCGACCGTTTGATCAAGGTGGAGACTCCGGGCGGCTCCGGTTGGTATCGTTACAATCACGATGCCTATGGTGAGCGAGCTGACGGTGGTGATTACGATGGCCGTAACGGAGTAGGGCGATTATGGACGCTGCTCACCGGAGAACGTGGCGAGTATGAAATTGCGCTGGGCGATTTGACCGCCGCGCGCAGGCGGTTGGATGCGATGATGGCTTTTGCAAACGACGGGTTGATGATCCCGGAACAGGTGTGGGATCGCAACGAAAGTCCGCGTCCTGAACTTCGTTTGGGTGAGGGGACCGGTTCCGCCACGCCGCTGGCATGGTCTATGGCGCAGTTTATCCGTCTCGCCATCAACATCAAACAGGGACATAATACGGACACTCCAAACGCAACCAGAGCACGATACCTGAAAGGTTCGGCAAGCAATTGACAAGTGGCGCAAGAAATAAATCGAGCACTCCTAAATCCGAATTCGCTTTCGCCGCCGATCTCGGCGGCACTCATCTGCGCGTGGCTACCGTTGATCGCAACGGAAAACTCTATTGCCGACGGATGCAGGCGACACCGCACGCAGAGAAGCCAAACGAAATCGTGCGCGCGCTGATTGACGCCGTTCATGCTTGTGAGCCAACAATTGCGGAAGAGGGTGGCGCAATCTCCGCAGTGTCGGTGGTAGTTCCGGGCACGGTGAATGTTGCTGAAGGCGTCGTGGTTAAAGCTCCGAACCTCCCTTGCCTTGACGGCTTTCGCCTGGCAGCTGCGCTCGAGAGCGAGCTCGAGTGGCCCGTGCTCCTTGAAAACGACGCCAACGCCGCGGCGATTGGTGAGATGTGGCGCGGCGCCGCGCAAGGCTATCGCACAATGATCTGCGTTACGCTCGGCACGGGCGTGGGGGGCGGAATTATTCTTGACGGAAAACTGTGGCGAGGCGTCGATGGCTCGGCGGCGGAAATTGGTCACATCGGTGTCGACCCATTTGCCGGTGTCCCGTGCACCTGCGGCAGCCGCGGCTGTCTTGAAGTTTATGCTTCAGCGACTGCAATTGTACGCATGACCCGCGAAGCCAGGCCGCGTTATCCAAGTTCGATTCTGCACAACACCGAAGCCTTATCCTCGGAGAAAGTCTATCAGGCGGGCAAGGAAGGCGATGAACTTGCCATTGAAGTTTTTCGGCGCATGGGAGTCTATTTGGGAATTGGTCTCGCGAGTCTTATTAACGTGCTCAATCCGGAAATCGTGGTTATCGGAGGTGGCTTGTCAAACGGTTGGGAATTGTTTGAGAAACACATGCACCAGCAGGTCATTGAACGAGCGTTTCCGATACCGGCGCGACGCGTCAAGATTGTGCGCGCTCAGTGTGGCGACGACGCCGGCCTGCTGGGCGCGGCGCGCCTGGCCTTCAAAGATTAGGCAAAGCGATGAAACGATACCTCGCAATCTTTTGTTGGCTGCTCGGATCTGTTGCGATCGCGACGGCGCAGGACATTACGAAGCTCGAAAAGATCGGCTCAGTTGTTAGTTTTACCAAATCCGATAAAGCTGTGGTCTTCAACTGCCAGGACAATTCCCAGGTACAGCTGACAATTCTCGCTCCAGACCTGGTGCGCGTTCGCGCTTCATTTGGCAAAACAATTCCCGCGCAAGATCATTCCTGGGCAATAACAAAAACCGATTGGGCCGCTCCGCTTTGGAGTTTGGCTGAAACGTCCGAAGCCGTTTTGATCAAGACTGACGAACTCGAGATCGTCGTTCATCGCTCGCCTTTGCTCATCGAGTTTCGCGACGCGAAAACGCACGCAGTTATTAATGCGGACGAACAGCCAATGGCTTACGACGCCAAAGGTCTGTTAAAGGAAACGCTGTTTGATCCGCGTGGGACTTTTGTCGCGGTCTCGAAAAAACTCGGTTTTGACGAGCATTTCTATGGTCTTGGAGAAAAAGCTGCGCGCCTGGACAAGCGACGCAGTTCATTTGTGAACTGGAATTCCGACACTCCCGGCTACCTCGAAGGCCGAGACCCGATCTATCAAACCGTACCGTTCTATACGGGTCTCACCGACGGCAATGCTTACGGCATTTTCTTTGACAACAGTTATCGCAGCTATTTTGATTTCGGCAAGTCGTCGCAGCAGCGCGTTTGGTTTGGCGCCCAAGGCGGCGAGTTGAACTACTACTTCTTTTACGGCCCGTCGCTCAAAAAAATCCTCAATCGTTATGCAGATCTCACCGGTCACATGCCCATGCCGCCGCTGTGGGCGCTCGGCAATCAGCAGAGTCGCTGGAGCTATTATCCAGATACGATGGCGGAACAAGTTGTGAGCGAGTACCGCAAACGCGATCTACCGCTCGATGTGCTTCATCTGGACATCGATTACATGCAGGGGTATCGCGTGTTCACCTGGGACCCAAATCGCTTCCCTCATCCAAAGTCGCTAAGTGAAAAACTCGCGAAGCAGGGCGTGCGGCTGGTTACGATTGTCGATCCGGGCGTGAAGTATCAGCCAGTCGCGAAGAGTGCGGCGCAGATTACTTCAATTACACCGGAGCTCGAACCCCAGAATCAGCGCTACTACGTTTTCGAGCAGGGGCTACAGAACGACTATTTTCAAAAGCGCGAGAATGGCGACTTGTTCATCCCGCGCGTTTGGCCTGGAGAAAGTGCGTTTGTGGATTTCACCCTGCCCGCGGCCCGCGAATGGTGGGGAAGTTTGCATCGCGCTTATGTGGACAATGGCGTGGCCGGAATCTGGAACGACATGAACGAGCCATCTGATTTTGTCGATCAAACCGGGAAGAACCAACTCGATGTCGTCAGCTACGATGAAGGCGAGAAGTCGACCCACGCGAAAAATCGCAACGTCTTTGCGCTCCTGATGGCACGCGCTACGTATGAAGGACTCGAACGGCTGCGCCCTAACCAGCGGCCATACGTGATCACGCGCGCCGCCTACGCCGGCATTCAAAGATACTCGACGATGTGGACCGGCGACAGCAATAGCACCTGGGAAGCGCTGGCGCTGAACGTGCCCATGTTCACGACCCTCGGCATGTCAGGCGAGCCTTTTGTCGGCAGCGATGTCGGCGGCTTCATAGGACGCGGGAATGGCGAGCTGCTCACGCGTGCCTATGAGGTAAGTTTCCTCGCGCCATTTTGCCGTAATCACAAAGTGATTGACGGCTACGATCAGGAACCCTGGCGCTTCGGGAAATACTACGAAGACATCATTCGCAAGTATTTAAAGCTCCGTTACCAGTTGCTGCCTTTTCTCTATACCACGCTGGAAGAGGCGCATCGAACCGGCGTGCCGCTGTTTCGTCCCCTGGTGCTCAACTTTCAGGACGATCCCAACACCTACAATCTCGATGACGAGTTCATGATTGGCAGCGATCTGCTAGTGGCGCCGGTGCTGAAGCCTGATGTCACGAAGCGGTTGGTCTACCTGCCGAAGGGGCAGTGGTACGACTACTGGACAAACAGGAAGTATGAAGGCGGCACGATGATCTCAGCCGATGCGCCGCTTGAAACGGCGCCGATGTTTGTGCGTGGCGGAGCGATTATCCCGACGGGACCTGAGATGAACTATACCGGTGAAAAGCCGCAGGACCCCATCTCTTTCAACATCTATCCGGACGATAAAGGAGCCGCTTCAACGACGTTGTATGAGGACGACGGAGCTAGCCCTGCCTACAAGCAAGGTGGCTTTCGCCGGACCACTGTGAATGTAAAACGAGTTGGCGTCGGCTACGAGTTAACCACAGGCGCGCCACAGGGTAGCTACAACCCAGGCAGTCGAAAATTCATTTTTGTTGTCAAGTCGGCTGGTCGTACTCCACGCGTTGTTACTGGTAATGATAGCGGGAGTGTGCAGACGATCCGGCTTAACTAAAACAAACAGGAGCAGCGACTCTCAATGACCTGGATCAAAACTCTTTCGCCAGAAACTGACGAAGAGGTGAGACGTGCGATGGATGCGCAGCGCGAGCTGTATCCGATCGAGTACGCAACACCAATTCATCCCACAGCCGATCAGCAGTCGTCTGAAATTGTCGCTTCCCACAGTCTGATACCCGCTGCGCTGCACCATGCGTTCGCCACCTTCGGCGCTCTTATGTCGCCCGATTTGCCGCTCACCAGGCGACAACATGAAATGATCACAACTGTAGTTTCAGTCGCAAACCGGTGCCACTATTGAATCGAATCCCACGCAGAGTTTCTGCGTCGCGTAACACTTGATGAAGAGTTGGTAAAGGCACTGCAAGCGGACTATAAGACTGCCCTCATTACCGGGCAGGAAAGGGTAATGCTTGATTACGTGGCGCAGTTGACCCGCGATGCCACCGGCATCAGCCGCGAACATCACGGACGTTTACGAACGGTTGGCTTCGATGACCGTGGCATTCTTCAGATCACGCTGATTGCTTCATGGTTCAACTATATAAACCGCGTCGCCGAT
>JBDUDV010000098.1:0-12896 GCA_040002755.1 Acidobacteriota bacterium | reverse complement strand
CGCTCGTTGGGTTGAAGGTGAACAGCCAGTTGCGCGCCTCACGCATGGTTGCTTCTCGTCTCAAGTCGTAAAGCTTCAAAATCAAATCTGCGTCCTCATGTTTACTCAAGCGATACGCAAATCAGGCACTGCATGCATGGTATGCGTTACATGCACGTTCATTTTTTCTGAGCGGTTTTGTAGTGTTGAAAATAAAGAGCGCCTAAGTTACATTCCCAAGCTGGATGTTGCGGGTTCGATCCCCGTCGCCCGCTCCAAAAGTAACTCGCCTCAAACCAACATGCTGGAGCTGAAGAGAATATTCTGCGACTTTGGGTCGGAAGTGAACTCTCCGACACGGAGAGGCAGGTAACATTCCGACCGGCTGCCGTTATTATGGACGCCGACGGGATACTTCCTGCGGAGACTAATCATGAAGTTACTTCTAGTTTTGACGATTTTGCTTATCGGCATTCCGCCGAGCCAAAGCCACGGTTTCCAACAGGGGAGCCCTGCAACTCCAGCGATCTCAAACGAGGGCCTGCCGGTAAGCGTCGTTAGTTTCAAGTGGTTCAAAGATCGACAAGTGGTCGAGCGGGAATCGGCCAGCGCCCCGGCTGCGGCCATGATACCGCAGAACAAGAACTTCGAACGGAATCGTCGGGCCAACGCTGCCGGCGGCGAGCGAGATCCGAACCTTGACACGATCGATGGGCGCAGCGCGGCGCTCGAGAAGGCTGTGCGGGACTCGCGCGCTCCGAAGCCGGTTGAGGGCTTCGCGTATCGGGCCAAGGTTCACAACGCCAGTGAAAAAGCGATCGAGATCATTTTTTGGGAGTATCAATTCAAAGAATCTTCGGCTGCGGCACCCTTGTTGCGCCGGCAGTTCTTGTGCGGTGCTGCCGTAAAGTCCGGCAAGGACAGGGAACTACAGGCGTTTAGCTTGTCCGGACCTCAGGACGTGGTAAGCGTGAACATCCTGGCAAACAAGTCAGGGAGCCCGGGAAATGAGCAGGCAATAATCAATCGAGTTGAGTTTGCTGACGGATCGATCTGGCAGCGGAAAGACTGGAACTTTGGTGAAGTGCGTTTGAGTTACGCACGTGCCGTTGCGACGCCCTGGGGAGCCGAGATGTGCCGCGGCCTGTGAATACTGCGCGAACCTTCGTTTGTGTTGCGGAATCGTCAGAGAATGTTTACGGCCCGCGCCACCAACAGCACAAGCACCAGCAGCGAAATCAGCGCTGAATCATCATCAGGGGTTCCGCTTTGTTTGTCAGTGCGAATCAGATCACGTTTGATATTCAAAGCGAGCAACGTCAGACTCGCCCAGGATGACGATATCGCCGTTGTTTAAGGTGGCCTCGGTGATTCGTTCCGACTTCGGGTCGTTTACAAAGGTGCCGTTGCGTGAATCCTGGTCGAGAATTCTTACCTGCCCGTCCTTAACGCCTATCCAAAGATGTCGCTTCGAGATTCGTGGATCCGAAACCACGATTTGCGAGAGGCTGGGTTCACGGCCGATGTAGATGCCCTCCGGTTCGACTGCAAACTTTTCTCCTGCGAGGACGCCGGAAATAAATTTTATGTTGCCATAGCTGATTGTGACCGTGTTCTCACGTGTAATGGCCACAGTCCGCGATGGATCAAAATCGAGCGAACCGGAATCAGACGCTGCGGCAGGGGGAGTTGCTTCGGCGACGTCTGCCTTAATCTCTTCCCAGGGCGTGGGCTGCTCATAAACCTGCGGGGGTGCATCAACTGCAACCGCCGCTTCCGGCAGCGACACCGGCGCTTCCTCGACGTAATCGGCAGCCGGCGCGCTCGACAGCTGCAGTTCCGGCGCAGCCCCGGCGGCTTGCGCTTTCCGTCGCTTGCGCATGACAAAAAAGATTATCAGGCCTACAACAACAACGAAGACGACAAGAAACAAAAGTACTAAAACAACTCCAATAATAATCCACATAGAATTGTCGTTAGTGCCCGTCTGAAATCCCAGCGCTACTAGACTCTGGTTCATTGGCTCATGCTCCTTGGCAAAAATGGCTAGCTAAAGTCGCTTGAAGTTTAGCCCAAAAACTGGCTGCTGCCTGATAAATTTCAACCAGCAACTTAAGCTGTCTAATCAATAAGTTAGACGGTGCTTCTAGTAGAATTTCAGTGGAATGTCAATGAGCGGAGGTTTCGTACGGTAACTGAACGCTTCAATTCATACCGGCGTCCGCTTTTCACGGCCCAGAAGTCCAAAATCGCCAACTTCGGCATGACAGCATTGTGGGGGGCGACGGGTTCACGCTGGCACGTAGCTTGCGGAACCATTCGACCAAAATGGGAGCGTCAATTCATTGGAGGGTCCAGAGGTGAGCAAAAGGCTTTTGATTAGTTTGAGCGTCGCTTTACTCGCGGCGACAGCGGCTGGTTGCAATAATGCGGATAACTCGAACGTGCAGGCGAACGCCAACGCCAACGTGAGCGATACGACAACGACACGTCAGGGTCCGGACAATTCAGAAATCACGACCTCTGTTGACGCCAACGGAGTCAGAACTGAAACGCGCGTATTCCATAACAACCCGCGCGTAGCGAAGGTGGTTGTCATCACCCGGGACGGCAAGCGCACGACGACTGTTTATGCGCCCAGCGGCGAATCGAAAGATCTTAAGGACCAGGTCGGCGATGGGCTTTCGGCGACTGGCAATGCCATCGCTGATGGCGCCGGCTGGGTTGCGGACAAAACGGTAGACATTGCTGGCAAGACCAAGGAAGGCGCAAAAACCGTCGGTGAGAAAACCGGTTGAGGCGGCCAAAACCGTAGGGCACGAAACCAAAGAAGCCGCGCAGACCGTCGCCGAAAAGACTGCAGCAGGCGCAAAGAAGACTGGTAAAGCAATTAAGAAAGTTTTTACTCCTTAGTTCAAATTTACAACGCGGCAGGTCCTGATTAGGGCGGCTCTGAGGGCCGCCCTTTTCGGTGCGACCGATGTTATACTTTTGAAGAACTAGTAGTTTTTGGTACCCAGGAGCCAGCTATGGCAGATACGACACGATTCACGATTGTCTGTCCCTGTTGTGAAGCGATGCTAACCGTCGATTCACAGACCGGCGCGATTCTCTCTCACGAGGAGAAGTCTCGGCCGGTGGCTTCATTTGATGAGATGGTAAAGGGGCTGGACAAACAGAAGCAGGTGCGCGAGCAGATTTTCTCCCAGGAGTTGAACTCTATGAAGGACCGCGATCGGATTCTTGAAGAGAAATTCCAGGAAGCGATGAAGCGTGCGGAGAAAGACAAAGACAAACCCTACCGGAACCCCCTGGACTTTGATTAATCTTTGTTGACTTACTGAAACCAAAATCCACAGCCTGCCGTACAGACCTGCACCAACAAAAGCAAGAGCGTTAATCATCGTTCGAAAGCAACTAATCATTCGGGAGCGATCCACAAATTCGGAGCAACTTATGAAGCAGCGAAAACTCGGAGCTTTGTTAGCATTGATGGTGGCGCTGGTCAGCTCTTTTCTTTACGCCAGCGACTTATTCGCGCAAGTCTCGATGCCGTCGATCAAGTTTCAGCAGAAGACTTTGCCAAACGGTCTGCGAGTATTGAGCGCTGTCGATCATGCGAGTCCAACCGTGGCGATTCAGGTGTGGTATCACGTCGGCTCCAAAGATGATCCACCGGGTCGCAGCGGCTTCGCCCACTTGTTCGAGCACATCATGTTCAAAGCGACGAAGCACATGAAGTCAGAAATGATGGATCGGTTAACCGAAGACGTGGGCGGCTTCAATAACGCCTTCACTAATCCTGATGTCACTGTTTATTACGAAGTTGTGCCGTCCAATTATTTGGAAACACTTTTGTGGGCCGAGGGCGATCGGTTATCGGGTCTGACTGTTGATGAACCAAACTTCAAATCAGAGCGAAGCGTAGTTGAGGAAGAGTACCGGCAGAGTTACCTCGCGCCGCCATACGGTATGCTTGAATACCTGATTGAGCAACAGACTTTCACTACCCATCCTTATAAGCGGCCCACCATCGGCAGCATTGAAGACCTGGACGCGGCTTCACTCGAAAACGTGCGCGCCTTTCACGAAACGTTCTACCGCCCTGACAACGCCACCCTGGTTGTGGTCGGGGATTTCGAACCGAAACAGTTGGACGCGTGGGTGGCGAAGTATTTGGCGCCCATTCCCAAGCCGGCGATTCCGTTGCCGCGAGTTGACGTGAAAGAGCCGGAGCGCACTGCGGAAAGACGGATCACGCATAAGGCTGCGAATGTGCCATTGCCGGCGATCGCGATCACTTACCTGGCGCCCTCGGAAAAGAGTCCGGATGCCGAGCCGTTGCAAGTCGCGGCCACGATTCTTGGGCAAGGGGATTCGTCTCGTCTTTACAAGTCGCTGATTTATGAACAGCAAGTTGCGCAATCTGCGGACGCGATCACCGATTTTCGTGAAGACGCCGGCGTGTTCTATTTCAATATCGTGTTGGCGAGCGAGAAGAAGCCGGAAGACGTGGAGCGCGCGCTGCTGGCGCAGCTCAAGAAGATTCAGGAGACGCCGGTGAGCGCTGCGGAGCTTAACAAAGCGAAGAACCAACTGATTACCAATGAGCTGCGGCAACGCGAAACCAGCAACGGCAAGGCGTTAGCGTTGGGCGAGTCGGCGGTTCTGCTCGGCGATCCCAATCGCGTGAATACAGACCTTGCGAGACTCCAGGCCGTAACCGCCGCAGACGTGCAGCGTGTGATGAAAAAGTACTTCACTGCGACCAACAGTTTGGTGATCTACTATCTGCCTGAAGCGGCAAAGACCAATGCGACGGGAGGTCTGGGAAAATGAATATTCGCAAACTGCCATTTCACAACGCTGCGATCACAGGGTTTTGGTTGCTTTTGATGATTTCCCTTGCGCCGTCAGCGACTATTCGGGCGCAAACACCGCAAGCCACGCCGCCTCCGCCTGCCGCGCCTCGGCCTGTTCAATTTCCCAAACCCGTTGAGAAAACATTAGCAAATGGACTGCGCGTTGTCGTCATCGATCGTCCCGGCACTCCGCTCGTCACCGCGCAACTCGTCATCAAGAACGGCGGCGAAGTGGATCCCCCTGAGCTCGCCGGTCTCGGCAATATGCTCGCTGATCTTCTTACCAAAGGAACGGAAAAGCGCAGCGCCACGCAGATTGCGGAGGAAATCGAGGCGCTGGGCGGCTCACTCTATTCGACTGCGCGCTGGGACTCGACGCGCATCGGCGTTGATGTAATGTCCTCGAAACTCGCACCGGCGGTCGACATCCTGGCTGACGTGGTGCGCCAGCCTACGTTCAAGGCCGAAGAGGTGGATCGGTTGCGGCAGCAAACGCTCGATGATCTGACGGTGGAACTCGGCGAGCCCGGATCAGTTGCACGTTATGTTGCGGCCCGGATAACTTTTGGCGATGCGCCATACGGCCAGCCGCTTGCCGGCACGACTGAAACGATTACGCACATCAGTCGCGATGATTTTCTGAAGTATCACAGGCGTTGGTATCGACCGGATAACGCAATCCTGGTGTTGGGCGGTGACATCAGGGCCATCAACGGATTCAACCTCGCACAGCGGTATTTTGGCGATTGGAAGAAACCTGCTGAACCTTTGCCGGCGTTACCGGCGCCCAAACCGGTGGTCACTGCCGGGCCACGCGTCGTCGTCGTCGATAAGCCAGACGCCGGGCAGGCCGCAGTGCTTGTTGCACGTGCCGGAATCGAACGAACGAACCCGGATTATTTTCGCGGAGTAGTCGCCAACTCAGTTCTCAATGGCTACTCAGGCCGCTTGAATCAGGAGGTCCGCATCAAGCGCGGGCTTAGTTATGGCGCCGGCAGCCAGCTCGATACGCGCCGCAGCGTGGGGCCGTTTGTGGCTTCCGCGCAAACTAAGAATCAATCGGCCGCAGAGGTTGCTGAGTTGTTGTTGGGCGAAGTCGGCCGGTTGGCAACCGCACCGGTTTCGGATATTGAATTGAATCCGCGCAAGGCTGTGGTCATCGGAAACTTCGCGCGAAATCTGGAGACGAACAGCGGGCTCGTGACCCAGGTCGCAGCGCTGGCTCTCTATGGCATTAGCTTCAGTGAGATCAATCGCTATATCGGCAACGTGCAGGGAATCACAGCAAGTGATATACAGAGCTTTGCCGGGTCGCATCTCGATGCCAAAACGACGAGCGTAGTTATTGTCGGCAACGCGAAAGAGTTTCTGCCGGAACTGCGCCAGAAGTATCCGCAGGTTGAAGTGATACCGATGGCGGAGCTTGACTTAAACTCAGCGCTGCTTAGGAAGAAACAGCAGCGGGCGTCACCATAGCGTTCGTCAGTGGCGCAAAACGGCAAAGCCGCGACTCACGACGCGAGCAAATCCGAATCGAAACTCCAAAGCTCTTCGCGCCAGCCCTTCTCGCCTACGCCTGGAAAAACGTTATACTCACGTTCCAAACCGATGCATCCCAACCTCCGCACATTTCTCGATCTGCTTACCCGAGAAAACGAGATCGCGACGATCGACACGCCGGTCGATCCCTATCTCGAGCTCGCTGAAGTTCATCGCCGGGTAATCGAGCGCGGTGGGCCGGCCCTGCTTTTCAAGCACGTGAAGGGAAGCCGCTACCCGGTCGTTACCAATCTCTTCGGCACTAAACGACGAATCGAACTTGCCTTTGGTCCAAAACCGGAAGCGCTGGTGCAGGAGTTAGTCCAGGTTGCGGAGTCGATCCTTCCGCCGCGTCCGGCTGAGTTGTGGCAGCATCGCGGGCTTGGGCTCGAAGTACTAAAACTTGGGACTAGAAACACTGCCCGCTCGCCAGTGACGCAGGTTTGCGACGATCCCGCACGACTCGATGAGTTGCCGGTGCTCACCACCTGGCAGGAAGACGGCGGACCCTTCATTACCCTGCCGCTGGTCTACACCGAGAATCCGGTAACTAAGAAACACAACCTCGGCATCTATCGCATGCAGGTCTACGACGCGCGATCAACCGGACTCCATTGGCAAATTCAAAAAGGCGGCGGCTTTCACTACAACGAAGCGGAGAAGCTGGGCCAACCACTGCCGGTGACCGTGTTCCTTGGTGGGCCACCGGCGCTGATCCTGGCGGCGATTGCCCCCTTGCCGGAGGACGTTCCTGAGCTGGTGCTGGCGTCGTTGCTGGCGGGCCAGAAGCTGAAGATGACGAAGAATCCGCGCGGCGGCGCGCATCGATTAGCGGCTGAGGCTGAGTTTGCCCTGGTGGGCCAGGCGCCGCCCCATCAGCGTCGCCCGGAGGGACCGTTCGGCGATCACTACGGTTACTATTCCCTGCAGCATGATTATCCGGTGTTTGAAGTTGACGCAGTTTTCCATCGTCGCGATGCAATCTATCCGGCGACTGTGGTGGGCAAGCCACGCCAGGAAGATTTTTTCATTGGCGACTATTTGCAGCGGTTGTTGTCGCCACTGTTCCCATTAGTGATGCCCGGGGTGCGCGATCTCTGGACGTATGGCGAAACTGGTTTCCATTCGTTGTGCGCCGCGGTGGTGCAGGAACGTTACGGACGCGAGGCGCTCGTTTCCGGCTTTCGCATTCTTGGTGAGGGGCAACTTTCGTTGACGAAGTTTCTTTTACTCACCGACACGCCGCGGGACCTCAAGGATTTTCCGCGACTGCTTGAGCAAGTGCTTGCCCGTTTTAATGCGGAAACGGATCTGTTTATTTTCGCAAACGTCTCCATGGACACGCTGGATTACACCAGCGGCAAGGTGAACGAAGGCAGCAAGGCGATCATGCTGGGCCTGGGTGAGGCGAAGCGTGATTTACCGCACGAATTTAATGGGCAATTACCTGCGGGTGTTTCGGCCATAGAAGCCTTTTGCGGCGGCTGCCTGGTTGTGCAGGGCCGATCGTTTGCCGATGATCCGGAACTTGCCGCGCGTCTTGCCACGTATCAGTTGTTTAGCAATTGGCCCCTCATCGTGGTGCACGACCGCGTCGAAGCGGCGCGATCGAGCAGCGACTTCCTCTGGTCGACCTGGACGCGATTCGAACCCGCCAGCGACATCTACGCTGCCGCGACGAAAGTTGTCCGCCATCATCTCGCTTATACCGCGCCGATCGTTATCGATGCGCGCACCAAACCCGGTTTTCCGAAAGAGCTAATCGTCCGCGACGACGTTGGGGAGCTGGTTAACCGCCGCTGGCGCGAATATTTCCCTGAAGGGCTCTAGGGTTTGGAGTGCGGTGGCAAGTGCAGCGCGACACCGCTTTGGATCGTGCTTGAATTAGTCTGCAAAACCAGAGCGCCGTCGCCACTTCGCTCTGCCGGCGCACTCCATAAAACAGATTTCCGACCAGCGTGGTGTCTAGCGTCTTGATTTCCAACCTTCAACTGTGATCGCCCAGCGCTCGTGATCTCGCCAGCGTCCGCAAATCTTGAGATAGCGTCGCGAGTATCCCTCCAGAATGAAGCCGGCGCGTTTGACCAAAGAAATCGAAGCTGTATTTTCCGGCTGAATGTTCGCTTCGAGCCGGTGCAGCTTCAACTTCGTGAAGGCATAACGAAGCGTGAGTTGGAGCGCTTCTGTCATATGCCCCAGCCCTGCATACTGCGCGCCGATATAATAACCAAGGTAGGCGCTTTGAAATCCACCGCGAAAGATCTGACTCAAACTGATCGCACCAATAATCGAACCGTCGCCAACGATACAAATCAAGAGGCAGGCAGCAGTCTCGTTATTTGATCTTTTGAGGAAGGCTGCAAACTGTTCCGGCGTCGTGGGCGGGGAGACGAGGCCGCGATGAAAGCGTTTGCTGGCGCGATTGAGCGCGATGAACTCAGCTCGGTCGGCTCTAGTCGGAGCGCGTAAGAATACCCCTTGACCGGTCATTGGTTCAGTATCCAAAAACATATCTACAACGGCAGTCGAAGCGTGAACACGGCGCCGCCGTCCTTACAATTTGCAGCCGTCAACGTGCCGCCGTGTTGCGTGATGACGCGATGAGCGAGCGCGAGGCCCACGCCGTGTCCGGTTGCTTTCGTCGTAAAGAAGGGAATGAAGATCCGTTGCAGGTCCGCAGCGGGAATTCCTTCTCCGGTGTCCTTGATTTCAACTACGACCCAACTCTGGTTGCCGGTGCGGTTGGCTGAACTATGAAGCTCAACGCGGCGATTGGTTTGGGTTCCGGGGATCGCTTCCGCGGCGTTGCGAATAAGATTCAGGAGTGCCTGACGAAGCATGCGCTCGTCGGCGCGGATGCGAAGCGAATTGCCGTTGGAGTTGTCGCTGGTGTTACCAGCAGCGGGCGAGACCTCGGCGATCCGGGTAATTTGTAGCTCGACTTCGGTTTGCTTGAAAAGTGGCGCGAGTTCAATGGCGCAGTCCGCGATGAGTTCGTCGAGATTTACTTCGTCCACTTCGAGCGGCTGTGGGCGAGCGAAGTTGAGGAACGAGTTCACCATGTCGGATAGGTTGCGAACTTCCTTCAGCAGCGATGCTGCGGTACTGCCCGCTTCTTCCCCGAGATCCAGACTCTGCATGAGCTGCACATAGCCATGCAGTGTCGCGATCGCGTTCTTGAATTCGTGCGCCAATCCCGCGGACATTTCGCCGAGGCTTTCGAGGTTCTTCTTCAGTGCTACTTGCTCGCGAAGTTGCGTGACCTCAGTGATGTCGGTCAGAAGACAGAGCGCGCCGCGCGGTCCGCGATCAGACATGAGTTCGATGGGCGCGACGGTGGCGCCTAACCGGCGCGGTGTTTGCGCCGCAGTCGTGGTTTCAATCTCTTCACGGCGATAGACCATGCCGCTTCGTAAGCAGTCCTGAACCATTTCGGCGAGCTGCGGAACGTTGTGGAGAACCTCGCTTACCGGCTGACCGAGTGAGTTGTTATCAATTTCCAGTAGCGCGCGGCCCGGAGCGTTGATAACCATCGAGTTTCCGGCGCCGTCGAAAGCAATCAGGGCAGAAGGCACGCTGGCCACGATTCGTTCACTAAATCGTTCCGCTGAATCTGCGCGTTGGCTGGCCTGATGGCTCAACTGCTCAAGCGCCTTACGCTGCTCCTGAAGTTGGGCCACTACCGACTGAAAAGTCTCCAATACAAACTCTGCTTCATCTCGCGACTTTGGCGTCTTTGATTGAACCGTTGCCTTCTCCGCCTCGCCGACCAGCTGTCGATACGGACGGAACACCCAGCGCAGGAAAAAGAGGATGCAGACAAGCGTGCCGAGCAGAATCGCCACGAAGGCAGTTAGCAGGAGTGGTCCCTTAGTTGACGGTGTTGCCGGCATGATCGCGTACAGCAGCACTGCGATCAATGTTGCCAGTAGGAAGAAACCTGTCAGCAACGTCAGTCCGAATTGGTAGCGGTTTCTGGTCATTGAGAAAGGACGGGCTTTGCACCTTGTACCGTTAACCTGGAACGCTCGGGTTGTGCTCGCGAGTGGTTGCCGAACAAGAACGAAGGTCAACACCAGGTACAAAGATCGAAGTAAAAAGTTCTTTTACCTAAATTGCCCTGCATACCATTCCACGATTTGCGGGCCAACCAGCAACGCGGCAACAGCGCCAATTCCAAGGAAGACACCAAACGGCAGCAGCATCTTCATGTCTCGTTTGCCCTGCCGCACCATCAGGGCGATGCCAATCAGCGATCCGGAGAACACGCCGAGGAAGATGTTGAGAATCGTCAGCCGCCATCCCAGATAAGCGCCGACCATAAACATCATCTTCACGTCACCCAGGCCCATCGCTTCGACGCCGCGCAGTTTCTCCCAGATGAATCCCATCAGCCACAGCGAGCCGCCGCCGGCAAGCGCGCCAATAACTGCACCAACCAACGACGCGCCCCAGACAGGCATTCCGTTTAGCGCGCCATTCATCAGCATCGGCAGGTCGTCGAAGTGCGGCTGGCCAATAAGGTAGGGAAGGGCAACGCGAGCCATCAGCGCGAAGGCGATGCCCGGATAAGTGATCGCGTTTGGCAGAATCATGTGCTCGGCGTCGATGAAGACCAGAGCGATGATTGCAGTGACAAATATGAGATCGAACGGCAGTGCGAAAGATAGACCATCACGCCAGGCAACTGCGATCCAAATGAAAGCGGTGAGGGCCTCGACGGCCGGATAGCGTGCGGATATGTGAACCTTGCAGCGGCGGCAACGGCCCCGCAGCATTAAGTAACTCAGCACCGGCACGTTGTCGTAAAAGGCGATCACTGCGCCGCAGGAAGGGCAGCGTGAACTGGGCAAAACAATCGACACTTCCCGCGGCAGTCGATGGATCACCACGTTCAGGAAACTGCCGATTATCGCGCCGAACGTGCCAACTACCACGTAAATGAATGGCTGAGGTAGGAGACTGAAGTTAGGGAGAATAGCTGTCAGGGAAAGATGCATCGGCAGGCATTGTATATTATTCAGTGGGCAGTGAGCAGCTTCTTGATCTTCTGCCGCGGCCTAATGGCTCACTGCCCACGGTTTTTCTGTTTCTCCCAAAGCATTACGTGCTTGAGAAATGCGTGGTGGGCGGCGAAGCTGGCAATGCTGATACCAGCGAGCCCGTCGCGAAAGCCGCCTTTCAAGACATAGCTGCGAATGAAAGCTGCAGGCGCCGCCGTCGCGATTTTGAGCGTCGAGGTTTGG
Source organism: Acidobacteriota bacterium (assembly GCA_040002755.1). Taxonomy (GTDB): domain Bacteria; phylum Acidobacteriota; class Blastocatellia; order Pyrinomonadales; family Pyrinomonadaceae; genus PSRF01. The sequence continues at coordinate 1,270 of JBDUDV010000098.1, read as the reverse complement.
CGTCCCTCTTCAAACATTTGCTGCGCCGCGAGTGGTGCATAACGCTCACCAATCATGCGATGGTGCTGGGCGGAATCGCGAACGCTGTAATGCAGGATGTCGCCGGCGAGTTTAGCGACTCGCGCTCCGGAATCGAGTTTTACCGATTCGTGAATGTGGCGCGGCTCCCAGCGCGCGCGCGATTTTCGAAACAGCCGCAGTTGCCAATCGGGATACCAGCCACCACCTTTAATCCAACGTCCCTGGTAGTAGGAGCGGCGCGCGATGCGATAGCCGTCAGCCAGCGTGGTTTCGGGCTTTTCTCGCAGCTTGGCTATCGATCCGGTCAGTTCTTCAGAAACGCGTTCGTCAGCGTCAAGGCTGAAGACCCAGTCATGCACAACTTGTTCGGTAGCAAATTGCTTTTGCACCGCGAAGCCGGGCCAATCTCTGGTTATAACTTTGGCCCCGTTCGCTTCCGCGATCTCGCGAGTTTGATCTGTCGAACCGGAATCCACAACGATGATCTCATCGGCCCACGCCAGTGACCTGCAGGCGTCGCCAATATTCGACTCCTCGTTCAGGGTGATGATGGTGGCGGAGATCTTCATCTTTGTACGACAGACATTCCTATCTGTCCTGCTCTAGTTTTTGAGCGGCGCAATCCGTGCAAACAAAGGGGACGGGCAGGAATGCCGTCCCGCGAAAAAGCGATTGCCAAGGGTGTACCTTAGCAATCGCAAATCGAAGTTCGCAAACTAAAACGAACCCTACTGCGCAGGCGTGTCGACCATGACGTTGTTGACGCGCAGGGTGGTGGAGGTGGCGCGCTGCAAATCCGCCAGGGCTTTGTTGTAGTCGGTCTCAGCGCGTAACTCGGAGGCGCGCGCATTCGTCAGCGCGTTCTGTCGTTGGAAAAGCAGGAAGGTAGTGGAACGTCCAACCTGGTAGAGTCGTTGCTCTCCCTCAAGTTGCGTCTCGGCGTTTACGCGAGCGTCTCGTGCAGCCAGTACGCGACGTCGGGAAGTTTCCACATTCTGCGCTGCATTGCGAACGTCCAGTTCAATCAACTGATCTTGCGAACGGACGGAGGCTTCCAGTTGCTCCTTCTGAATACTTGCTCCGGCAAAGTGTGCTTTGGCGGTGGTGTTCTTGATTGGGATTTGGATGTTCAACCCGAGAACGATATTGCGGGTTTGAAAGCTAAACACGTTGCTTAGATCCTGACTGTAACCGCCGCGCAGAAACGGCTGCGCGGTGCCTGGGCAGGTCGGATTGATCGAGGAGAAAC
>JBDUDV010000097.1:0-13125 GCA_040002755.1 Acidobacteriota bacterium | reverse complement strand
TCAGTGTCCGCGAAGAAACTTATGAATATACGGGTTCTCAGCCTTGCGCAGAGTTTCATCAGTACCGCTAAAAATTATCTTGCCCTCAAGCATCATCATGACCTTGCTGTTGATTAGACAAAGCCGTTCGCCTTCCCGCTCAAACACTACCTGTCCTTCCTCGTTCACAACCGCATACTCAGAGCACAAGTAATCAAGGTTATTCATTTCGTGGGTGACGAAAATCGACGAGACGTCTTCGAGGTCGCGCAGCTTCATGGCGAGTTCGCAGATCGTGCGCGCCGTTGGCGGATCAAGTCCTGCCGTCGGTTCGTCAAAGAGCACAATCTTCGGATCACCAATGAGAGCGCGCGCGATACCAACGCGCCGCCGCATGCCGCCCGATAGCTCAGCCGGCATCTTGTCGATGGCGTCTTCAAGATTGACGAAGCGAAGCATCCGGCGCACTTCCGGCTCGACTTCTTCTTCGGGTCGTCCCTGTTCGTGCAAGCGATAGGCGACATTATCGTAAACAGACAGCGAGTCGAAGAGCGCGCCTTCCTGGAATACCATCCCAATCTTCTTGCGTACATCCATCATCTGGGCTTCGTTATAGTCGGTTATGTCTTCGCCATCTACGAGGATTCTTCCCTCGTCGGGCTTCAACAGTCCCAACACCAGCTTGATGATCGTAGACTTGCCGCCGCCTGAGCCGCCCAGAATGATCTTGGTTTCGCCCCTCATTACTTTGAAACTAAGTTTATTCAGGATGACGCGGTCGTCGAAAGCCAGTACTACGTCGCGAAATTCAATTGCGGGGACGATGCGATGGCTGTCGTCGACTTCGGCGAAGGTTGAGCCGGCGGCATTCCGGCTCACTTCTCCCGGGGCGGGATACAACTCTGATTGTGTATGAGAGATCGCCATAGTCAATAAACTAATTCACTGGCATTCCGAGTATGTATTGCAGGCCTCGCGCGAGAAAGAAGTCAGCGACGATGACTACTATCGAGGCCGTCACCACCGCTCTGGTGGTGGACCTGCCCACGCCTACCGTGCCGCCTTCAGTTGTCAAACCTTTATAACATGCGACCGAAGCGATTATGACTGCAAAACAGATCGGTTTGATTACGCCGCCAATGACATCATCGCCGGTAATGCCATCTCTAACCGACGCAACAAACTCATTGATAGAAAGCCCGTAAAGCGTCGTCGCTGCAATCCCGCCACCGCCGATGCCGACCACGTCAGCAACTACCGTGAGCAGCGGCAAGGTAACGATGAGCGCGATCAGCCGCGGGGCAACCAGTTTCTTAATGGGGTCGGTGCCGAGGGCGCGCATGGCATCGATTTGTTGCGAAGCAGTCATCGAGCCAAGTTCGGCGGCAATTGCAGAGCCGACGCGACCACAGACCATCAGCGCACACAGCACCGGCCCCAGCTCACGTATCAAAGAGATAGCAACAAGTTTTCCGGTTTGTCCCTGAGCCGAGTAAGCCGCGAGCGTAGGAAAGGTTTGCAGCGTCATCACGCCGCCGGTGAAGAACCCGGTCAGCAGGATGATCGTAAGCGAGCCGACCCCGATGACGTCCATTTGGTTGATGGTCTCGGCGAGATAGCGCGGTCCCTTGAAAAGGCCGCCAACCGCTCGCGCGGCCATCAACGTGGTTTCTTGCAGCTCGTAGATTGAGCGCGTTACGAAATTCATTTAGAGGTAATAGAGAAGTTAACTGTTAGGAGTCCCGCGATTTCGATGGAACTCAACCGGATTGCTCACGTGTCTGAGAACAGCGACCGTGGCCTGAGTCTCGAAAGCTGGAGACTCGCCTGGACAATCGCCACATCTGAAAAGAGCGGCTTATCATGCTCAAAATTTGCGCAAGGCGTCAAGCTTGAAGGCCTTACAAGTAAAATAACCGCCGGAGAGTGCAAAACAAAAAGCCGACCTGGGCGCGACGCCGGCCGGCTGATTCGTCGGGTTTGTCACCGTTGTGAGGTTCAGGGGCGCCGTCGTGGCAGCAGCGATCCGAGTCCATTGCGCTGATTTTGCAAGGCCCGCCGTTCGGCCCGCTGGCTTTGTTTTTCATCGGGGTTAGCCAGGCGTCGTTCGCGCTGTAACTCCCGCGCTTGTCGCTGCAAAGATCGCAGGAGGATTCGCTGTTCAGGGTTCAACACGCGACGAATTCTGATTTCTGTCGAGAGCCTCATACGCATCGCGGCAGCCTGGGCCGTGGCGAGGTCATGCACGCGCTGGTCGATAACAGCCTCTTCAGGGAGGTCTGCGTCCAACGCCGCTTCCAGCGCGATATTGGCCTCACGAAGTTGCTGATTGACTATCGCTCGCTCGTTCTTTTTTTCTTCGCGAATTGAACGGATTTGTTCGCGCTGCTCCGGTGTCAGATTTAGTTGACGGATGAGATCCCCGCCTTGTTGCGGTTCCGCTGTTGCCGCTTGCTGCGCGGTCTGCCCGGAAACAGTTGCGATAGCCCCGGGCAAACCGATCACGGCAAGCAAGGTAAGCAAAGTTAGGATACGGCCATTATGTTTCCCGCGGTGTTTCATATAACTCCTCAGTTAGTTTTCAGGCGAACTCCAGCTCAATAAGCAAAGCGAACTATTGATTAATTGTATCATCGAGCAAATCGAGGCTGTCGGTCTTGGAGGCAACCAGCCTCAAATCAGCTGCCAATTGCTCACGTTCAGTTTCGGTAAGCGGACGCCTTGCACCAGCTACTTCAGTGCTGCGGTTTGCAATTCGCTTAAACGGTTTTGGTTGGGACATAATGGCCAACGATATTGGCGCCGCTTCTTCTCTCGACTTCTTGAGGCGATTCAGCTCTTCCTGCACACGTTGATCCACCAGTGCCTTGATCTCTTGCGAGCTTGCCGCCGGAACCGGCGCCGCAACTACGACGCTCTTTGGCTCGTCCCGCAAGCGCGCCACAGCGAGCCCGCCCAACACGCAAAGCAGAAGAGCAGCAAATGCCAGTGCGCCCTTCATCCAAAGTGGAGACAGATTGAAGAACTCTCGCAACGCCGCAACGGCGGAAGGCTTTTGGCTCGGCGCTCCACCGCTGGAGGCAGCCGCAATCTGATTCGGTAGCGCCAGACTGCCGAGTGATTCATTACGCCAGGCAACAACCGATTCACGCACGTTCGCGAAACCTGCGAGTTCGGTGCTGCACGCGCTGCACTCGCGCAAGTGGCGCTGAAACCCAAGCGTGTCGCCCTCACCCAACTCACCGTAGAGAAAGCCGATTAGATCGCTTTCTCGTCCGCAATCTCTGGCGTTAATTTCTTTCATCTCACTTACTCCCGCATTCCTTACGTCAATGTTGACTGAACTTCTGCAGCCGCATTTCCAGCTGCTTCAAAGCGGTATACAGCCGGCTCTTAACCGTGCTCAGGGGTAAATCCAGCGCCTCCGCAATTTCCTTAAAGGTAAGCTCCTCGAACTCCTTCATCACCACAACCTGTCTCAATTCCGGCGGCAGACCGTTAACTGCCAGTCTTACCGCTGCTGTCGTCTCGCGGCCTTCAGTTACACGTGCCGGCGAATAACTCAGCGGCGCCGCAAAACTCGAAGCGTCCTTCTCCTCTTCCGTCTCGAGCGCGTTTTCACTCCTTACCTTCGCGCGGCGCTGCCGAGTGATGCATTGATTTACGGCTATTCGATGCAGCCATGAAGAAACTTTCGACTCACCCCGGAAAGCGCGCAGGTTCCGGAAGGCCGCCAGAAATGTTTCCTGTGTAGCGTCGCGAGCGTCTTCTTCCCGCCCGAGCATGCCAAATGAGAGCACGAAGATACGTCGCTCCCAGCGTTGGACAATCTCGCCGAAGGCTTCCGCGTCGCCGGTCAAGGCTCGCTTTACGATCTGCTCGTCGCTCGTAGCCGTTCCCATCCTTGTAATTTGCCAGAGTACGGACGCCGCGCTGCCGATGTCCCTCGCTCGCCTGTAAGGCGTGGCGCCATCACTTTAGACGCTATTCCTGCCGGCTAAGTCTACAAAAAGCAGGGCCTCCATGATGAGTCTGCTACCCAGCATGTTCCTTGACGTTTCGCGGGCGGCGCTGCGGCGGCCAACCCGGTTTAACAATACGCGTTGACACACCTAAGTTTACTCGACATAATGAGTACCGGCCATTCCGGCCAGTTCCTCGTGGAGCCTTACGAGGAAATCCACTCTCAGACAGATCCACAACCCTTCATAGACAAATGCTGGAAAAGATTGGGCGAATTCGCCTGCTATACATCGTCCTCGCCGTCTTGCTGGTAGTCGGCCTATTGCCACTTGCATTCGCTGGAACTGTGCTTTCGGGACGAAGCGCTGAAGAACTGCGCGCGGTTGAGGGACGCTATCAGGCGCAACTAGTGCAGGACAAAGCCCGGCAAATTGAACTCTACGGCCAGCGCTATCGAGACGTTGTTACCGGCCTGGCGCGCGCCTTCGAGATCGCCGGCGGTATCAATGCTCTGAACGACGCTGGTTACGATCTACGTCTGCAGAAAACGCTCGAGGAAGATCCAAATCTAATCGCCCTCGCGATCTGGCCGGTTAGGGGAGAGCTGCACCGAGCTTTTCAGCCGGACTACATTCAGAAAGCCGAAGTTGACCAGCGCGTTAGTGAGGTGCTGGCGAAGATGAACGGGCGTGGCATGGTTGTAAGCCGGCCGCAGATTATTCGTTCGGGACAGGAAATGGCAATGACAGTAGCCTCGCCCGTTATGGGTGGCGAAAGTGGCCGCGAGGTCGTGGCCGCGGTCGTCGCGGTTGTGTCGTTTCAGGAAGTCTTCAAAGCAGTGCATCAATCAACTTCCCAGAGTGAGCATGAGTTGTTGGACGCCGGACTCCCGGTAGTTTTCGTAGTTGATCAAAACGGGCGCGCGGTTGCGCATCCGGAAGCGAGTGTCGCATTTTCTGAGAAGCCGATGACTGATCTCAAGGTCGTGCGCGACTGGCAGGAATCCGGGAAGCAGGTACAGTCTGCACTTGAACCCTTTACGCTTGTACGTGACGGTCGCACTGTCGGAATGCTCGGTTCCTATGCGAGTGCAGAGCTGGACAAGAATTCGCGCCTCGGAGTGATTGCGATTCAGGATGAATCAGCCGCGCTGGCTTCGGTCAGCGACATGCGACGGCAGACCATTTGGATCAGTATGGTCGCCGCGCTGTTGACTCTTTTCATCGGTTTCTTCTTTGCGAAGAAGTTAACGCAGCCGGTGCAGGAACTCGCCGTGGGCGCGCAGCGCATTGCTGCAGGAGATTTTTCGCAACGCATAAATGTGACCAGTCGCACCGAGCTTGGCGATCTGGGTAATTCGTTCAACCTCATGACGGATCAAGTTGAGAACTACATCAAGGATCTGCAGCAGTCTGCTGCCGAGAACCGCGAGCTGTTTCTGGGTACAGTCAAAGGCCTGGCAGCCGCCATAGACGGAAAGGATCCCTATACACGCGGTCATTCCGAACGAGTATCGAGAATTTCGTTGGCGATAGCGCAGCGCCTGGAAATTCCCGACGATGAATGTGAAAAGATCCGAATCAGCGCGTTGCTGCACGACATCGGCAAGATTGCGATCGACGATAACATTTTGAAGAAGCCCGCCGCCTTGACGGATGAAGAGTACGACATTATGAAGACGCATCCTCAGAGGGGCTACAAGATCATGTCGCAGATTCGGGCTATGAAGGAATTCCTGCCCGGTATGTACATGCACCACGAGATGGTCAATGGGCAGGGTTATCCGCAAGGCTTGAAGGGCGACGAAATTCCCATCATGGGAAAAATAGTTGCAGTGGCTGACACGTTCGACGCAATGACAACCGACCGTCCGTATCAGCAGGCTATGAAGTTTGAAGATGCCGTGGAACGGATCCAGAGTTTTGTTGGCACTCGCTATGACGCAACTGTAGTGGCAGCATTTGTCGCCGCTTGCGAAGACGGTCAAATCCGGCCGGGTTCAGTTAAGCTTAAAAGTCGCACCGCGCCCGCTGGGAAATCGCCGTCAACTTCCGGCGAAGCACCAGGCGAACTGGCGTCGCTTTTAGTTTCATAGGTTATTTCAAACTTAAAGCCCTGCAGCCGCGCCCTTTTTGTTAGGACGCGGCTGTTGCGCATATAATCAACATTTCCGTTTCAGCGCTAATATCGGGTGAATCAAATCTTATGGGGCTTTTCTGGAAACGTAAGAGCGGCGATCAGTTTGTTTCGCTCAAGCTAAACGAGCCGCTGCCCGCAAAATCTGGCACAACTGAGGCAGAGGCGGTAGCCGGCAACCGCCGCGAAGAGTCTCAGCCCGCTTCTAACGAATTACCAAAGGCTCCATCTACCGTGGCGCTCGACCCGGTGCCAACAGGCGCCGGGCCCACACCGGTCCCGGCTGCAATACCCATAGCGAAACCTGCAATAGCTGCCAGATCCGGCGAAGTTCAATCACGTGAACCAGAGGCTAGTCGCAGTGAGGTTCCAGGTCCGAAACCTGTCACCGCCGCACCTTCCCGTTCTTCCTTCCAGACTTCAGTACTCGGGCTGAATCTGTCGATTGAGGAACTGCAAGCGCAGGAAGCCGCGCTCGAACAGGAGTTCTCCGCACGATTTCGCCGGGCTGTCTCAGCGACGCGCGAGTCGCTTTCGGAGAGACTCGATACAGTCTTCCAGGGTCTCAAACAGATCGATGAAAACCTGCTGGACGAACTGGAAGAGGCTTTGATCGCAGCGGACATCGGCGTACCCACTACGCAGCATATCCTGGAGACAGTGCGACGCGGTGTCGCGCGCAAACAGATTAATGATCTTGAAGCTCTCAAATCCGCGATCAAAAACGAACTGCTGAACATCCTGCGGCAGTCAGAGAGTCAGGGAGTTGCTTCTGAGACGAGTGTTCCCGAAAACGTCGCGCCGTACGTGATGATGGTCGTCGGCGTAAACGGCGTAGGGAAGACCACCACCATTGGCAAGTTGGCGCAGCGCATCAAGGCGGAGGGAAATGATGTTTTGATTTGCGCCGCCGACACTTTTCGCGCAGCGGCTTCCGATCAGCTCGCAATCTGGTGCCAGCGGACTGGAGTTCCATTGATTCAACAGAAGCAGGGAACCGATCCGGCCGCAGTGCTGTTCGACGCTTTGAAAGCGGCGAAGGCGCGCGGTTCTGACGTGCTGATCGTAGACACTGCGGGCCGGCTGCACAATAAATCAAACTTGATGGCTGAGCTCGAGAAGATGAAACGCGTCGCCGGCAGAGAAGTGGCAGGCGCCCCGCACGAGACGCTGCTCGTCTTGGATGCTGTTACTGGCCAGAACGGTCTGGAGCAAGCGCGACAGTTTCTCAAGATTGCCGGCGTTACCGGGATCGTACTGACGAAACTTGACGGCACAGCGAAAGGCGGAATCGCTGTCGCGATTGCCAACGAACTCGGCCTGCCAATTCGTTATGCCGGCATCGGCGAGAAGGTTGATGACCTTGTTGTATTTGATCCCGAGCTTTACGTGAACGGACTGTTCGAGTAGGTCCCAACCGATGACAACTCAAGAGCAAACCGCAAAAGGCGTCGCCAGTCAGTGGAATGAAACGGACAGGCGTCTGATGGGTCGGGCACTGGAATTGGCCCAGCAAGGCTCTGGCTTAGTGAGCCCGGGCCCGCTGGTCGGCTGCGTCATTGCGAGCCCTGACGGCGAGATTGTCGGCGAAGGATTCTACGTTTACGAAAACCTGAAGCATGCGGAGACTTATGCGCTGGAGCAGGCCGGAGCTCGCGCGCAAGGTGCGACTGCCTACGTTTCGCTGGAACCACATGCGCATCACGGCCGCACACCGCCCTGCACCGACGCTTTGATCAAAGCGGGCATTGCCCGCGTAGTTGCGCCGATCGAAGACCCAAACCCGAAAGTCTCTGGAAAAGGTTTTGCTCACTTAAGAACTGCGAACGCGGAAGTCTCGGTTGGCTTGTTGAGCAAAGAAGCCGAGCGGCTCAACGAAAAATATCTGCATTTCATGCGCACCGGTCGTCCCTTTGTCCATTTGAAACTCGCGTCTTCGCTTGACGGGAGAATTGCCACGCGGACTGGCCACTCGCGCTGGATTACCGGCAACAAGTCGAGGGCCCAGGTTCATAAACTCCGGCACGAATATGACGCGATACTCATTGGAGTCGGCACCGCCCGGTTCGACGATCCCTTGTTGACTGATCGCTCGGAAAAGAAACGAAGAAAGCCACTGGTCCGCGTGGTGTTGGATGAGAGACTTGAACTCTCCGTGGAGTCGCAGCTTGTTAAGACTGTTGCTGAATCTCCGGTGCTTATTTTCGCCGGCGAGGCTTCGTCCCAAGATTCACCACGACCGGGAGTTGACATTGTTCGGGATGCAGCGAGCGGACGCGACCTCGGATTGGTGCTCGACGAACTTGGCCGACGCGAGATCCAGAGTGTACTCGTCGAAGGCGGAGCGAACATCGCCGGCAAGTTTCTTGACGCGGGTTTGGTTGACAAGGTTTCGTTCTTCATCGCGCCGAAGATTATTGGCGGCAGCGACGCCCCGACGGCTGTTGGCGGCCACGGCGTTGAGAAACTGGCTGAAGGTATCGAGCTGCAGGACGTGGAAGTGACGCAGCGAGGTCAGGACGTTGAGTTCACCGGATACCCGCGCCGGAAAGGATGAGGGCGGAGGGATGAGCGATGAAAAAACAGCTTGACGAAGCCGGACTTCTGACCTCAATCGGTGCCCATCATCCATCCAAACGCCTCGGTCAAAATTTTCTCACTGATCAAAGAACAATCCAGCGCATAGTCGAAGCGCTTGAGCCGACCACAGAAGAGACTATCGTCGAGATCGGTCCGGGCAGGGGCGCGCTCACCGCACCTCTGTTGGAAGTTGCCGGCAAATTGGTAGCGATTGAGTTTGATCAAAACTTGATTCCGCTGCTCAACGACAAATTCAAGTCGCATAAAAATTTCAAACTGGTCCAGAGCGACGCCCTGGCCACGGATTTCTGCCGGGCTATTCTTCCGGCGAGGCAGGCCCGGCTCGTGGCCAATCTTCCTTACAACGTAGCTACCGCGATTTTGCAGCGACTAATCGAGCAGCGTCATTGTCTGACCGAGATGGTGTTGATGCTGCAGAAGGAAGTAGTGGAACGCGTTACCGCCTTGCCGGGCACCGGCGAGCGCGGCTACCTCTCCGTGTTTGTCCAGGCTTACTGCGAGACGGAGAAGCTGTTTGACGTCGCCCCCAGTTCTTTTCGTCCCGCGCCAAAAATTTGGAGTAGCGTGATCCGACTGAGACTGCGGCCACAACTCGCGGCCGTTGTGAGCGACGAAAAACTATTGTGGCAGGTTGTCAGCGCAGGATTCGCGCAACGGCGCAAGACGATTCTTAACAACCTGCGAAACGCGCCGACGCCGTTACAGGAAAGCGTCAAGAGTCACGGTGGCGCCAGCATTGTGCTTTGTCAGGCGGAAGTTGATTTGCAGCGGCGGGCGGAGACGTTGACCATCGAAGAGTGGGCACGCATCGTGCGCGCACTTGAGTAGCGTCTTTATTCCACAAGCACAGCAAGTTGTCGGGGTGCAACTTGCTGGTAGGCACGTCGCGCGAGTTCCGTCACGGTTTCCCAATCCACTTCGTCGAGGTCCAGGCGAATCGCGATCCACCCTCTTGGCCCCACGTAAGCCGGCACAAAAAAACTATCAGGTTCCTGCCTTACGAGTCGGCGTTGTTCGCTCAGACTCGATTTGCAGGTGAATGCGATCATGCCGTCGCCGTGATGATCAAAAAGATAGTAAGCGAAGATTCGCTTGCGGATGCGAAACGAGAAGTGTCCGGCACCGCCAGGTTCAACGTTTACTTCAGGAAATGATTCGCAGATCTGCACAAGTCGCTTGCGTCTCGAGTCTGATGTTGAAAGTGCCGTGGAGTTAATGTTCATCGCTTGCTCTGTGACTCATTCCCTCTCATTTCACACACGGCTTTAGCCGGGTGCGAGAATGTTGGCAAGACACGCAGACTTACCGCTTCTCGACAACCACCTTAATCCCATTCGTTGGCCTTAGCGACATTCCCGGCATCAGGCCCACCGGGTGTTCCCGCAGGGGCGAGAAACGAAACCGTCGACCAATGGTTGCGAGCAGCAGCACCACTTCCATCATCGCAAAATAGTTCCCGATGCAGGCGCGCGGGCCGCCGCCAAAAGGGAAGTAGGCATACTTCGGCAGTGCATTCGTAAACTCTGCGGTCCAACGCTCCGGATAGAAACGCTCGGGCTCGACAAAGTAGCGCGCGTCGCGTTGCATCGCCCATTGAAACATAAACAATTGGGAGCCCGCCGGGATGTGATAGCCGCCCAGCTCGAAGTCCTCGACTGCTTCACGCCCAACGCCAAACGCCGGCGGGTAAAGCCGCATCGACTCCTTTGCAATCTTCTCCGTGTACTGCAAACGCGGCAGGTCGGCCATGGTTGGCAGCCGATCACCAAGCACTTCATCGAGCTCGGCGTGAAAGTTCTTTTCCACTTCGGGGTTCTGCGCGAGCAGATACCACGTCCACGAAAGCGTTAACGCCGTTGTCTCATGACCGGCGAGAAACAGCGTCATCACTTCGTCGCGCAGTTGGTGGGCCGTCATCTGGCTGCCGTCTTCATCGCGCGCGGCCAGCAGCATCGAAAGCAGGTCACCCTTGTCAGAACCGCTCGCACGGCGTTCTGCGATCAGGCGATAGATAATGTTGTCGATCTCGCGTGCGGCAGCGTTGAAACGGCGATGCGTCGGCGTCGGCAGGCGATTATCGAGAATCCATTTCAAGGTGGCCTGCGAAGCAAATGGCTTCACCATCTGCGAAAGCACGCGCCCAACCTTGTCGGCGTCGCCCGAGATGTCGGCGTCAAAAAGCGTCTTCACCACAATCTCCAAAGTCAGACGCATCATGTCTCGATGAATGTCGCGCCCCTCGCCTGGTTTCCAGCCCGCGATCATGCGCTGAGCATACTCAACCATCACCTCGCCATAAGCGCTGATGCGTTGCCGGTGAAACGCGGGTTGGGCCAGACGTCTTTGGCGTTTCCACTCCTCTCCTTCACTCGTCAATAGTCCATTGCCAACCAGTCGGCGGAAGAACGGCGTACGCAGTGAACGTGACTTGATGAAGTTCCGCGCGTTGGTTGCGAGCACGCACTCAATGTGGTCGGGGTTATAAAGAAAGTGGGCGGTAAGGTAGAAGAAGCGCATGCGCACTACGTCGCCGTGGTTGCGCATGCGTTCGATGAAACCCAGCATGTCGCGATTAAACTCCGGCATCACGCCCAGAATAAGATTGCCTTTAGGGCCGGGCGGTAACGGCGCTTTCGCGGACGTGATTGGTGCGAGCGGTAGATCGCGCGTGGTCTTCATGAATGGTTGCTATTCGCGTTAGAGCGTCGATATTTCTGGTAACACCGCGGCTTCAGCCCGGTGATTAAGGGTCATGACGAAACGGAAACCGTTTAAACGGTTTCGAGCCTTTCACGCGCTAGATACACCGCGCTAAAGCGGCGGTGTGATTGAGAGCAGAACGAACTCGTGGACGATCATTTCAACGGGTCAACATAAATCCCCGGATCACTATCAGGAATAATCACTGCCCCCACCGTCTTCTCGTAAAACTCAACCGGCCCAACGCTGCCAATGATTCCGTAAACGTAACCCAGCTCGCGCAATCCCCAGAGACAACCGAGCAGCAGCGCCTTGCCCACGCCGCGGTCCCGCATCGTTTCGAGCACGCCCGCCGGCCCAAAGAAGCCACGACGCGTGCACTCATAACCCGCGACGCCGATGATTTCTTTTTCCAGCGTGGCAACAAAGACGGTAATGGGTTTGTTCGCAAAGCCTACTGAGACTTCATCCGCCCACGCGAGGCCGAACTCTCGTTCGATAAATGCACGCACGGGAGTTAGCTCAAAAGGCTGCGCGCGCCGAACTACGATCTTCGCGCGCGCCAGTTCCGCGAGCACTGGTTCGAGCGGCGGGAGCTTCAGCAGTTGTACGAGCATGTCCGGCATAGAACGGTGAATATTAAACAGTGAAGAGTGAAGAGTAAACAGTAGACAGTTCAACTCCTTGGAGTGCGTCGTTCCACATCCTCGATGCGATCCAGTTTTTGTTGAAGGAAATCCCGATACAGAAAGAGCAGCGCAGCGAGCGCCACATTCCGGGTAGACGCGGAAACCTTCGTTTCCACCGCCAGGTGAGAGAGATAATCGCGAATCTGGTTAGCGTTCTACTCTCGCGGATGCTTCTTGCCGTGAAAGAGTATGAAACGCTTAATCTGTTGCACGTAGACCTTTTCGGTTCTAAGACTCAGGTGTCGCAGACGAGCCGAAGTTCTAACTTGATCTAAGAGAAGAGGCGTAGGCACAATTCGTCCTGTTGAAGCGGTGATGCTGATTGAAGCGGTGAAAGGGTGAGCTTGCGAAATAATGTTACCTTAGCGGTAATATCAAGCAAGCGGAGGATAATACCGGTTAGGTGTTAGTATCAAGCACGAGCTAGATAATATATAGTTCGACGCCTTGGATCATCGTAATATCGGAGTGCATAAGCTATGACCGGAGCTGCCAGAAGTCTCTTCGTTTTTGGAATCTACCTCGTCGCACTAGGTGTGCTCTTACTTTTTTTTCCAAACTTGCTCTTGCGAATCTTTGGTGCGCCACGCACAAACGAGATTTGGATCCGCGTCAACGGAATGTTCGTGATTGCTTTCTCCTATTACTATATTCAAGCGGCGCGACACGGCGTCACAGCGTTTATTCGTTGGACAGTGTGGGCACGCGCGGCCGTCATCATTTACCTTGTCGCATTCGTGTTATTGGCTGGTGCGCCAAAACCTTTACTGCTATTTGGCGTCATTGACTTGCTATCTGCAACGTGGACATTCATGGCATTGCAAAAGGAGGCCACGAGGACGGCAACTCGATAGACGTAACTTGTCTGTCTCGCACGGCGGCGAACAAATCGGGGATGAAAGTCGGAGTCAAGCGTAGATGCCGCCAAAGTCATGTTTGGCTCCGGAGGGCTGGTTGGGACACGCCGGCTGGCGCTTCAAGTTGCGTCATCGACTTGCGAACCAGTAACCGAGCTGCTTGCCACTAACACCATCTTATCGACCGTTTTTGTTTTTGC
>JBDUDV010000096.1:0-13357 GCA_040002755.1 Acidobacteriota bacterium | reverse complement strand
AGAAGATATTGAAACTGGCGAAGGGCTACCGCGGCACCAAGTCGAAGCTTTATCGCTCGGCAAAAGAATCGGTGGAGCGCGGACTGAACTTTGCCTACACCGGACGAAAGCTCAAGAAGCGCGATTTTCGTAGTCTCTGGATTGTGCGTATCGGCGCCGCCGCTCGCTTGAATGGCACCAACTACTCCCAGCTGATGCATGGGTTGAAAGTTGCCGGGGTAGATCTCGACAGAAAAGTGCTTGCGGACCTGGCAGTTAATCAGCCCGAAGCTTTTGCCGCAGTGGCTCTGCAGGCAAAGAATGCACTCGAGAACCAAAAGGAAAAAGCGGCCGCCTAGAGGCAGACGCGGTCGGCAGTCCCGGAGGGACGAAATGTTTATAGCTACGAGACCTACCTCGATTTCTTCAGCCCCCTTGGGGCGACACGATCATTTCGCCCTTACGCGGCTAAGAGTTTCATAACAATTCTTGGTTCTATAAACATTTAGCCACTAGCGTGGCTTTCGCTCAAAACACCGCAAGACAAAGGTTAAAGTTACCGGTGACTTCATCAGCACCCCAAGAGCAGCTTGAACAAGCCGTTGCAGTTTTCAGGCAATGGCTCGACAGCTTTGTTGGATTCTTACCGACGTATCTTAGGAAAGAATTGCTGCAATATTGGGTTCAGACAGGCATAGTCCTCGACAACTTCGTATATGAAAGATTAGATGCGATTGAACTGGTATCTAATGAGGATGCCCCAACACTGCAAGCGCTTCACCGTTCAATCGAGCAAGCGCGAGTGCAACTGACCGGCAAGAAGAGTGAAGTTGTTCGACTGAAAAGCCTAATTGGAAAGTTGGACCGCACCGAACGTCCTGATTTTGCGAAAGGGGTCCAGAACCTAGAAAAGACAATCGATTATACCGTTGAGGCGTTTGAGAGGTTCTTTAGTAAGCAGGTCGAATCCGCTCAGAGCGCACGCGAAGCGATCGACGTCACGCTTCCCGGCAGGCGCCCGCGGCGCGGCCATCTCCATCCGATCACAGTCGTGCGTGAACGCATAGAAGACATCTTTGTCTCGTTGGGTTACGCGATTGAAGACGGCCGCGAGATTGAGACCGACTTCTACAACTTCGACGCTCTGAATATTCCCGAGGGCCATCCGGCGCGCGCTGCTCAGGATACCTTTTACACAACAGACGGATATGCGTTGCGTTCACAGACCTCGACCGTGCAGATTCATGCGATGCAACGCCGCGGGGCGCCCTTGCGAATGATAGCTCCCGGACGTGTGTTCCGTCGCGACACGCCTGACCCGACGCACAATCCGATGTTTTTTCAAGTTGAAGGCTTGTGCGTAGATCACGGCGTTACCATGGCGCACTTGAAGGGCACTGTCGCTGAGTTTCTGCGACGAATGTTTGGCGAGCAAACAGTCACGCGTTTCCGTCCGTCATATTTTCCCTTTACGGAACCGAGCGCGGAGTTTGACTTCAGTTGCTTCAAGTGCAGCGGCAAGGGCTGTCGCATCTGCAAAAACTCCGGCTGGATAGAGCTCGGCGGCTCGGGTATGGTTCATCCCAATGTGCTGCGCGGCGCCGGCGTTGACCCGGAAGAGTTTTCCGGCTTCGCCTTCGGTCTGGGAATCGATCGCATGGTTGCTTTGATGTACGGCCTCGACGATATTCGTCTGCTTTTCGAAAACGACATTAGGTTCTTGGAACAGTTTGATTAATAAGGTGAATGGTGAAAAGTGAATAGTAAAACAAAAGCGTTTTAGTTTTTTCACTCTTCACTTTTTACTTTTCACAGCCTTTCTTATGTTGATTAGTCATAACTGGCTACGCGAGCTGACCGACACAAAGTTGACTTCCCTTGAATTGCGGGAGCGGTTGACTATGGTTGGCCTCGCGATTGATGCGGTTGAGGAGATCGAGGGCGACTCCGTGATTGACGTCGAAGTGCCCTCAAACCGGCCTGATTGTTTGTCGCACATCGGGATCGCGCGGGAAGTCTCGGTAATAGAAAAGTCCAAAGTCCAAAGTCCAAAGTCGAAAGTTCCAAGAACCGAAGGTCATGCCTCAGACTATACCAGGGTCGAAATACAGGATACCGATCTGTGTCCGCGTTACGCGGCGCGAATTGTGCGCGGCGTAAAGATAGGTCCGTCACCGGCGTGGCTCCAGAAGCGACTCGGCGAAATCGGTCAGCGGCCGATCAACAACGTTGCCGACATCACAAACTATGTGCTGCACGAATTCGGTCAACCGCTGCACGCCTTCGATTTGGCTAAGCTGACTGAGCAGCGGATCGTTGTTAGGCGTGCCAAAGCTGGTGAGAAACTTACCACGCTCGATGGCGTCGAGCGTGAGCTCGATCCGCAGATGCTGGTGATAGCCGACGCAGTGCAACCAGTCGCGCTTGCCGGAATCATGGGCGGGCTGGACTCAGAAATCTCCGCGACGACAACCGATGTGTTGATTGAAAGCGCGTACTTCAATCCTGACTCCGTCCGCCGAACCGCACGACAACTCGGAATGGATACGGAGGCGTCACGCCGTTTTGAACGCGGCGCAGACTGCGAAAATGTATTGCAGGCACAATCAAGATGCGTCGAACTGATTTGCGAAATCGCCGGCGGAATAGCGACCACGGACGCCATCGATGTATATCAGAACCCACTGGCGGCACGCTCAATAGCGTTTCGTCCGGCGCGGGTCGAGCGGCTCACCTCACTGCGGGTTGAGTTGGCCGAGATGACGCGCATTCTCTCTGCGCTGGGTTTCATGCAAACGGGCCCGGACAAAAATGACGCCCTGACTTTTGTCGTTCCCAGTTGGCGTATCGATGTCAGCCTCGAGGAAGACTTGATCGAGGAAGTAGCGCGACACACCGGTTACGACAAGATTGGATCTGAACTGCCGTCGTCAAACTTCGCCGGCGAGTATCAGCCTGCGGAGAGGAAACGTCGTGACCTGCGCCGGGCATTCACCAGCCTGGGATTCGACGAAGCCATCAGCTTCAGCTTCATAGACGCGGCGCACGATGGGCAATTTGAACTGCTTCCGGCATTGAAAACTCAAACGACTCAGACAGCGGAAACTTTACTCGTCTCGCTCGCCAATCCGATCCTTGAGGATGCCACGCGGATGCGTCCCACGCTGCTTCCGGGTCTACTCGAAGCCGTTCGACACAATCTGAATCACGGCAACCGAGATCTACGTTTGTTCGAAATTGGGCGGGTTTTTGCTGGGTTTGATGCCGGGCAGCTTCCCCACGAGCGGGAATCTCTGGCGCTGATAGCGACCGGCGGGGCGATAGAAGAGGGGCGCGCACAGGCGACGCACGAGATTGATTTTTACGAGCTCAAGGGTTCACTTGAATCTGCAACCGATGCGATGAAGCTCTGGTCTCTCTGTTTCTCAAAGGCTGCTGTCAAACACCTGCGCGAGGGGCAGGCGGGCAGAGTCATGCTTGCAGATGGGAGCGCCGTTGGCAGCATCGGCAGGTTAGCAGAGTCGATCGCGACGTCATACAAATTCCGTCAGCCGGTTTACGTGGCCGAAATCGATCTGACTGTTTTGCTCGACTCCCAATCCCGGTCAACCCAATACGCGCCGCTACCGCGCTATCCTTCGGTGGTGCGCGACGTGACGTTGCTGGTTAGTCGCGCGGTCAACTTCGTGGACCTGGTTCGATTTGTCGACTCAAAAGCAATTGCCAACTATGCGGGTGTGATGTTAGTCGGCGTTTACGAAGGAAAGAACATTCCTGAGGACCGGCGATCGATCACCCTGCGAATAGAGTATCGGTCCGACGGAGGAACGTTGCGCGACGAAGAAGTTGAAGAGCGACACCGCGGCTTGATAGATTTGCTCTTGTCCGAATTCAGCGCAAAGTTGCACTGAAAAAATAAATCGCTTGCAACTGCGCCAAGAGTCTTGCGCTTGCACGCGCGAAGTCGCATAATCCGACTCGGATTGAATTCGATTAGCTAATGGAGAAAGAAAGTGCCGATGGCCGCCCTATCCGGACTGGAAAAATTCTCGCATTTGGAAGATAAGATCTATCGCACGATCGAACTCACCAAGTCGTTGCGCCAGGAAAAAGAGAGTTTGGAGAAGGAACTCTCGCTGATGCGACGCAATCGCGGTGGCAGCGTACCAGTCGAGCAACAGCGACTCGAAAAGCAAGTGGAGGCATTACTCGCGGAACGCGACATCATTCGCACAAAAGTTGAGGCAATGCTCGATGCGGTAGCAGCGCTGGATCCCGAGATGGCCGAGGAGCTTAGATGACGACTGCAACTACCCCCGTCCTGGACAAGCGAAGTATGGAAACTACAACGACAGCCGCTCCCACTATCCGGGTTGAGATTTACAACCAAACCTACAACATCCGCTCCGACGGCGACTCCGAATACCTTACGAAACTCGCTGATTTTGTTGACAGCCGCATGCGTGAAATCTCGTCAGGCACCCTGACTGTTGATTCTCTCAAAGTAGCGATACTGGCGGCGCTTCACATCGCCGACGAACTCCATCGCCTGAAGCAAACCCACGAGCAGGCGGATGCGCAGCTGGCAACCCGTAGCACTGAGTGCGCCGAGATGCTCGACCGCTTGCTAAAAGTCCGCAGCAATATCGAGCAGGAAAAAGGCGGTCCGGGCTCCATCGCTTTTAGCTGAGCTTTTCAGTCGAAAAACGGGTAACCGCCAGGAACCGAGGACCCAAACTTCGGTAAATAACGTCTAATTTACTTTTCCCACTTATCTTATGCTAGTATCCCCCGCGGCGGAGGGAATTAATCTGCGGGGCCCGTCACCGAGTGTACGATGATTGAGCCAACGCCGTTAAAATGGGAGACCGATGCCGCTTGCCAGTGCACTTCTTCAGCGTTAAGAATTGCCAGAGGCTGCGGCTCTTAAAGGTCACCCACCTGTAAAAGCAGGTTCAATTACGGCTTCGGAACGACCACTGCGGATTTCCCTCCTCCTGTAAAAGCTGTAAATTGTAATCGCTTAGAGCCGTAAATAGTAAATCGTGAATCGTAAATAGTGGTTAGTAGATACTACGATTGACGAGTTCCATTTACGGCTTTTCTCTATTCACTACTTTATGAAAATTCTAATGATTGGTGACGTGGTGGCGAAGCCCGGCCGAATCGCTGTGCTGGAGCGCATCCAGGACTTGCGCGAACAATACGAAATCGATCTCGCGATCATGAATGCTGAAAATTTGGCGGGTGGATTTTCCGTCACTCCCTCGTTATGCGACCAGCTTTTTAATTCCGGCATCGACGTAATGACTTCCGGAAATCACATTTTCGATAAAAAAGAAGCCATTCCTTACATCGCCAAACAACCGCGACTGATCAGGCCGGCAAACTATCCGCCGAATACGCCGGGGAGCGGGATGTGGACCGGCGTGATAAATCAGACGCCGGTGGCGGTTATCAATTTGATGGGACGCGTTTTCATGCCACCGTCAGACGATCCTTTTCGCGCCGCCGATCAGTTGCTCAAATCACTGCCTGACGAAACAAAAGTACGCCTGGTTGATGTTCACGCGGAAGCAACCTCTGAAAAGGTGGCGATGGGCTGGTATCTCGATGGCCGCGTCTCGGCGGTAGTTGGCACCCACACTCATGTCCAAACCGCGGACGAGAGGTTGCTGCCACAGGGAACCGCATACCTGACGGATTTGGGAATGACTGGAAGTTACTCGGGCGTGATTGGGATGAACAAGGAGGACGTGATCGCGCGTTTTACCTCAGCAATCGCGAAAAGAGCAGAACACTCAACTCAGCAGGCGCGTATTTGTGCGGCAGTCTTGGATGTTGATGAGGAGACTGGGAAAGCGAGAAGCATCATTCGTTTGAACCTTGGGCATGAGCAGTAAGCGGGCCAGTGGTCAGCGGAAACCTCACCGTGCGAGTGAAGACACTAATCCGTTCATCAGCCGTCCGTAGTGCCTCTACCCTGCCCCTCAGACGTTCGACGGGATTTGAACAGAGCTGGACACTGACCGCGGGACACTCTTCTATGCTGGCCCCTCTTCGGCTGGAACAATCGCACCCGACGCGTGAGACTGGATAATTGGCGGCGCGAGCAAACGCTGCGCGTAACCTTCGGGAAACGATCGCACGCGACCGGTGGCATCGGTCACCACATGTCCAGTCTCGCCCTCGGCAATTATGTGGCCGTCAGCAGCGCGCACAATCTCGTAACCAAATCTCAGCGAACGCTTGCGCATCTCGGTGATGTGAGTGCGAACCAGCAGTTCGTCGTCATAGTAAGCCGGTGCTTTGTAACGGGAATAGGCTTCGGCGACGACCAGGAACGCGTCTTCATTCTCTTCCATGTCCCGATACGAAAAGCCGCGGGCGCGGCAAAATTCCGTCCGGCCCAACTCAAACCAGACGAGGTAGTTTGCGTAGTACACAATCCCCATCTTGTCGGTTTCTGCGTAGCGCACGCGCAGGAGGGTTTCGTGCCATTCCCCCAAGGCGATGTCTGGAGCCGGACTTGTCATATGAGCGTCATGCCTTCAAACTCTACCAAAGAGTCACGTGTTCAGCCCGAAGCTGTGATTAGTTAAATACGTTTAGCGGACTATAAGAGCGAAAGCCCGATGATGTCAAAGCGAATTAATCGATTCCTGACCCTCCTTTTCGTGATGGCGTTGGCCGGCGGCGGATTGCTGGCAAGGCACGCCGTGCACGTCTCGGCTGCGCAACAAGCCAGCGTGGCCAAGAGCAACACGCGCAATGCGGCAATCGTCGCGGCGACCAGCGAAGTACTAAAGGAAACCAGCGAAATCAGAGAACTTGCCATCCTGAGACCGGTGAAAAGCGGCGCGCAATCTCGTTCGGAGATTGAACGCATGCTGGTAAAGAACCTCAATGATCAGATGACGCCGGCGGAGATGCATGCCACCGAGGTTTCCTTGCGGAAGTTTGGTCTGGCGCCGGCCGACTTTGAATATCGGTCGTTTATTATCAAGCTCCTGACCGAACAGGTGGCCGGCTACTACGATCCGAAAGTCCAGGAATTCCATCTGGCTGATTGGCTGGATCTGGAAGGACAAAAGCCCGTCATGGCGCATGAACTGACTCACGCGCTTCAGGATCAGCACTTCAACTTGCGCCGCTTTGAAAAATGGCCGCACGGCGATTCAGATGCTGAACTCGCCGCCCACGCGCTGATCGAAGGCGATGCTACGCTGGCGATGACGATCTACATGGCCAAGAACCCGCTCGTCGCCCTGGCCTTCAGCCGTTCGCTGACCACCGGAGTAGCAACGGAGCAATACGACCAGGCGCCGCGAGCGATGCGCGAATCGCTCATATTTCCTTACCTGCAGGGTTCGGAGTGGACGACGCAACTTTACCGACGCGGCGGCTGGACGATGGTCTCGAACGCCTTTACACGTTTGCCGCTTTCGAGCGAACAGATTCTGCACGCGGAAAAATATTTTAGCTACGAACGCCCGGTTAAGGTCGTGCTCCCTGACGTCACCAATCTTTTGAATTCGCGAAGTAGTCAGCAATCAGCAATTAGCAATCAGCATTCGACCAGGCGCCGGCTGCCCACTGGCTCGTGGCACCGTATCGATTCTGACGTCAACGGCGAATGGACCTACTACCTGATTCTCGATGAATTTCTAAAGTCACCGGCTGAGTCGAAGCGGGCAGCCGCGGGTTGGGCCGGGGATCGCTATGCTTTGTACGAAGGAGCCAACGGGCGAGTGTTTCTCGCTCAGGTTGCCGCCTGGGATACAGAAAACGACGCGCGCGAATTCTTCGATGCCTACGTGAAGCGCACTGAACTACGTTATCCCGACGCAAAGCCATTGACTTCAACTGACTCGAAATTTGAAACCCGAAACTCGAAACTTGAAACTCGAAACTCTTATTCGTGGCAGACGAGCGAAGGTGAAGTCGTTATCGAACTCCGCGGTCAGCGCGTGGTGATCCTTGAAGGCGTACCGGAAGGCGTCGAAGCAAGTACCCTGTTGAAGGCGCTTTGACGGTTGCAGGTCTTCGTTCCGTAACAGCCGCACCGCTGCGGCACGGCGCAATTGTACCCGCGACTTTAGCTGTGTTAATTTGAACTGCGTTGAATTGCACACCTGAAATGGCCGGTCTGAATCATGAAAATTTCTGACGTCCCACCGGTCACCAAGAAAGCCAACACACGACTGCGCGAACTAACCGCCGAGTTGCAGCAACTCGAAGCACGTCTGCGTCTCGGCGGTGGACCCGACAAGATTGAGAAGCAGCACGCTCAGGGAAAGCTCACGGCGCGCGAGCGGATTGAGTTGCTGCTCGACAATGATTCTTACGCCCAGGAAATCGGATTGCTCGTCGCGTACGATCAATATGATGGTGGCGCGCCGGGGGCAGGAGTAGTTACGGTTGTCGGGCGCGTAGACGATCGCGAGGTCGTGGTTATCGCAAACGATGCAACGGTCAAAGCGGGATCGTGGTGGCCGGAGACGATCAAGAAAATCCTGCGGGCGCAGGAGATCGCGATGCGCTCCCACGTGCCGATTATCTATCTCGTCGATTCGGCGGGCGTTAACTTACCATACCAGGGTGGCGTGTTTCCTGGACAGTATGGCGCCTCGCGGATCTTCTATTACAACTCGATCATGCGTCGGTATCTGAAAATTCCGCAAATCTCCGCGGTGATGGGACCATGTATCGCCGGCGGCGCGTATCTGCCCGCGCTGTCGGATGTGATTGTGATGGTCGAGGGTACGTCCTTCATGGGACTGGGCGGCGCGAACCTCGTGAAAGGCGCGACGGGACAAACGATCGACAACGAAACCCTGGGCGGCGCGCGCGCGCATAACGAACTTTCGGGCGTCGCTCATTATCGCGTGAAAGACGATGCGGAGTGCATTCTGAAGATCCGTGAGTTTGTTTCAGAGTTGGCTATTAGTTCAGCGAAGTCGGTGACCAAATCGAGTGCTGAAGCGCGCTCCGCCGACGAGTTGTATAACATCATTCCTGCTGATCACAAGCAGCCATACAACGCGCGGCAGCTTCTCGAGTGTCTGTTAGACAACGGACATCTTGATGAGTTTCAGGCAGACTACGCGAAGGAGATGGTCACCGGACATGCGCGCGTTCGCGGCATCCAGGTCGGCGTTATTGCAAATAACAGAGGAATGATTCGCCCGCCCGGCGGCGGCCCGCCTCGCTTTGGCGGCATCATCTATACCGAGTCAGCGGAGAAGGTGGCGTACTTCATCGAAACCTGCAATCGTCGTCAGACGCCATTGTTGTTCATTCAGGATGTTTCCGGTTTCATGGTTGGACCAGAAGCGGAACATTCCGGAATTATTCGCGCCGGCGCGCGCTTTGTCGAAGCGATGGCAACGGCAGTCGTTCCCAAGATCGTATTGACTGTGAACCACGCGTCAGGCGCTGGTTACTACGCGATGGCGGGTCAGGGATTCGATCCAGATTTCATTTTTACCTGGCCGACCGGGCGCATGGGAGTAATGGAAGGCGACTCGGCGGTGCAGGCTGTGTTTGGTAGTCAATTAGAAAAGTTGAAACGCAACGATCTGAAGGCTGACGAGAAGCTTGAAGCCCAAATGGATCAGGTGCGCGAGACTTATGACATGGAGCTGGACGCGAAGTATGCGGCTGCGCGCGGGTTTGTCGATGCAGTGATCATTCCGGAGTTCACGCGTGACGCTTTGGAACTCGCGCTGCGCACCAGCTTGAACTATAGCGGGCCGCACATTGGCCAGTTCGTTTTGCCGCCAACGTTAGTGTAGTCGCAGATTACAAGATGAAAAAGTCAGTTCGTATTGCTGCTGGTCAGGGTTTCTGGGGAGACCTTCCCGAGGCGCCGGTGCGTCAGGTTGAGGGCGGACCGATTGACTATCTGATGCTCGACTACCTCGCGGAAGTCACGATGTCGATCATGCAGAAGCAGCGCTCGCGCGATCCGTCGGCTGGTTATGCGAAGGATTTCGTGCCGTTAATGAAGCAGATTCTGCCCGCGTGCGTTGCGCGAAACATTCGTGTTACCGCAAACGCTGGCGGCGTGAACGTCGCAGGTTGTGCGGCGGCGGTGAAGGACGTTGCGCTCGAGCTTGGGCTGGCCGGAAAACTTCGGATAGGCATCGTTACCGGCGATGACATCATGCCGCAGCTTGACGACTTTCTATCGCGCGGCATTGAACTGCAAAACATGGATACCGGCGAACCGCTATCGACCGTTCGCGATCGCATTCAAAGCGCCAACGTGTATTTGGGTGCGGCGCCGATGCTGGAAGCACTGAATCGCGGCGCGCAGGTGGTGATCACTGGACGCGCAACCGACACTGGGCTAACGCTGGCGCCGCTGATGCACGAGTTTGGCTGGGCTCCGGATGATTGGAACAGGATCGCGGCGGGCACGATTGCCGGCCACATCATCGAGTGTGGTGCGCAATGTTCTGGCGGTAACTGTCAATACGAGTGGCGCAGCATTCCCAATCTTGCGGATGTTGGTTTTCCAATTGTTGAAGCATCACCGGACGGCACGTTCGTCGTTACAAAACACGAACGCACGGGCGGTTGGGTAATCATTCCGTCCGTCAAAGAACAGCTGGTCTACGAGATGGGCGATCCGCATTCATACATCACGCCGGATTGCATCGCCGATTTCACCACCGTGAAGCTTGAATATGAAGGTCGTGATCGCGTGCGCGTGTTTGGAATCGAGGGTCGGCCGGCGACCGACACTTACAAAGTTTCAATCAGCTATTCAGCCGGTTACAAAGCAGTCGGCACGCTCGTGTATTCGTGGCCTGATGCTTACGACAAAGCGCAAGCCGCCGACAAGATACTGCGGACGAGACTCGATCGACTCGGTCTAAAGTTTGAAGAGATTCTTACGGAGTTTGTTGGCGCGAGCGCAACACATGGCCCGCTCGCCGGCAAGCCTGCACCAGATTTGCCTGAAGTTCAACTACGCGTCGGCGTGCGAGGTGAAGATCGAGCTGCGGTTGAGCGATTCACAAAAGAGATTGCGCCGTTAGTGTTGACAGGCCCGCCGGGGGTTACCGGTTTTGCTGGGGGACGTCCGAAGGTTGAAGAGATTGTTGCTTACTGGCCGGCGCTGATGCCGAAAAAGGAGATCGCTCCGGTTGTGTCTGTGATTGAGGTGTAGACGGTTCGAAGAGTTTCTATATATCAGCTGAAGATTCTCATTTGTCATCTAGGTTCTTATGAAGTTGCAACTTGTAAAACTTGCTCATGCTCGCTCCGGTGATAAAGGCGACACCGCGAATGTCGGACTGATTGCCTTGCGTGACGAGATCTATCCGATCCTGGTGCGGGAAGTGACAACGCAGCGCGTGAAAGATCACTTCAAGGGAATCTGCAAAGGCGAAGTAGAGCGTTACGAGCTGCCGAACCTCGGCGCGCTCAACTTCCTGTTGCACGAAAGCCTCGGTGGCGGCGGCACGCTATCGCTGATGACCGACGCGCAGGGAAAAACATTTTCGACCGCGTTGCTGAGAATGGAAATCGAGGTCTCAGCCGACGAGGCTTTATCCATTGGCGTCGCCTAGGCGGTCCAGAAGTCCACCGAATGACAACGATCACTCATGGCTTCGCTGACGTTAATGGCATTCGCCTGCATTACGCTGAAGCCGGCAGTGGCGATCTGGTAATCCTGCTGCATGGGTTTCCGGAGTTCTGGTATTCGTGGAAAAAACAATTGCACGCGCTCAGCAGGAGTTTCCACGTCGTCGCGCCCGACATGCGCGGCTACAACCTGAGCGACAAGCCAACTCGCGTTGCAGACTACAAGATCGATAAACTGGTTGGCGACGTGATTGGTCTCATTGATCATTTTGGCGCGAAGCAGGCGGCGATTGTGGGTCACGACTGGGGCGCGGGTGTTGCTTGGGCCGTTGCGCAAAAGCATCCGGAACGAGTTTCGAAGTTGGCAGTCTTGCAGGTTCCCATCGCAGCAGCTTGGCGCGCCAACATGTCGCTGAAACAACTGATGCGTAGTTGGTACATGTTCTTTTTTCAAATCCCCGGCTTGCCCGAATGGCTGATCAGCCGGCAAAACTTCCGGGCCCTCGATCGTACGTTCACAGAAAAACTAGGACGGAAAAATAGCTTTACGGGCGAAGATGTCGAGCGTTACAAAGAGGCGGCGCGCCAACCAGGCGCGCTAACGGGAGCGGTTAATTATTATCGTGCTAATGTTTTTGACCGGCTGTTTGCACGACAGCGAGCAGACGATGCGAACCGGGGCAACCGCCGGGTTCGCGTTCCCACTTTATTTATTTTCGGCGAACAAGATTTTGCAATCCTGCCGGAGACTGTTCGCGGCTTAGACAAATATATCGACGCGTATTATCGCGAAGTGCGCATTCCCGATAGCGGCCACTGGGTGCAGAATGAAGCGCCGGCGGAAGTGAACGCCGCGCTGCTGGAGTTTCTGAAATCAGAAACCAGTGTTGAGCGCGCTGAGGCAGAAATTGTCTAACGACTTAAATCCAATTCTTTATCAAGTTGATGGTGCCGTTGCACGCATTACGCTCAACCGGCCGGAGAAGCGAAATGCGCTCAACGAGGCGCTGGTTGCCGGGCTCAAGGATGCGTTGCGAAAAGCGAACGACGATGCAGCCGTGCGCGTGGTCGTCCTTTCCGGCGCAGGCCGTGACTTTTGTTCCGGCGCCGACCTCGCTTCGTTGCAAAAGATCGCTGAAGGCTCAGTCGCAGAGAATTTGGATGATGCGCGTTCGCTGCTGGAATTGTTCATGCTGATGCGGCAGATTCACGTCCCTGTTGTAGCGGCGGTACGCGGCCGAGCGTTGGCGGGAGGTTGTGGACTGGCGAGCGCGTGTGATCTGGTGCTCGCTGCAACCAACGCGCAGTTTGGTTACCCTGAAGTGAAGATTGGTTTCGTCCCCGCGATGGTGATGGCGATACTCCGCCGAAACGTTTCCGAGAAGCGCGCCTTTGAATTGATCACGCGCGGCGCGGAAATTAGTGTGGAAGAAGCAAGGCAATTTGGACTTGTAAACCAGGTGTTCGCGGAGGACGACTTCGAAACTGAGGTGACGAGGTACGTGCGCGGGTTTGAGAAGATGAGCAAGTCGGCGGTCGCGTTAACGAAGACGTTACTCTATCAAACGGACGGCATGTCGTTTGGAGATGCGTTGGCGGCCGGAGTCGATGTGAACGTGATTGCCCGCATGAGCGAAGATTGCCAAAAAGGTATTGCGAGTTTCCTAAAGAAAGAGTAGCATGCGCCAGTCTGAAATTCCTGAACTGGCAGCGAGCACGCGGCAGGGCATTTTTCTAACCCGAACAAGGGCTCGCCAGCTCCCGACCCATCGTCTTACTC
>JBDUDV010000095.1:0-13972 GCA_040002755.1 Acidobacteriota bacterium | reverse complement strand
AAAGTTTTGGTTGCATAGAAGATTAACTCTCAGGCGAGTAACTAATCAAATTCGCAGCCAGCGCCGTTTGGTGCGATGCGCGTGGATCCTGCGGGGGGTTCTTGCTGCAGTGCTTTACCGTCCGCCAGGACGTTATTGAGAAATGAGAAGCCAGCGGCCGCCGATTCGACGGGCGCTGGCTTTTGTCCTTCAGCATCAACCGCTACAGACTGTAGCCTCGCTGGCTAATGCCTGGCTTGCTTTAGCTCACGTTCAGCCTGCTTCTTTGCAACTTCAGCCTCATGTGAATTCAAACCCAGGTTTTGTAACGTGCGACCAATGCTATGACCGTCCGCAAAACCGGCGAGAATGGCACTCCGCGTTATGTTAGGAAATCTCCCATTGAGATTTTGCGCGAGTCGAGTAGCCGCAACGTACTGGCCAAATTTCAGGTTGGGGTTGGCTGCCAATGCCGTCTGATATCCGCTTCTCAAATCGTTTGCATTGACATGAAACGCGTGTGCGACGCCGGGATGCTCACGCAATTCTCTCTCTGCTTCACGGCGATTCTCGCCAGCCAGACGAGCTCTTTCCAAACCAGCGCCGGAGCGTCCATTCGAACGATCTGAGGCTGTTCCCATCCCGCTATCCGATCTTCCGTTGGAACGATCGGACGCGTTACCTAGTCCGCGATCGACGCCAACTCCTGGCGGTGGACCACCAGCATGTCCGCCACCGCCGCCCGAGCCACGTCCCCCACCGCCACCTTTGCCTTGGCCATATGCGGCCGTTGTCAGACTAAGCGCGAGAAAACATAAAAGTGCGGTGAAAAAAATTCTTCCCAAGTTTCTGTTCTTCATTAGTGCATTCCTCCATCTTTCCTACAGGCGAAATTATTTTAGGCGAGTCACTAGGGGCAATTCAGGAGAGTGACCCGATCTTAGACTCTTGTCCGATGCAGTCAAGATGCTTGGAGACAATGCAACTCGAATGTAATACAACGGCGACAATGGAGGAGTGGCCCCCGACATGTGAGACGAAAAAGTTCTTGCTACTTTAGGCCCAACAGTTCGACGTCGAAAATTAACGTTGCGTTTCCGGGGATGTTGGGTGGTCTTCCTGCAGCTCCATAGCCAAGGTTTCCGGGAATAACCAGACGGCGCTGGCCGCCGACCTTCATCGTCATCAGTCCTTCGTCCCAACCCTTGATCACAGCTCCGACACCAATGCGGAAGTCGGTCGGCTTCGCCCCCGGGTGGTCGTATGAACTGTCAAACTTCTTGCCATTCTCGAGTGTGCCGGTGTAGTGAACGGTGACCGTCTGGCCTCTTTGCGGTGTTGCACCGGTTCCGACAACGGTGTCTGTGTACTTGAGTCCGGAAGCGGTTGTAACTTCGCTCCCGCCCTTTCCCTTTCGGTTTACGATCAAGTAAACGATCGCTGATGCGGCGAGCACGAGCACAACGACAATAGCGATCGTTCTGGCGGCGTTGTTGCTGCTGGTCGCCGGCTTCGCTTGAGTTGTTGGATAATTGCCCTTCGGTCTCTTCTTAGCTTTGTTAGTCTTTCGATGTCTACTTTGCGGCAACTGATGATTTCTCCTTCATCTCTCTGAGTGCTGTACTTTATATCCGGTTTCGCCCGGAGGTTCAATTGAGGGTGCCGTTGCCTTCTTCCGCATCACGGCGAATTAGAGTTAGAATGTTGGCCTCCCGTGCCCCGGCGAATCGTTCTGCTTGCGAGTGTCAGCGATGGTCTCATCTGAAGTTTGTCTTTCGGTGGACTTACAAAACTCTAACCTGGCCCGCCAATGATGACGAGCCTCTTTCCAAGGAGTCTGCTCAATGAATACAAGATTACGGTTGTCAATTCCTCTGGGACTGGCATTGATTCTTCTGGCACTTACCGCGTCGCCAGCCCTGCGACCGGCGGCTGCCCAAAACTCTTCCCACGATCCGACCTGGTGGGACAAATATCAGTTCATTCTGAACAATGGTTCTGACGGGAGCCTTGGTAAGACCGGTTCAGTCACCTTTGGCAACAATGTGGATGTTTCCAATGAGTGTGGTCCGCAGAGTGAAACCTTCATTACTCTCGATCCCAACAAACCCAGGACGCTCGCCGCTGGTTCGAATGAGATCTTTCGGCTGCCGATGCGCGGTTATTACACTGCAAACGGCGGCACGAGCTGGGGCGGGGTCGACCTTCCTCTGCCACCGCCAAAATCGAAGAGCGGGATCGATTTCGGATCTGATCCGACGCTCGCTTTCGACAGCCGCGGCAATCTCTTCTATGGCTACATCGTGGTATTTTTTGCAAATGGCAACGGCATCAACGGCACGCAAATGGCGGTTGCGCGATCCACCGATGGCGGCAAGACTTATCCGGCCGTCACCTTCTTCGACTTTGAGAACGGGAGCAACCACTTTAACGACAAGCCAATGATCACTGCTGACCAGAATCTGGGCAGTCCGTTTCGCGACAATGTGTACATTGCCTGGGATGCGGCCTCGGGAGGTTCGATCGGCGGTGGCGTTCGCGTTGCTACGTCAACAGATCACGGCGCGAGCTTCTCGACTAAACGAGCAGACGACCCGTCGGGCCCAGGCCGATCGATTGGCGCTTCTCCGGCGGTTGGACCAAACGGCGAAGTATATGTCGCCTGGAACGACTACGCAGCCAATGCCATCGTCTTTAATAAGTCATTTGATGGCGGAAACACTTGGGGAACGCCCGTTACCGTCTCGCGGAAAACTCTCCCGTTTGAGATTCGCATTCCGGCTGAATCGTTTCGCGGCGCTCTGGTCTATCCCTCGTTGGATGTTGATCGTTCTAGCGGAATTCATCGCGGCCGGGTCTATTGCAGTTGGATGGATCTGACAGCGGCGAATGTTACCGACATTTTCATCTCGTATTCCGACAACAACGGCGCGACCTGGTCAGCTGCTGCTCGGGTTACCGATCAGTTTGGGTTCGCCGTGGATCGGTTCAATCACTGGATGTCGGTTGATCCAATCACCGGAAATGTCGACGTGGCCTTCTATGACACACGAAATGACACCACCGGCTCGCGTTATCAAACCGATTACTATCTGGCGCGTTCGAGCGATGGCGGCGCAACCTGGAACGCACCTGACATTCGCGTGAGCAATGCGAGCTCAAACGAGCATGACTGTAATGGGGTCTTCCCTTGTCAGGGGATCAACTACGGCAATCAGCAGGGAGACTATGAAGGACTCGTTTCTTATGGCGGAGTTGCATATCCCGTCTGGACCGACAGCCGCGCGCAGTTGGATGCGGCGAGCGGTTGCAGGCGTCCTTACCTGATGGAGGAAGTGTTCACCGCCACGGTGAAGTAGGACAGTTCGCGCTATTGTTGGAAACGGAAGGGCACCCGATCGGGTGCCCTTTCTGGACCGGTTGAGCGCCAACGGCGCGAGAAGTAACAGCCTGGGCAACGCCCCGGTATAGCGCCGGCCAATTACCTCCGTAGCCGCCACGCGGCGAGATCTCGACGTCGCTACCGATCAGCGGGAATTATTGCGCGCCTTCAGCGCTTCAGATCAGAAGTCCTAAGAGTTAGCAGAGTCGTACTCATTCCCAAGTTTCAGGAGTAATAGAATGGTTCTCTCTAATCGCGTCGTTGGTCTCTGTCTATTTATTCTTCTGTTGACCCAAGGCGCTGCGTTTAGCCGCGCGCAGGAGCCAGCAGTCACGCCTTCGCCGAGTCCAGCTGAAAGTCCCTCGCCGGCGGGCGAAGTGTCAAAGCCGACTTTCGAGAATGCATTTGAGCGACTCGAATGGCGCAGCATCGGACCGGCAAACATGGGTGGGCGCACCGCTGACGTCGAAGGCGTTCCGGGAAACGCAAATATTGTCTACGTCGCCACTGCTTCGGGTGGACTCTGGAAAACAGTTAACGCCGGGATCACCTGGAAACCAATCTTCGAACGGCAGGGAACCCTCTCCATTGGAGACATTGCCCTTGCGCCGAGCAACCCTGACGTGGTTTGGGTCGGCACGGGCGAATCAAATGTCCGGAATAGCGTTTCGTTTGGCGATGGTGTTTATAAGTCGACGGATGGCGGCAAAAACTGGCAGGACATGGGGCTCAAGGACTCCGAGCATATTTCTGCGATTGCGATTAATCCGCAGAATCCGGACATCGTTTACGTCGGCGCGCTAGGCCATGCCTTTGCTCCCAATGACGAGCGCGGAGTGTTCATGACTACCGATGGCGGCAAAACCTGGACGAAGACGCTCTACATCGACCGGGAACACGGCGTCTCCGATCTCGAAATTGATCCGACCAATCCCAACATTCTGTACGCGGGCATGTGGAGCTTTGAGCGCAAGCCCTGGACGCATCGCAGCGGTAGTGAAAAAGGCGGCGTGTTCAAATCAATTGATGGTGGCCGCAGCTGGAAAAAATTGACGAACGGTTTGCCGAAGTTGCTGGGAAGGATCGGTGTGCGCGTGGCGCCCAGCAACCCAAACGTGGTCTACGCAATTGTCGAATCGAAGGACGGCACGCTCTATCGCTCAGATGATCGCGGCGACACGTTCAAGCAAGTTTCGAAGCAGACAAACATCGTCTCGCGCGGGTTCTACTACACCCGTGTGCGCGTCGATCCCAACAACGAGAACCACGTCTACGCGGTCGCCTCGACCTTGTTCGAGTCGATCGACGGTGGCAAGTCGTTTAAGTCAATAACCGGAAAGGTCCACATCGACTATCACGCCTTCTGGCAGGACGCGAAGAACCCGAAACGCATTTGGGTGGGCGAGGACGGCGGCATCGCGGTCACTTACGACGGCGGCGAGACCTGGGAACCTAATCACAATATGCCGCTCGGCCAGTTGTACCAGATTCACGCCGACAATCGTCTGCCCTTTTATTACGTGATGGGCGGATTGCAGGACAATGGCGCCTGGACTGGACCAAGCCGCACCCGCGAGCCCGCCGGAATCATGAACGACGACTGGCGCATGGTGAGTTTCGGCGACGGCTTTTACATACTCAACAGTTCTGACGATCCGGAACTCTACATCTCCGAATCGCAGGGTGGAAATATCTTGCGTACAGACTTCCGCACGCGCGAGCAACAGGCGGTAAATCCCTGGGGACGCGGCAGCGGCGCCGGGCCTGCGCTGGGCGAAAAGTTTCGTTTCAATTGGAATGCCCCGATTCTGCTGTCGCCGCACGACAAGAACACTCTCTATTTCGGCGGCAATGTCGTTTTCAAGTCAACAGACTTCGGCAAGACCTGGGAGCAGATTAGTAAAGACTTAACCACGGACGATCATGAGAAACAGAAAGACGCCGGCGGACCAATCGCTTTTGAAAACTCGACCGCTGAGTACTACACGACAATTATTAGTCTCGCTGAATCTCCTGTCCGGAAAGGTCAGATTTGGGCGGGCACCGATGACGGAAATCTGCAGTTAACCAACGACGGCGGCAAAGACTGGAACAACATCATCAAGAGCGTTTCGGGCTTGCCCGCCAACTCGCCTGTTTCGCACATCGAGCCATCACGGACAAATGCATTGACCGCGTATGTTGCTTTCGATCGACATATGTTCGACGACTTCCGTCCTTACATCTACAAAACGATCGATGGCGGGAAAAGCTGGCAGAACGTGGCGGGTAATCTGCCGGCTACTTCCTACGTGCAGGTTGTTCGTGAGGATCCCAGGAATCCAAACCTGCTTTACGCCGGCACCGAGCTGGGATTGTTTGCTTCCTACACCTCCGGGCGGGATTGGATCGCTCTTAATCTGAAGAACCTGCCAAACGTTTCGGTCCACGACATCCTGGTCCATCCGCGCGACAACGATCTAATTCTCGCAACCCACGGGCGCAGCTTTTTTATTTTCGACGACGCGACGCCTATTCAACAGATGACTCCGGAGCTCCTGAAACGCGCTGCTCACCTGTTTTCAATTCGGCCCGGGTTGCGCTTCGCTACTCTCCCGACGCGTTATGGAATTGGAGAGAAGTTGTTCGTCGGACCAAACCCGCCGTACGGGGCGTTGATAACTTATTACTTGAAAGACAAGCCCGACGATAAGAGCACGTTCAAGATTCAGGTTTACGATGAAAACGCGAAGTTAGTGCAGGAACTTGAGAAACCTCCAAAAGAGCGCGGCTTAAATCGAATCACCTGGAATCTTCGTTATGGCGGAGCGGAAGTGCGGCGTCCACCAAGTGAAGAAGAGACTGCTTTCGGTGGACCACCGCGTGGTCCCCAGGTCTTGCCGGGTAGTTATTCAGTGAAGCTGACGATTGATGACAAGATATTCGTGCAGCCGGTAGAGGTGCGTCTCGATCCGACCATAACGGTCTCGCCTGCTGATTTGCAGGCGCAACTGGATTTACAGCTGCAGCTGCGCGACATGCAGTCCGCTGCCAACAACGCCCTCCGGTTTCTCGACAGTATCGAGGATCAACTCAAGCACACCCAGACGATGGCCAAGACCCTCAGCAAAGAGCCCGACAAAGAAATGATGAAGACGCTCGACGATTACATAAAACAAATCGAGACGCTGGAGGATCACTTAGTGCGGCGCACTGGAGGTCTCGGACTTCCCGGCAAATCGCTTGTTGTGAATGACATTGGAGATCTCTTCTTCGCCGTGGACGGAACGAATGCCGCGCCCACGCTGGCGCAGCGCCAATACTTCGCCGAGATACAGCCGGAGTATGCCGAGCGAATGGAGGAAGTGAACAAGTTCATCAACAACACAGTGCCGCAGTGGAGCGAGAAGTTGCGCGGCTGGAATCTACCGACGTTGACTACGCGGCAGCCGGTCGTTTTGTGAGACTAATTTGTAGTGAGCCAAAATGATATAGCGTTCAATTAAGGTCACCCTTCTCGGCTTTGCTTTTCTTTCGATCGCTCTTGCGCAGGGGCCGCCAATTGAAACTGGCCCTTTTCGCCAACCGGATTTGGTCGAACTCACCAAACTCGATGCGACGATCAAACTCGACATTCGTTACGCCAGCAGGAACAACTTCCTCGGCAAGGCTGTTTACAAACAGCGGCGCGCGTTTTTGCAGCGACCCGCAGCTAAGGTCTGCTGGGATGTTACGCCGCCGGACAAAAAGATCTTTGTCGCCGATCCAGGCAAGGGTTCACGTCACAATCGCGGCTGCGCCGTCGACCTTTCGTTGTTCGATCTGAATACTGGCACGCAAGTGAAAATGCCGAGCGAATATGACGAGATGACGGAACCCGCGCACATCAACTATGAATGTGCGACCCCGGACGCGAAACGACTACGCGAACTGCTGCGCGCGGCGATGGCTGCGGAAGGGTTTGGGGTCTACGAACCGGAATGGTGGCACTACGACTACAAAGATTGGAAAGAGTACCCGATAATGAACAGCAAGTTTTCAGCGGTAAAGTGAAACCTCCCTCCCCAAGTGCGGACAAACTAAAAGGGCGACCTCGGGTGGTCGCCCTTTCCTTTTTCATTTGAGAAGCAACTCCCGCTGCGATTAGTCGCCGGCGGTCGGCGCCCCCGTCATTCGAGTCAAATGAATGTTGCCGTTGATGCCACTAGCGGAAATTGAGCCGCCGCCAGTTCCAATCTGGGCGCTATAGCTTCCGCGGTTGCTCTTGTCCACCACCACGTTTGGCAAATCAGATGTGACCCGGCCATTCATTCCATGCGCCTCCAAATTCGCATTCACGTCTTCAGCGAACTGCAGTTCAATGTTGCCGTTGATTCCACTGATGTCCACGCCCTTCCCGATTTTTGACAAGCCAACCGAGACATTGCCGTTGATACCGTTAAGTTTGGCAGAACCGGAGGCTTGCGCGATATCGACCTTTCCGTTGACTCCATTGACCTCGAGCGCGCCATCGATGCCACCCGACGTTACCGAGCCGTTCACCCCATTCGTCACCAGGGAGATTTGTCTTGGCAGTCGCAGCGTTACATGTTCTTGTGGGCTGGAACCAAACATCCGCGAGATAAAACTGCCGTCGCTTTTTTCACCACGGATGGTCAGCCCCGCGGCTGTGTTCTCGATCGTGATCTTGCGGCGATTCAAAACTTCCTGGCTGTCGCCCAGACGCTCGATGTAAACATCCGCTGTCTTGCGGTCCGAGGTTTCAATTTTTACCCAGCCATTGATGCCGGAAACCTCTACGCGCGCGCCGCCAGCAAGATCAAAGGTCTTGCGAATTTCATCGCGTGCGCTGACCGCTGACTGCTTATCGCTATTTAGGGTCAGTTTCCAACCATTACCGGTGTTCCTGCTATGCGAACGCACGACACCGGCAACCCCTGCGATCCCGAGCAAGAGTACGATTAGGAGTATTTTCTTCATGGTGGTAATGTGCGGCCTTTCGAGAAGTTCGAATTCTTAAGCTTTAACGATCAAATCCTGGTTTGGGTTCAATTCTTTTAGCCATGACGGATGACTGTTATGGTATTGACGTGCGGCGCCGGCCATTTGTTAACAGCCGATTGTTAATCCTTGATCACAATTCTTGACATAATCCGCGCGCGCGACATACAGTCGAGACTAATCCAAAGACTTACAGAATTTCGGAGAAAGCGACAAGCCCCAGAATTTTTCGGTCAGTAGAGCGGCGCACAATCGTGGAAAAGGACTCGAGGGACCGGACCGTATTAATCGTCGAAGACTCCGACGATGCCCGTTACTTCATGCGGTTGGCGCTGGAACATCTGGGCTACCTGGTTGTGGAGGCAGAAAACGGCGCCAGAGCGGTAGAAATTGCCGAGCAAGAACGCCCCGACATAATCCTCATGGATCTCAGTCTGCCCATAATGGATGGCTTGGCCGCGACCGAAAGAATACGGGCCAACGCGACTTTACAGACGATCCCGATCATTGCCGTTACCGCCCACCAGGAATCGGATTTCCGCGTTGGCGCAAAAGCCGCCGGCTTCGATGCTTATGTGACCAAACCAATCGACATGGACTTCCTGAGCGATCTCATCAATGGTCTGCTGCCTTCTTCGTTGTATGACTGACGAAACAAACGATGCGCCCGCCGCCGATTTCACGGCACTGCTCGACTTTCTAAACGAGACTCCAACTAAACTCGAGAACTTTACTGCAGGACTCTTCGCAACGGACTTCTGTTGGCAAAATTCGCCCGATGAGTTTTCGGCGCTCGATAATATTTGCCATCTCCGAGATCTGGAACTTCAGGGTTACGCGCCCAGAATCCGACGAATTCTGGCTGAGACTGATCCGGCGCTGGCTGATTTCGACGGCGCGCGAGTGGCCGCAGAAAGCAATTACAACGAGCAGCAGCCCGCCGTCGCGCTTCAGGAATTTCAAACGGCGCGACAAGAAAACGTGGAAACATTCCGAGGGGTTGCCGAAGAACAACTAGCACGCGAAGGCACGCTTGCCGGCGTTGGGAAAATCACGTTGAAGCGGTTGGCTGAGTTAATGCGCGAACACGATGAAGGACATCTCGAAGACGTGCGCGTTCTGACAGAGCGAATCCAGCGGCGTCGTGAATCGAATCGATAGGAGGACAGTCATTCCTGCCTTACCCCAATCGGTTGACCCTCTTGCCAGTTAGAACACAGGGATTTTCCATTTCTCATTCCTCATTTTTCATTTCAAGCATGCCGCGATGAGGCGTGCGTACTTGTGGTTGGCATAGAGAAAAGCCTGCGAGCAGCGAGCCCAATGACAAATGAGAAATGATATATGGAAAATCTTCGACCTGTTATTGGAACTAGAAAAACGAAAACAGAAACGTGGGCAGGCAGGAATGCCTGTCCTACACGCGCAAACGAACAATCGTCGCGCCCACGCCGCCTGCTTCTGGTGGCGCGTCGCTCCAGTCAAGCACCCACGGCGTTCGTGCCAGTATTGCCCGTACCATTTCTCGCTGCACGCCGATGCCTTTGCCGTGAATGATTCTCACGCTGCGAAAACCCAGGCGACGCGCTTCATTCAAATATTCCTGCACTACCAGCTTCACATCTCGCGGCTGAAAAGTGTGCAGATCGAAAATGTCTGTGATCGGAATCGCCACTGGTTCCGGAAACGGATCAAAGGGTTCAGTTGGATCTTGAGCGTCAGTCACTTCCTATTTTTCTTTGGGTGCCAAATAACTTCGCCGTGACTTGACGACCAACTTACCGCGCGACTTCTGGGCGTCAGGTGAAAGGTCGATTTTTAGCCTTCGCAGACTTCCGTCCCGCTTTTTATTTGAGGACACGAATGCAAGGCTATAGCGAGTGCGTAAGTGATCGACAAGCAGATTGAAAGTTGAGTTGAGTTTCTCGGGTTTGTCTTCCAAGACTTCGCCGCCGGTTTCATCTGCGAGTTCTTTAATGTCTAACGTTGGCGCTCCAAATGCGCCGGCCACACGCGTGCCCATGATCATGTATTTGTTCTCCATTCGTTGTACGGCCGTCTTAGGGATCAGACCGCACACAACGCTGCCGGATTCAAAAAGCGCTAGCTTGGCGGCTTTGCCTGATGGTCCATGGCCGCAATCGAAGTTGCGCGTGATTCCGGTAATCGCGATTATCACACGCCGGCCGACCGGGTTTCCGGCTGTTACCATGTAATCTGCGGCCCTGGCAAAAGCCTTATTGAGACAGTGGTCGGCCCACTGATCATGCGGCGGAATTCGCTTTAGAGCGCTCTCGATCTGCGTGCGATCACGCGTGAATTCCTGCAGCAGCTCCACGTTGTCGTGATAAGTCATTACAGCGACTTCATCAGTCGGCTTCAGCTGCGATAGCGCATCATGTGCTGCCTGACGTACGTCCGAACCGAAAGGATCAATACAGCCTCCGCGATCGATCAACAACAAAACAGAAAGTGGCAGGGTGTTCTGGCTGAAATGAGTTAGCTGTTGCTTGGCGCCGTCTTCAAGAATAACAAAGTCGGTTTCTTTCAAGTCGCCCACGGCACGAGCCGTCGTTTTCTGCAGGACCAGCGCGTCGATTGTAACCAGGTCAACATCAACTTTGACGATCTCGGCAGCCGGAGCAGCAGCCTTATTGCCGACGTTCACAGACCTTTCGCGAGTCTGCGAGCTGATGCGCGAGGAAACGTAAGGCGCTAAAAGAAGCAATAAGAGTGGAAGAAAGTATTTGTATTTTGTAATTGCGGGAAACAGGTGTTTCATGAGCACTCCAATTCACCGAAAGCGATAATTCGAGATCTGTTTTGGAAGAGTGCTGTAAGAGTCAGTTAATACTGCCAGTGTTCCAAGGGAAAAGACAACTAGCGAGAGGGCGGTGTCTGACTTTTGATTTTTCCTTTGCGCCCCCTTTGAACTTGGAGCCCGAGTCGATTAGACTCTGCGATGTCTCCCCACACTGCTTTCCGTAATGAGTTTCCAGTCAACGCAATTGCGTTGTTTAGTTGCCAATCATCCCAGGAGAATGATCGATGAAGAGAAATAGTTTTCAGGTTCCCGCTCTAAGTTTCCAGCGAGGACTTTTGTCGCTCGCCATCTTTGCATTAGGTCTCGCCGTTTTGTCCAGTTCGCAATGGACTCAGCAATCGCTGGCGCAGAATCCACACAAGACTTCGCTCGCGGCCGCTAGTGAAAGCGCGTCAGGCGCGCCAAGTATTGTTTATCCTGAAACCAAAAAGGGCGACACCGTCGATAACTATTTTGGGACCAAGGTGCCCGATCCGTATCGCTGGCTCGAGGATGATACTGCGGTTTCGCCTGAGGTCGCCGCCTGGGTTGAGGCCGAGAACAAAGTAACTTTCGCTTATTTGGAAAAAATTCCGTTTCGGATGAAGATCAAGGACCGCTTGACGGAACTCTACAACTATCCCAAATACTCTGCCCCAGCACGCCGCGGCGACTATTTCTTCTACACCAAGAATGATGGTTTGCAGAACCAGAGCGTTTGGTACCGGCAAAAAGGGTTGGACGGAACTCCGGAAGTTCTACTCGATCCAAATAAACTGTCCACCGACGGCACGACGCGCCTGGGAGCATTCGCGCTTTCGAGAGACGGGAAATATATCGCTTACGGTGTCTCCAAGGGCGGTTCTGATTGGAATGATATTTATGTAATGGACGTGGCCACCAAGCAGGTGGAGCCAGAACATGTGGAGTGGATGAAAGCTTCCGGCGTCTCCTGGCAGGGCAACGGTTTTTATTACAGCCGCTACCCGGCGCCGGAAAAGGGTCACGAACTCACCAGCAAGAACGAGAACCACCAGGTTTTTTATCACAAGGTCGGCACGTCGCAATCTGAAGATATGAAAGTTTACGAAGACGCTGCGAATCCGCAACGCTTCCACGGCGTCGATGCCAGCGACGACGAGCGCTACGCGTTTCTGACAATCTCTGAACGCGGCAAGGGTAAGAAAGGGAACGCAGTTTTCTATCGCGACCTTTCTCAACCCGGGAACACCTTCACTCCCATCGTGGCGGAAATCGGCGATGACAGTTATGGAGTCGTCGATAACGTCGGCGACAAGTTTCTGGTCTTCACGGACCACAAGTCGCCCAACGGCCGCGTCTTTTTGTTTGATCCAAAAAATCCGGATGAGAAAAACTGGAAAGACATCATTCCTGAGAAACCGGAACCGCTCGATAACGTCAGCACCGTCGGCGGCAAGATTTTTGTTACTTACCTGAAAGACGTTGCCACCAAAGCCTACGTTTATAGTCTCGACGGCAAACTGGAAAACGAAATCCAGTTGCCCGGACTGGGAACTGCCGGCGGCTTCCAGGGCCGAGGCGACGACAAGTTTACTTTCTATACCTTTACTACCTTCAACTTCCCCCCAACGATTTATAAGTATGACATCGCGTCGAAGAAGTCGACCTTGTTCCGTCAGCCCGAAATTCCCGGCTTCAAATCCAACGACTACGAGACGAAGCAAGTTTTCGTCAACAGCAAAGACGGCACGCGCGTGCCGATGTTTCTCGTCTACAAGCAGGGCCTCAAGCTCGACGGCAACAATCCGACGGTGCTTTATGGCTACGGCGGCTTTAATGTTACAAACTCGCCGGGCTTCAGTTCATTGCGCCTGGCGCTACTCGAGCAGGGCGTTGTTTACGCCTCAGCAAACATGCGCGGCGGCGGCGAGTATGGCGAGAAGTGGCACGAGGCCGGCACAAAGCTGAAGAAGCAAAATGTCTTCGACGACTTTATAGCCGCGGCTGAGTATTTGATCAGCAACAAGTACACCTCGCCGAGCAGGTTGGCTATTCAGGGTGGTTCAAATGGCGGCCTGTTGGTTGGCGCCGTCTCGAACCAGCGGCCGGAATTGTTCAAGGCGGTTGTGGAGCAGGCAGGCGTGATGGATATGCTGCGCTTCCATAAGTTCACGATCGGTTGGAACTGGATTGCGGACTACGGTTCGAGTGATAACGAAGCGGAGTTTAAAGCCCTCTATGCTTACTCACCGGTTCACAACGTTAAGCCAGGCGCAAAGTATCCGGCTACTTTGATAACCACTGCCGATCACGACGATCGTGTGGTGCCGGCGCATAATTTCAAGTACGCGGCTGCACTACAAGCGGCGCAGGGAGGCGATAACCCGATACTGATTCGCATCGACACGAAGTCGGGTCACGGCGCCAGCAGCACGACCAAAGCGATTGAGCAGACGGCTGACATCTATTCGTTTCTGATGACGAATTTGGGAGTGAATCCGAAGTGACCGCTTAGCGTTAACCTTCCGCTTTAAGAAAACAGTGAACAGCAAACAGTAAACGGCAAGCACCCAATGCCGGATACGGTTTGCTGTTTCCTTTTGCTGAAGACGACCACGCGACCCGCGCTACGGTCCAACGACGGCATTATGCCGCGCGCTTGTGACTAATCACCTTGCCAAGAATTGCTCCTAAACCGATCAGAGCGATACTTGCCATCGGAATAACCGGCCCGTGCAAATTCTTGACTGCGATCACTGCTGCAACAACAAACCCGATCAGTCCCCCTACGAATGTCGCGACATAGCTGGGACGCTCAAGGATGCGGAGGCGAGCTGCCAGCCAAA
>JBDUDV010000094.1:0-14129 GCA_040002755.1 Acidobacteriota bacterium | reverse complement strand
GGCGCGCGAGCGGAAGTTGACCGGCGTCGAAGTAAAGATTGCCGAGGTTGTAATGGGCCTCGACGTGACGCGGCTCATGCTTCAGTGCCAGTGTGAAGTTGTCGAGGGCTTTGCCGACGTCACCCAGATCCTTATTGATGATGCCGAGATTGCAATAAGCTTCGGCGACATTGTCACCGTCGTTGATCGCTTCAAGGTACGACTCGATCGCCTTTGGATCGTTTTGATCATCCAGCACCAGCGCTTCTTCAAAGGGAGTGCGGAGATGTGCAACTCTGCTAACGTCGGCGCCACGAAAGAGACTCAACTGTCCCTGCAGCTCAGCCTCGATCTGGCGGATACTGTGCCCTAATGCGCGCAATTCGCGAACGCGTCTAAACTGCGTGAGCGCCTGGAAGTCGTAGCTGTAATCGCCAGGGTCGGGTGCGGGCGTGCCCTGAATGATGCCTTGCTCAGTCCAGCGGCGGATCGTGCGCTCGCTCAAGCCGAAGAGCTGTTTGATTTCATGAATGGAATAGTTTGACTTAACGCGCTGATAGTCAGCCTTCGCGGGTACGCGTGAGGGAAAGGACAAAATCTTGTTGCTGTTTTCTTTCATTTATGACGCGCTCGGGGCAATAGCCCGACTGTTAATGAGGGCTCTTCCTGGGTCAATTGAAGCGTTCCTTAAAAGTCGGGCTACAGCCCCGGTAGAAGTACTTAGGAAGCTTTTCGTCTCTTAACTGCCTTTGGTTTTGCTTCTGCCTTCACCAAAGTAAGCGACTTCTTCTTCGCTGCCGCGGGAGTCGCCTTGACCATCGGTTTCCGATTCGACGCCTGCAAGCTCTTCTTGAGCGCACTCATGATATCAAGTCTGGGTGGTTCTTCAACCTCAAATTCAACGACCTTTTTGCCCTTGATCTTCGAGTCGATCAGTTTCCTGAGTGCAACGTGATACTGGTCGACACTGTCGATCTCCGAAAGGGTCGTGACCATCTGCTCGACCAGCATGGTAGCCATCTTCATTTCGTTCTTGTCGACCTTCGTGGTGGCGTCGAG
This sequence comes from Acidobacteriota bacterium, assembly GCA_040002755.1. Lineage (GTDB taxonomy): Bacteria > Acidobacteriota > Blastocatellia > Pyrinomonadales > Pyrinomonadaceae > PSRF01. The sequence continues at coordinate 13,091 of JBDUDV010000094.1, read as the reverse complement.
CTCCGGCACCTCCTTCATACTTCTAATCTCATTTGGGTAATGAAGCTTCTGCATTACCAAACCGTCTTCATGTGGGAAAAGCGCCACCATGTCTTCGCGATCTCTCAACACCACCTTGCCGATTCCCACTTTGCCGGTCTGCTTCATCACCTCGCGCAGCAGCGCGTAAGGCTTCTCAGACACTGGACCATCAGGGCCAGCGTAATAGGGCGAATCGTAGAAAGTAGTCGGAATCTCGGAACTATCGACAAAGCCGATGATGTCTACCGCTCTGGTCGTTTTAATTTTGACCTTGGCGATGTCTTCCGGCTCGACAATCGCGTACCGATCCGGCTCGTATTGATAGCCTTTGGTTATCTGGTCGTTGGTAACCACCTGGCTGCATTTCTTGCAGCGTTTGTCGTAGCCGATCGGGCCGAAGTCTTCGCGATGGAGTTGGTTAAACTGAATTTTCTCTGCCGTCTCGATCGCGTTGTAAATGCGGACCGGGATAGCTACCAACAGAAATCTTATGTGGCCTTTCCAGATGGATCTCATTGCGGTTGTCTCCTGGGAGCGCAGGCATCTTGCCGGTCTAGACTGTTTCACCGGCTCTGGGCCGGTGTTGGGCCGTATTATGCCGCCCGGCCTGGTCGAAGTAAAGAATTAAGTTAGAAACAAGTGGAAAAAGCGGTCTGATCGAGTCGAGTGGGCTGAGTTCGATCCGCGGACTAGGCCGGATATTTCTTGACGCTGCTGTCTAACAGGGGTAGATTGCCTTTGTTTCAAACGTCATAAGTTTCTATACCGCATCACTAACGGCCGACAACAACTCACTTGTCTTAACTCCCACGGACTGAAGCGAGACAGTCTGGCTTCGCCCAAAGATCGAAACGACTAAAAGCGTGTCTGCCCTTGGTGCGGACAACTCTCCAACGCCTATTCAGCAAAGGAGTCTGGAAGATGCCTAGCAACCAACGACTCATTCTCACAGTCTTATTTTTGGGCCTGACTGTTTTCCTCCGAGTCTCTAATCTTGTTGTGGGACAGAAGTCTGCAACCACAACAAGCGGGGTCACGATCCAAACCGGAGCCCTACAGACATCGCCTTGCGCGAAGGACAAGGAGAGTGGACTGCCGCTGCCTAGTTCTTTCCTGCCCAACAGGCTTCCTGATTTCCAGACGAAGCTAAAGGCTTTTCTGGTCAGTGGCCGGTATCGCAACCTGAATTTGTGTGAGGACAAGGGCCTACGCGACACAGGACCATACGTCAATAGCACGAGCTATGGTGTTCACCCGACGGTCAAGATTTATTACTCGCCAGCGGTAGTCAACTGGTTGCTGCGTACGAATCCCGATGACGTAATTCCCGATGGCGGGATGATAGGCAAGGAGCAGTACGCACCGCCGGCCGCCCGCTATCAACTTCAGGGTCCGCCGTTGCTGCGGGGCTGGACCATCATGATCAAGGACGCGAAGGGAGCGAAGGATGGTTGGTATTGGGACGAGAGTTGGGCCGCGCAATGCGTTGATAACAACAACCCGCCGTTTGCTGTTCCCTATGGCGGCTTCGGCCTCTATTGCACGCGCTGCCACGCTTCGGCAGAGAAGGAGCTGACGTTTAGTTATATCAAAAACATCAAAGGCTTCCCCGGCGATTTCGACACCTACTACACTGACCTTTCCTGGGCTTCCGAACCCAAGCCGCCACCGCCTCCGAACCCCGGTCCATGCACGGCTCCAGACAGCGACGTGGACGGGAATCGTTTGCCTTCGGATAAGATTCGCGTGCGCTTCCGTGAGAAGGGTTTTGCCCGTCATCAACTTCAGGGTCTGAACGTTTCGCTGCTGGAGATGTTTCGCCAGTTCATGCGCGACTACAAATCAAACGGCAGTTCGATGCTGGCCAATCAAATCCTCGGCGTGCGCCAAAACGATTACATGACCGGCCTCGACGATCTCTCGACCGCAGTCGATGCTTTTGAAGAACAAGCAAAGAGCGCAACCGCCGACGTGGCGTTGTCGCCGGTTAGCATTAGCAATCAAAAACTTATTGCTGATGTTCTGGTCACGAACAAGGCCGGCCACCGGTTACCGAGCGGCGTTGGTTTTCGTCGCGCGTTTCTGGAGTTGCGCGTGACTGACAACAGCAGCGGAAAAACTGTGTGGTGCTCAGGCTGCACAAATGAATTGGGCGTTATCACAGACGGCGGTGGCAGCCAAAGCAAGCGACTGCCTTCGGAACTCTTCGACGTTTACAGCGATGGCAGCAAGCCCGCGAACCACGACTATCCCGCTCCTTGCAACGGCAACTATCTGCCGGGCATTAACCCGCAGTATTACCAGCCACACTTCTATTGGGATCTTAAAAAGAATGACGGCTCTCCGATCACGCGGCAAGATGAGGTGCAGATTTACGAAGAGCTGAATCTGAATAATCAGTGTGCCCTGACCACGAGCTTCATCCGGCGCGACTATCAACTAAAGGACAACCGCCTTTTGCCATACGGCTGGACCAGCACCGGCCCGTTGAGGCCTGACAAGACTCGGTACATTCCGGAGGCGTTTCTAGAACAAACTCACCCGATTCAGGTGGGCCAGGATCCGGCTTACGCGGACGGCAGCGGGACTAACGTCGTTAGATATGAAGTACCGCTGAATGGGCTTAACCCAGGCAACCTTTCGGTAGAAGCTACGCTCTACTACCAGGCGATACCGCCGTATTACCTCAACGACCGCTTCAGGCAGGCGCCAGATCAACCAGCGACCCAGCGGCTTTACTACCTGACTTCAAATCTTCAAATTAAAGGCACACCGATCGAGAATTGGAAGTTTGCGATTACCAGCAGCAGTCAACCGGTCACGGTTCACTGAGCTGGAGCGAGAGCTAAAAGAACTGTGTGGGACTGACCTTGGCTTGCGTGGCAGGCCTGGCGCAAGTTGTATTGCCAGCCGTTCGCGCCCAGCAGGAGGTGCAGCGGGCGACCGTAACCGGCATGGTGATCGAAAGCGGCAGCGTTCGGGTTAACACAGGGGACGGCGTGACCGCGACCATCAGGTTAAGGATAGGTAAGAGGGAAACGGGAAAGAGGGAAGAGGGAATGGTTGAATGGATGGAACAAGCTTTCCCATTTACCGACTTCCCCTTTTTACTGGCCTTTCGCGTGCGCGAGTGCATTGCGCATCGCCTGAGCCGATTGCCACCGTTGAGTTGGATCTTTTACGAGCGCGCGGTCGATGATCTCGCAAATCGCCGGCGGGAGCTGCGGCGCACGTTGCCGCAGGGGAATTGAAGGTTGCTCGAAGATTGCCTTAATCGTTTCAGCCATGCTGGTGTTCCTGCCGATGTTCAGCGCGAGCCGGCCGGACAACAAGCTGTATGCAGTCATGCCGACGGCGTAAATGTCTGACTGCGGTTTGACGTCGCGAAAGTTTCTTAGTTGTTCGGGTGACATGTAGGCGAGCGTACCCGCCATCTCGCCGGCCAGCGTAACGCCACTCAAGCCTGATTGCGTGAAACTCTTGGCGAGGCCGAAGTCAGTCAACTTCGCAGACAGATTCGGCAAGCTCCCGCAGACCAGAATATTTTGGTCCTTGATGTCGCGATGAATGAAGCCCTGCGCGTGTGCATACGCCAGTCCGTCGAGCGTCTGCGAAATGATTTCGAGCGTTTCAACCTGCGGCAAGCGACCGCCGCGGGCGTCGGCAAGCTTTGCGGCGTCGGCCCCGTCAATGAACTCAGTTACCAAATAGATGACGCCGTTGTGGACGCCGCGATCGATGAATTCCACGATGCTCTTGTGCTTGAGCGATGCGGCCACATCGATCTCGCGCATGAAGCGGCGCATCGCTTTGTCGCTAACCGCAAATTCCGGAAGCAGTGTCTTTATCGCCACTGCCTGTCCGGTCGTTTGATGCCGGGCCAACATCACGCAGCCCATGCCGCCGCGACCGAGCACTCGAACCATGTCGTAGCCCGGTACCGGCTGCGGAGTTTTCTTCAACTCAGTCCGACAGTCCTCGCAAAGGTAACTCAGATGTTCTTCCGCGGAAGCTGCCTGCGCTTCTTCGCGCCGGCCGCAGTTCAAGCAGGCAATAGTAATGATCGTTGGCCTGACCGAATCATCGGCTGTCGACAACCCTGAGGTATCTTTGCTTGCGGTGCTGACTTCACCGGTGCTCACTTCAACCAGCAGCACTGTCTCGCCACCCTGAATCTCCGCGCCGTTTTCCAAAAATGCCTCGGCAACTCTCTGGCCGTTTACAAACGTTCCGTTTGTTGAGCCCAGGTCGCGAAGAAAGCAATGTGGCGGAGTTATTTCCAGCAGACAATGATTACGCGAGAAAAACTTGTCCTCGGGTAAACATAGATGGGCGTCGTTACTTCTGCCGATTAGGAACGTGTCGGGTTGGGTGAAACAAAAGACGCGCCCTTCATAAGGTCCGGCCAATACCCGTAGTTTTACTTGCATGACTTTGTGAGCTTGGGAAAAAGTGTAAAGGGGAAGGGGGAAAGAAGGGATCGATTTCCCCTTACCCCTTCGCCTTTTCCCTATTCCCTGGACTATCGTTTGATCTCGAGGTCGTCGAAGGCGATTTCGGCCGTGTCGCTGGTATAAAGTCCGGCGATGCCGCCCTTGAAGTTTTCGCTGTCAGTTATCCGATCGACGTACTGGCTGTTGATATAAAACGTAAGCTCGGAACCCCGCGCGCGAACTTCAAGTTCATTAGCTGTGGCGCCGGAGTGGATGGCGCTGGATGCGGTCCACGACACCAACGCCGTTTGCTGACCACCCTTGTGCTTGACGATTTCATACTTCGGTTCGGCGCCGGTGTAGATCAGTAGCGCGTAATCTTCAAGTTCGCCGGTGCTCGATTTTTCCCCGTGTACGATTAGGCCCTGGCCCGACGCCGCCGGCGTTCCATCGACGCTCCGCGTTGTCACGGTGACTGTGGCGTTTCCTGTTTTGTAATCCGGCGAAGGCGCATACATCACCAGATACTTACCCTGTTTGGCGCGCATGTGGTATTCGTCATCGGCGTACCAGATATCGCCGTAGGCATAGTTGCCGGTGCCCCATTTCTGCGCAGAGAAGTCGTCAGTAGTCGAACTGGGAAGACTCGCGTTTGCATTTGCATTGGTGATATTCGCATTGGCATTTGCGTTGCGGTTGGCAAGTCGATTGACGTTACCGCTATTTGCGTTCACGTTTGCATTGGAGCCCATGCTGGCGATGGCGACGATCATGACGACAGCGCCAACGCCGATGACGGCCACTACCAGAAGTCCTCCCAATACCCACCAGATCGCTTTTGATTTCCTGGGCTGCACACCCGCTGCCGAAAGATTTGAATGTTGTTGTTGACCAAACGAAGAGCCCTGGCTGGCGACTGGAGCTGATACCTGGTAGGTCGGCTCCGCTGCCTGACGAACCACCTCTGCCGGGGGATGCCCCGTGTCGCGCGGATCGGTGTAGCGAATGGTTGCGTTCGGATCGATGCCGGGCGCAGGACTGCTCACCAGCGGCGTGCCATCCTCCAAACAGAAGTTAAGCGACGCATCCGTGTAGGTACGTTTACAAGCGGGACAGCTTTTCATATTCGTGTACGAGTCCAATGTCTAAGAGTCCAACGTCCAAAGTCAAAGCGACGGTCCGCACATGCCAGACTCAGGACTTCGGAGGTTGGACTTTAGTTCACACCATTATAGGGAAACCCGCTTGAGGCTCAAGGGCTGATAGGTTTTCCGCAGCGACCGCAGAATCTTGTCCCGCCTGAATAGCTGCTGCCGCACGACTTGCAAACAACTTCTACCGGTCGCGGCTGGCTCCAATCGAGCGACGAGTGGGCGCCGATGGGAATGCCACACTTGCCGCAGAATTTGATCGCACCTGGATACTCCTGTTTACAACGAGGACAGCGAACTGAGGTTGGCAACGGCGTGACTGGCTTTGCAAGATCAGACGAGCCTACGTCACCAGTAACAAAGATGAATTGCGCGTTGCCGCAGCGGCCACAAAACTTTATGCCTTCGGCGAACCGTGAACCGCAACTCGCGCACGCAACGATGCGCGGCGCGGGAGTGGCGCCGCCGGCGCGACTGTCGAGACTTCCTCCCTGCGAAGGCGTCAACTGTTCGCTGGACGGCGCGGCCTTAAACTGCGCCTGAATGATTTGTTCGATGCCGTCGGGACGAATTTCGATGACGCGCTCGTCGTCAACCTCGCCGCTGCGTGCCACGCGCAACACGTGTTGACCGGGCGGAATTGAATTGAGAATGACGCGCCCGGAACGTCCGATGCTGCCGTGTCGTTCATCGTCAACGTAAACTTCGGCCCCCTGCGGCGCCATAACAACCAAACGCGACTCGGCTTGGGCCGGCGCTTCAAATTGTTTGCCGGCGGCCGTCTCGAGCGCGTCGAACCACTCACTCGCATTCTTCGGACGCTCGTTAACATCGCGCGCCAGCGCGTGCAGAATCACCTTGTCGACTTCGGTTGAAATATCGGAACGCAGACTCAGCAATGACGGCGGCGACTGCATTAGTTTCTGTGCCACCAGTTGCGGTAAGTCGCCAATGAATGGCGCCCGACCACCCAGCATGTGAAAAGCGATGGCGCCGAGCGCGTAAATGTCCGCGCGGGAATCCAACCGCACGCCGGTCTGCATTTGTTCCGGCGCCATGTATTCGGGAGTGCCGATGATACCGCGTGATTTGGGTCCGCTTTGTGAACTTGGCTCGGTCTGATCGGCATGAATGATTTTAGCCAGGCCAAAGTCGCCAACCTTTACGAAGCCGTCGTTGGTGGCAGCGCTGCCGGTTCGGCGCAGTCGCTGCATGATGAAAATGTTGGCGGGCTTGAGATCGCGATGAAGGATGCCGGCATCGTGGGCTGCCTCGACGCCGGCGACTACCTGACCCATGATCGAGACCGTGCGTTGAATGTCGAGCGTGCCTTCGCGTCGCAGCAGTTGATAGAGGCTTTCACCGTCGACGTATTCCATCACCAGGAAGAACACGCCTTCAAGACTCTTGCCAAAGTCGGTGACGTCAACCACGTTGGGATGCCGAATCGACGCAGCCGCGCGAGCTTCGCGTTCGAAGCGCGCAATCGCTTCACCGTCCTGCAACGACTCGTCGCTGAGTATGTCTGGGCGAACGGTCTTGATTGCGACCCGGCGCGTGACGAGATTCTGATCCCGCGCAAGATAGACCTGGCCCATCGCGCCGCGGCCCAGACGTTTCTCCAGCAGATACCGGGAGGACAACAGCGTCGGTCCCGGCAAGGTGTGCTTGAGATTTGCCTGATCCAGCGGGCAAGCGACTACGTCGTCTTCATAACAACTTTCGCAACGTGGACACTCGCGCATGGATTAAGTTTCGAGTTTCGAGCTTCAAGTTTCAAGTTCAAAGCCAAACCTCTGGGGTTGAACTCGGAACTTGAAACTCGAAACGTCCTAGGTCGTTCCCAGTTCCGAAGTGCATCCCGAGCAGCGGCTCGCGGCAACTGGAACAAGCGACAGACAATAGGGGCAATCCTTAGTTAGGACAGCGACCTCTACGCGTTTCCGACTGTTCACTGCCTTTACAATCAGAAAGATGACGAAAGCAATAATCAGGAACACGATGACGTCATTGAGAAAAGCGCCATAGGAAATCACCGGCAAGCCCTTGGCTTTCGCATCAGCGAGCGTGGCGGGATGCTGACCGGAGAGATCGATAATTAGATTCGAGAAATCTACCTTTCCCAGGAGCAAACCAATGGGCGGCATGATTACACCCTCAACCAACGAGGTAATAATCTTGCCAAACGCGGCGCCGATAATTACTGCCACCGCTAAATCGAGCACAGTGCCACGGGAAATGAATTCCCGAAACTCTTTCAACATGTTAATTCCTTTCAATGATTAGGAAAAAGTGAACGGTGAACGGTATAAAGTGAGCAGTAAAAAGTGTGCAGTGAAAAGTGATCGGTCGCGTCGATCTTTACTTTTCACCTTTCACATCCTCACTGTTCATTAGCACGCCTTTGCCGGATGGTAACCGGCCTTCTCGGCTTCTTCCTTTGACTTGAAAACCAGGCGATCCGCTTCCTTGATCTCGCGCGCAGCCGCGCACCCGGCGGGGTAGTAATACTTGTTTTTCTTGTCCGCGACAATTTCAGCCATCGTCTCTTCCGCGGCGGAGTCTTGTTGCTCTTTTGCCTGTCGGCGTGAGGTGATGATTTCTTCTGCCGGCTCGTCGATGATGTGAAAGCTCGGGCCTTCACCAAGCATCCTCACCGTCATTTGAAAGTCGGCGCAGCGGAGTTGTTGACCGCGGATTTTCCAGGGCTGCCAGGCATCAGGCAAGTGTAGCGCTTGCGAGATGCCGGCAACGAAATCTGGCGCCGTCGTCCATTTAAACGCGCCGTCATAACCGAACCAAAGCGAGGTCAGACGACCATCCAGAAAGTCGAGCGAGACGGTTCTGACTCCGCTAAGACTCGCTTTGTCGATCGCCGGATCGAAGTCAGGGTTGATACTTGTCTTCGACACACCAAAGTCGTCGACTCTTCCGAATTTGATTTGCGGCACGCGCGCCTTTGCCTGGTCAGTCGTCATGCCGAGATGAAATCCAAACAACTCAGGCGCGGCTGGAAGTTCAGCCAGCTTGACGACGCACTTTTCCTGCGCGGACGTGCTTACCGCGCAGAACAAGATCAGCACGATGGCAGAGACAGTTAGGAAGGGTTTTCCATTTGCCATTTTCCATTTCTCATTTGCCATTGCCGGAGCGAAGGACGACGCATGACGGACGATTTTCAAACGCGTAGTTTTGATGAAAAATGAGAAATGGAAAATGCGAATGACAAATCTCCCGCTCTTGCTCACTTAATTAAGGTTCGAATCAATCGTTCAAGCTCCTCCGGCTCGAAGGGCGTGGAAACGTACTCGTTGCAGCCGGCCTCAAGCGCTGGTGCGCGATACTGGTCCGCGCCATAAGCGGAAACGGCCACGATCGGCACGGCTTCAAAGTTTGCCAGCTCGCGAATCTTTCGGGTCGCCGCGAGACCGTCGAGCTCGGGCATTTCCACGTCCATGATGATCAAATCCGGACGATCACTTTGCGCTGCTGCGACGGCGCCGTTTCCGTTCTCAGCCTCGACTACGCGAAAGCCTTTCTTCTCCAGCCACGTGCGTAGCAGGAGACGCGTGTCATCGAAATCATCGACGACGAGAATGGTTCGCGGGCTCTCGTTGCGGCTGTTGAGATCAGGGGCCATGATGCGCGCTTCGGTTGACGTGGGAAAAACTGTCTGGGAGTTCAGCCTAACATTCCAAAGTCGAATGTCCAAAGTCCGGGACTAATGACCCGTTGGAGATTGGGTGATACGAGCCCAAAGTCCAATGAAAGCGTTCCTGATCTCGAGTGCTATCGCGGGCGCTTCCCAAGGTAGAAAAGAACGACGGTAAGCGACCGGAGAACAGCGGTCAGAGAACACCTGACTTCTTGTTTGATTAATCTCCTTGCGCCGAGTCGTGGAACCCGTCTAACATCCGGCACCTGAAACCGATCAACAAGAGAGACCTGCTTGTCGCCACGCTCGTCGCTTACGGCGGCGTGGTGGCAGCAGTGACGATCCTTCCAACCCACGTCTCCAGCCTTAGGACCCCTCACTCGAATCACATAAATCTGATTCCGCTCGGTTACTCGTTCAAGTGTCTTCGCTACGCTCTGGATGCGCGCTCAGGCCTTCGAGCCTTCTGCTTAATAAACCTACTGGGAAACATTGCACTCTTCCTACCCTTAGGAATTCTGTTGCCCCTTATCAGCGATAGATTCCGTTCGCTGACTCGAATGCTGCTGGTTGCGTTTTGCTTGTCTCTGAGTATTGAAGGGATTCAATTCGTGTCGCGGTTTGTCGGCATTCTAAGGGCCGCTGACATAGACGACGTCATCCTAAACACGCTGGGTGCGTGTCTGGGCTTTGCGTTCTATAAGGTTTTGCTTGCGAGAGGACGAAACCACTGACAGCAGAAAGCAGACGGCTTCTGATCCGTCTGCTCCCTCTGCTTTACTGTTTCCGCTGAATTCCGACTACTGTACTGTGGATTCTGATCGACGCAGGAAGATGGAGTCATAGACGCCGCGCACTTTAAAATTGCACATGCGGTAGAACGTGTGAGCACGGTCGTTCTCCTCGTTTACCAGGACACATACAGACTTTGTGCGTGAGAGCAAGTCCTGGCAAAGTTGCTGCATGCACTTTCTACCGAACCCTTTGCTGCGCTCCGTCGGGTTTACCCAAACGCCTTCCAGGTAAACCACGTCAGGCGTATCTGCTTGTACGTCTGCTTTGAAGATCAAGGCCCCGTTCTCTTCCAGAACCCACACGCGGCCCATCTCAATGCGTCGGGCGCACCGACCGCGGAAACCTTCAGGGTCTGTGTCGAGAGGATTGATACCACTCTCAGACTCAGCCATACTCGCTTGCACCGGAACGATTTGATCGAGATCCTGCAGAGTGGCGCGCCGCAACCCAGCGACCTCTTGCCGAACCTGCATAGCTTGGCGGAGCTCAAACAGCAATTCCCGGCAGGCAAGTCTCATGTCCTGGCCTTCATCTGCATAGTAGCTCCAAAACTGCTCGACCCTTTCCGTTTCAATGAGGACCATGTGAGTGTTTTGGAAAGCTTGTGCTACCAGACTAAATTCCTGCATGGCGCGAGAAGTGCGCGCTTCGATTAGAGTGGCATGTCCAATTAAGGCGACACCTTCAAGTCGACCTTCAGAGTTGCGACAGCCGTAGAAAGTACCCCGGTTGTGCGCGCTGACCAGGCCGTTGTCACGGATGAAACCGGCTAGGCAGACAGTGTGGATTGGCCGCTCGGCAAGGAACGCGAGGGTCTCGTTGCGATCGTCTTCCAATAGCTCGATCAGATTGACGGTAATGTTGGCTTCCGGCAGGTAAGGCGTCTCCGCCATTACCGACGTCATCAGGGCATTTAGCGATGTCGAATTTTCAGTGGTTTTCATTGCAAACTCCATTGGTATTGGGTTGAGTTGATTTTCTCTCTGGTTGTACATTGCGCACCTCAGTAACCGAGATAATCAATTCCCAGGTCTACTTCGACTGGCATCGAAGCCGTTTCATCACCACCAAACGTTGAAGACTGAGCTTGGAGGTAGGAATCGCTCAGCAAAACACCGTCGCTGAGTAATACCCCGTCGCTTATCAGTACGCCATCGCTTATCAGTACGCCATCGCTAAGCAGCACGCCATCCCCTAATAGGACGCCAGTGCTACAGAGCAGTGTGCCATCACCGAGCAGCACGCCGTTGCTGGTCATAATACTGTCGCCCAGCAAAACTCCGTCGCTTATCAAAACCCCGTCACCGATCAGCACACCGTTGCTGATTAGGACGCCATCGCCCAACAAAACTCCCAGGCCATAGACCTTTTGATACTGGGTAACCAGATTAGTACCCCTGGCATAGTTGCGATTCAGGACGATTCCCTGTGACCAGGTAAATGTCTGGCCCGCGATCGTGGTTTGCGGGGAGGGCGCCGTAGACGTAGTCAAGAACGGTGAGCCAACGGTTGTAGTCGCCAATAGACCGGTGCGCACCAGCTTGGCCACTCGCACTGCGCCTTCAATATTGATTTCGCCGGCACCCTGCTCGAACACATTGAAGCCCGGAAGCTGCTGCGCCGAGTACATTAAGATCATCTTGATCATGTTCGGCGTTAGCTTAGGATTGACCTGGAGCATCAGAGCAGCCGCGCCGGCGGCAACCGGTGTCGCCATAGACGTGCCGTTCATGAACATCTCACGGCGGTTTTCATTCTCGCTGACACCGGCATCCAATTCCGGGTGTTCCGTGACCAGGAGGTTATGATCCGCTTCCGATGACACGATCTTGTTTCCGGGCGCCACCATGTCCGGCTTAATGAGATTATCGAAATGCCTGACGTTATTGGCATCGGTCCAGAAGCCGCGCGTTGGGCCACGCGAGCTGTAGGTTGCCATCACGTCATCAGCGCGTTGATTTGTTCCAAACGTGTTAGCCGCGCCGACGGTTATTGCCGAAGGCTCGATGCCCGGCGAGTGCACTTTGCCGTATAACTTCTGACCCGCGCTGTTCTTGCCATTGTTACCCGAGGCTGCGACGACGATTACGCCGGCATCAACCAGGCGGCGGACGGCACGACACACGGGATCATTTTGGTACGAATCAACCGCGGGCATCCCGAGACTCATATTGATAACTCGGATGTTGTAGGTAGTTCGGTTGTTCATGACCCAATCAAGAGCACTGAGCAAGCTGGAGACTGAACCGGCTCCAACGCTATTTAACACGCGAAGGTTAACGATGTTCGCACTGGGTGCGATGCCGGTGAATTTGCCATTCGCAATGCGCCCGTTTCCTGCTGCCGTTGCCGCGACGTGCGTCCCATGTCCGTAAGGATCATCAACGCGATTTTCGCCCGTGAAATCTTTACTGAAAACAACGCGGGTGTTGTTGTTAGCTCCCAGAAATGATTTGTGACCGGTATCTATACCGGAATCAAGAATAGCAATGCCGACGCCTGAGCCATCGAGCGTATAGGATGTGGTGCCGCCCAGCAGAGAGGTGGTGGTCTGTTGACGAACGGCATCCGCGCCGGTCGTTGCCGATACGTGACCAAATGCTCTGACCTCGCTGTTTAGCGAAACATGGTGCACTTCCGTGCGCGCCGCTAACTCTGCAAGGCCTTTGACGGGCACTTCCGCCTGAATGGAACCAAGATGCGCCATTTGCGCATTGATCGTGACCCCATATTGCTTGAAAAAGTCATTCAGCCGACCGCTCTTTACATCATCGACTTGCAAAATGACGTTGACCCGGCCGTTGCGCGAGCTGCTTTGGGCAAACTGTTGTAAATCCGCCGAAATCTTTTCGCCCTGAAAACCGTTGGAGTTTGCCCTGGCATTTGCGTTAGCGTCTTCTTTGTCGCTCTGCTCAGATGAGCTGAGTTCATCTGCGAGGTTCACTTGCTTGAAAAGGCTATCAAGTAATTCATTGCCCGCGATGTATTGTGCATAAGCCCCGCTCGAGGTCGCTCCGATTAAACGCACCTTGTTGG
>JBDUDV010000093.1:0-14391 GCA_040002755.1 Acidobacteriota bacterium | reverse complement strand
ATTCTTCGAGTTTCTTATCGGCAAACTTGTCGAGAGTTTTTCTTGCAGCTTCGTCAACCAAAGTCTGTAACGTCCGCGCGGTGGTCCGCGCGCCGGGTTGCGTTTGCGCCAGAGATATCGCCGGCAAACAGGAAACGAAGAAACAAGCAAGAGCTATGAGACTGGCAGTTTTTCGGTTCATTATCGCGGAACCTTTCCCAATTTGAATGATTGTGTCAGTGAACGATTTCGATTATAAGCAACGTCGTGACAAAAGTATCGGCAGATACAGCGGCGGTCGGACTGATTCGGGGCATCCGCCGCTGGGATCTCGTTGCCATTGCGATCAATGGAATCATCGGTGCTGGAATCTTTGGCCTGCCGTCAAAGGTCTTCGCCCTGATTGGTACCTACAGTCTGATCGCGTTCGTGGTCTGCGCGTTCGTCGTTACACTTTTCATTCTGTGCTTCGCAGAAGTCAGCAGCCGGTTCGATGAAACCGGCGGGCCTTACCTGTACGCTCGCGAAGCATTTGGCCCCACAATCGCATTTGAGATTGGCTGGTTGATCTGGCTCGCGCGTATCACCGCCTTCGCTGCTAACTGCAACCTGCTGGTTGCGTACCTCGGCTATTTCCTGCCGGCGGCGACGAATCCATTTTGGCGAGCGTCGATCATTGTTGGAGTTGTTCTAGTGTTGGCGACTATCAACCTGTTGGGCATAAGGCAAGCCGCGATTGTCAGTAATGTTTTCACGGTGGGGAAATTGGTTCCGATAATAATTTTCGTCGCGGTGGGCGTATTTTATCTCAACCCGCACGCGTTTGTTTTGGGACCACGACCAGGCGGCGGAGCATTCTCCCAGTCAGTCTTGCTTTTAATTTATGCCTTCACAGGATTTGAAATGGCGGTTATCCCGGCAGGCGAAGTGCGCGATCCGAAAAAGAACTTACCCCACGCACTGCTGATCGCAATCAGCGTAGTGGCCTTTCTCTACATCCTGATTCAAATCGTTTGCGTGGGAACTTTCCCGGAATTGGCACAATCGCAGAAGCCGCTGGCGGATGCGGGCATTCGATTCATGGGAGCTGCCGGCGGCGCGGTCATTTCGCTGGGCGCCATCATTTCGATCACGGGCAACTTAAACATTCTGGTCCTATCAGGTTCGCGCGTTTCCTTCGCGATGGCCGAACACAAACAACTACCGACGTTTATTGCCTCGGTTCACCGGCGGTTTGCCACGCCGCACGCGGCGATCCTGCTAACTGCAGCAGTCATGCTGCTGCTGACCCTCAAGAGCTCTTTTGTCACGGCACTTACCATCAGCGCAATTGCGCGGCTTGTGACTTACGGCGCTACCTGCCTGGCGCTTCCGGTCTTCCGGCGCAGAAGTGACGCGCCACCAGCTTCCTTTCGTCTCCATTATGGAACTGTCATCGCCATCCTCGCATTGCTTTTGGCGGTGTGGCTCCTAGCCAACAGCACCTGGACGGAGGCATTGCAGGCGTCGATAGCCGCCGCAGTTGGGCTGTTAATCTATTTCACATATCGCCGGATTGGCGGTGGCAGGTCATGACGAAGAGCGTGAGGTCGGACTCGAACACACCGCGCTTGTGCTTTAGCAGAGCCCTCCATAACTGTCGGGCTACTGCCCCGTTTTGACAAAGCCTCCTACAACGTAACGTTGAGGATGCGACGATGATAGGGTTGCGAGTCTCGCGACGGCGTGCGCAATCTGCGCCGGGGCAGTAGCCCGACAGTTATGGAAGGCTCGGCGATACTTTTGCATCGCACCGGGCAGAAGCGAACACGTGATGTATCATTGCCTCACCAGACTGGAACCAAAGCGAAACTAAGTGGACAACATCATCGCAGATTTGCGCGCAGTAGTTGGCGGTGCGGCCGTGCTCAGTGAGCCGGACGAATTGCTGGTCTACGAGTGTGACGGCTTGCCGCAACACAAATATCTTCCGCGCGCTGTTGTTTTTCCGTCCTCGACTGAAGAAACCTCCGCAGTAATGCGTGTGCTGGCGACCGCCGGTGTGCCATTCACTCCGCGCGGCGCCGGCACGGGACTGTCAGGCGGGGCGCTGACGCTAAACCGAGGCGTGGTAATCGAGTTGGCGCGGATGCGCAGGATCCTGAAGATCGATGAAGCGAATCGCCTCGCGGTGGTTCAACCGGGAGTGGTGAATTCTCATGTCTCGCGGGCTGTCGCTCATCTTGGTCTTCATTACGTTCCCGATCCATCAAGCCAGCCCACCTGCACGATCGGCGGTAACATCGCCGAAAACGCGGGCGGCATTCATTGTTTGAAATATGGCACGACGACGGACCATGTGCTTGGTCTGAAGGTGGTGCTGGCAGGCGGCGAGATCGTGGAACTCGGCGGTGGCGGGACCGAATCAACTGGCTATGATCTCCTCGGCGCGTTTGTCGGTTCGGAAGGAACTTTTGGCATTGCCACTGAAGCAACGTTGCGCCTGGTGCCAATTCCGCCGACTGTGCGCACGATGCTGGCTGAGTTTGCAGAAGTTAACGATGCCAGCCACGCAGTCTCAGCAATCATTGCCGCGGGTGTGATGCCGGCGGCGCTGGAGATGATGGATCACGAAATCATCCGAGCCGTTGAAGCAAGCGTGTTTGCTGCTGGTCTGCCATTGGACGCCGGAGCCGCGCTACTTATCGAACTCGATGGGATTGAAGCCGGCATCGATGAAGAAGCTGAGCGTGTGAAGAATATCTGTCTGCAATACGGCGCGCGGGATTGTCGCCTCGCTCGCGACGAGAACGAACGAAAGAAACTTTGGGCGGCACGCAAGGGTGCGTTTGGTGCAATCGGTCGCATCGCGCCCGATTCGATGATCCAGGATGCGGTTGTGCCGCGCTCCAAGTTGCCGGACGTACTCGACAATGTTTATCGCATTGCCGCGAAGTATCAGTTGCGCATCGCCAACGTCTTCCACGCCGGCGACGGCAATCTTCATCCGTTAATTTGTTTCGACTCGCGATCTGCTGACGAAGTTCGTCGTGTCAAAGAAGCCGGACGCGAGCTCATGGAAGTTTGCGTGCGTGCCGGCGGCAGCATTACAGGCGAACATGGCGTCGGTTTTGATAAACGCGAGCTGTTGTCGCTGATTTTTTCTGAAGCGGACATGGAGGCAATGCTCAAGGTGCGCGCGGCGTTTGATCCGACGGGGTTGTGTAATCCCGGGAAGATTATTCCGATGCTACGCGGTTGCGGCGAAGCACGCGCGGTTGCGCTGCCTGGAAATGGATCGTCGGCGACAGCCGAAGCAACCTCGGGACGGTCAGGTGATTCCTTGAGATCGCGGGTGTCCCGCCCGCAGCCGCCAGGAGCGGCCGCCTTTGATTCGGATGTCGTGCAAATGCGGTGCATCCAGCTCGTGGGCGAGGACAATATCTCTCCGTTTCCGCAACATTCCCGCGCTCCATCTGCTCATATCGTTTGTCCCGGTTCGATTGGCGAAATTTCCGAAGTCCTGAAACTCGCCGCGAGCGAAGGCTGGTCCGTTTTGCCTGCAGGTGGAATGACCTGGCTCGGCGCTGGCAAATCAAATCGACAGATTCAACTCGTTGTCGGCACGCGACGACTGAATCACATCATCGAGCATGAACCGGCAGATTTGATTGCCGTAGCCGAAGCAGGGGTGACCCTGAAAGACTTTAACGAGACTATCATGCAAAAGGGCCAGTGGCTGCCGCTTGATCCGCCGGACGACGGGCACGCAACAATCGGCGGCGTGGTTTCTACTGGACTCGGCGGCGCGCAACAGTTTGGCTACGGCGCTCCCCGCCGACATGTAATCGGAATGAAAGTGGTGCTGGCTGATGGAAGTCTGATTAAGGTTGGGGGACGTGTAGTAAAAAATGTAGCTGGCTACGATCTCTGCAAACTATTCACCGGTAGCTATGGCACGCTGGGAGTGATTGTCGAGGTTAATTTCAAACTGAGGCCTGTCCCATTTGCAACGGGCAGCGTCGTGGTTAGCGGCCCGCGCGAAGAATTACTGCATAGCGCTCGCGCTGTAATCGATTCGCGTCTTTTTCCTGTCGCGGCAGAGCTTTTGTCGGCGAAGTTGGGGCACGAAGCCTGCTTAAGTGCAGGAAGAGATCATGTACTGCTGCTAAGATTTGCCGGATCGTCCAGTGCGGTGAGGGAACAAGTTGATCAGGCCCGGGAATTGGCACGGGACAAGGACGGACGCGGACCTGCCGTCATGACAGACGATCGTGCGTTGTGGGAGTCCATCGCGGGTTTAGCGTTCCGATTTCAGGCGAGCACCATTTGGCGAGTAGGCTTGCGACCCACGGACGTGCCAACATTTCTGGCGCGATTGGCTGGAAACGAAGCCGGCGACCGCTCGTTGGAACCACTGTGGCAAGCGAGTCTTGGCGATGGGCGCGTCCGAGTTTTTGATCGGCTTAACGAAAACGAGTCCGACGAGCTTGCTGGCAATCCGGTCCAACGCCTCGAATCATTTAGAAAGGTTGCGAGCAGTATGGGTGGTACATTAATAATTGAACACACCAATGCCGAGAGCATGGCCCACGCAAACAACCGGACAACTGCGGATGCCGCCGGAGAAATAATGCAGCGAATCAAGCAGCAACTCGACCCGCTCGGACTGCTCCCATCGTTGTCCACTTAGCTAAAAGACGATCATGAGAAACAAATCACTACAAACTGCGCTACGCGTATTCTTGATCACTTGCCTAACCGCCGGATTGATCTCCTTTCCAGGTTCGCAGATCTTTCCTGGCAAACTCTGGCCAGCCGCCGCGCGCGCCGCCTCGCGCGGCCCGGTGCGGGCGCAGCATGGCATGGTGGCGTCAACAAACGAAGTTGCCTCGCAAGTTGGCGTTGAGATCATGAAGCGTGGCGGCAATGCAATCGATGCCGCAATCGCAGTCGCGTTTGCGCTGGCAGTGACGCATCCGGTTGCGGGCAACCTCGGCGGCGGCGGCTTCATGATGATTCGCTTGAAGAACGGCAAGTCTACAGCGATTGACTATCGCGAGATGGCGCCGGCGGCGGCGACGCACAACATCTATCTCGACAAGAACGAGAATCTGATTGAAGGCGAAGGTGGTTCGCTCGTCGGTTATCGCGCTGCCGGCGTACCGGGAACGGTTCGCGGTATGGAGCTGGCGCTTAAGAAGTATGGCTCCGGCAAACTAAGCTGGTCGCAATTGATCGAGCCCGCGCGTCGGCTCGCCTATGGTTTTCCCGTTACTTTTTCATTGTCGCGCTCGCTGCGTGGAAACAACGACTACCTTTCGCAGTATCCGGAAACAAAACGGATCTATCTCAACGGCGGAAAGTTTTACAACGAAGGCGATATCTTTCGGCAACCTGACCTCGCCGCGACGTTTGCTCGTTTACAAAGCTCCGGCCCCAACGATTTCTATGAGGGGCAAACGGCGCGGATGATAGTCGACGACGTAAAGCGTCACGACGGCCTGATCACGTTGGCTGATATGCGCGGCTATGTCGCGAAAGAGCGTCAGCCGGTGCGCGGCAAATATCGCGGTTATGAAGTTATCTCGATGCCTCCACCTTCATCAGGCGGCGCCGTCCTGATCGAGATGCTGAACATTCTCGAGGGCTATGATCTGGCCAAGCTGGACGCGGCTTCGTCAGAACGTTACCACTTGATGACGGAAGCAATGCGACGCGCCTTCGCCGATCGTGCTGAGTTTATGGGCGACAGCGATTTCGTGAAAGTGCCGGTGGCGGGATTGATCGATAAAGCTTATGCGGCAAAACTTCGCGGCACGATTAAGACCGAAAGAGCGTCCACCAGCGTGGAGATTAGCGCGGGCCAACCCGTGGGCCACGAATCTGAGGAGACAACACACTTCACCGTAGTTGATGCTGAAGGAAATGCGGTCGCAAACACCTACACACTCAACAACTCTTACGGTTCAGCGGCGGTGGCAAAAGGCACGGGAATAATTCTCAACGACGAGATGGACGACTTCGCCGCCAAACCCGGCACGCCGAACATGTATGGCCTGATCCAGGGCGAGCGCAACGCCGTCGCACCGCACAAGCGGCCGCTGTCCGCCATGACACCCACGTTCGTCCTGCGCAAGGATGGCAGTCTTTGGTTCACCGTTGGTAGTCCCGGCGGTCCGACCATCATCAACACCGCGCTATGCGTAATCATCAACGTCGTCGACTACGGCATGGACATCCAACAGGCGCTCGACTTCCCACGAATACATCATCAGTGGCTGCCGGATGAGTTGGTGTTTGAACCTTACGGACTTTCAGGAGACACTCAGAAGGCTCTGGTTGCGCTTGGCCATAAGCTGGCGACGCCGCGCTATCTGGGCGACGCTGAGGCGATTATGATTGAAGAAAAGACGGGCATGCGTCTCGGCGCCACGGACCCGCGCCGCAGCGATGGCGTGGCGATTGGCTACTGATTTTCGGGTTACGCTGTTGACTAGCCGAAGCGCTTCAGCCAGAATCTCCAACGGTTACGCAATCATTATATTTATTCGAGGTTCCTGACCCCATGACCCCTGATCAGACCGCTGTCAAAGCCGCGAAGAAGGAACATCCCTACCGCCTATACAAACGCGAGCAGGAGATCATCTCGCGCCGAAAGATCTATCGCACCACCGCTTTCTATACGTCTTACACGGTAATCATGCTGGCGCTGGCGATTCGTTCCGGGCATTTCCTGCGGGCGGTGGCCTTTGTTCCGGCCGGGATCGTGTTTTGGATGTTAACGGAATACTTTTCTCATCGCTTCGTGCTGCACCGCCACTGGAAAGTCTCACAGCGACGCTACAAAAGATTCTGGACGCGCGTAGCCAACAAGTATCTCGACCCAACACATTTCGGACATCACGAAAAACCGTTTGATGGAGAACACATGAGCGGCCGCGTGAAGGATCTGCTGCCGCTCTTTTTTGTCGGCGTTCCACTTAGTATTCTTTTGTTTCCGCCCTACACCGCTTCAATCGTGGTGGCTTTCGCTTTCCAATCGTACATTGCTGAGGAGTGGATACATCACGCGACACACTTCTCAAACTTTCGCGACCCTTACTTCCGTTACATGAAGAAGCACCACCTCTATCATCACACCTCTCACGGGATGACCAGGGGCTTCGGCACCAGCAGCGGGATCCTTGACTACATCTTCATGACTCGCTTCCCGGTGAACGTGCGCGAGCGACTCTACGGCGGCAAGCGGGGCAGTAAGGCCTACGCTAACAGTCAAAGCGAACAGCCGATCAATCAGGCTTAAGAGAATGCAGTAACGGAATTCTTTGCAAGCTATCCCAGTCAATTCGACCCTAACGTCGATTCTCCAAAGTGAAGAGGACAAACTACTCGCTTGCATTCACTGCGGGTTGTGTCTCGAGGCTTGTCCGACTTACGTAATCACGGGCGACGAAAACGACGGACCGCGCGGACGGCTTTATTTGATGCGCGCTGTCGGCGAAGGCCGGTTGGCCACCGACTCACCGGCATTCGAACGTCACATCGATCGTTGTCTTGGTTGTCGCGCTTGCGAACAGGTGTGCCCGGCGGGCGTTGAGTATGGCCAACTGCTCGAAGCGGCGCGGGGCGAACTTTTCGTCTCAGGAACAAAGCGGGGCTTTAGTTACGGAGTACTGCGATTTGTGCTCAGGCATGTTTGGCTGCATCCGTCACGTTTGAAATTTGGTTTTGCTGCCACGCGTTTGTTTCGCGATAGCGGATTGGCGCGAGCGTTGCGACGATCCGGAATTGCTAAGCTGTTTTCCGAACGGCTGGAGTTTGCTCTGGCGTTGCTTGAAAGTTCCGCACCCCAACTCAAAACAGGCAGCGACGAAGCTAAGGTGAATAGGCGCGGTACGGAGACGTCTGAGGCAAGATTAAACGAAAAGACGCTGCTCTTTACCGGCTGCGTTGGCGAGGGACTCTTCGCAAGAGTGAATCGCGCCACAGCGCGGGTGCTCGAAGCGAACGGTTTCGCGGTTCAGGCCCCGCCGCACCAGGTCTGCTGCGGAGCGCTGCATGCCCACGCGGGCGATCTCGAAGGTGCACGCACACTCGCTCGCAAGAACATCGCGGCCTTTGAGAATGGCAAGACGGACCAAAGCCAACCGATTACAACCAACGCCGGCGGTTGTGGCGCGATGCTCGCTTCCTACGCGCACCTGCTTGCCGGCGATGAGGCCTTTGCCGAACGCGCGCAGCGCTTCAGCGCCCGCGTCCGCGACGTCAGTCAACAATTGGAAACGCGCAACATAGAACAAGTACCAAGCGTTACGGAGCAGTCCGTAACTTACGACTCGTCATGTCATTTACTTTATGGGCAACATGCAGGCGAAGCGCCGTTGCGATTGGTTAACACAATTACCGAGCTGGATTTCGTACAGCTTGAAGGTGCTGAAAGATGCTGTGGCGGCGCCGGTATTTATAACCTGCTCGAACCGGATCTGTCGGCGCAGGTCCTAGGTGAAAAACTTTCGGCGATTAAGAACACAGGCGCAAACATCCTGGCGACCGGCAATCCCGGATGCCAGATGCAAATAGGCGCCGGGGCGCTGCTGGCGGGAATGGATCTGAAGGTCTGTCATCCGGTGGAACTGCTCGACGAAGCGTATGCGAGGGCGGGGTTCTACAAAGACAAAGTAATGAGTGATGAGTGATGAGTAACGTGGCATCAATCGCCGTTCGCTTTTCCTCATCACTCATCACTTCTTTCTTGCATCGAAAGCAATCGTTCCGCCGATCATGGTGAACGCGATATTTCCGTCTGCGTCCAGCGCTACGAGATCAGCTCGCTTCCCTGCCTCGATCGAGCCGCACTCCTGATCAATCCCCAGCAACCGGGCCGGATTAGTTGCAGCCATCTTCGCAACCTCGATCTCGGACGCGCCAACGGAAAGCATCATGCGCACAGCATCGTGCATAGAGATCACCGAGCCGGCGATAGTGCCGCGCGCATTGGCTGTTCGTCCAGCTTTGACTGTTATCGTTTCTCCCCAGATCTCGTGTTCGCCGTCGCCCATCCCGGCTGGCGCTATGGCATCACTGATCAGGGACAAACGGTGCGCTCCTTTCAACTTCAGTAGCAGACGCAGCATTTCTCGATCGAGATGAATACCGTCGGCGATGAAGTCGCAGGTGACGTCATCACGGGAAAGTCCCCAACCAACCGGCCCCGGCGACCGCTGATGGAGCGGCGGCATCGCGTTCATGAAGTGCGTCAGGTGACGTGCGCCGGCCGCAAAGGCCTGGTCGAGGAGTTCGAAGTTAGCTCGCGTGTGCCCCAGGGAAACTATCCAATCGCGACGGCAAAGTTCACGCGCCAGCTCGATGCCGCCATCGATCTCCGGCGCCACGGTCATCATGTGTCTGGCCCGCTCGCCGACAATTTGGGGCAAGTCGTCTAGATCGCTGGAGCCTGAAAAGGATCTAAAGAATTGCGAGCGCAGCGCGCCACACTGTGCCGAACTCACGAAAGGTCCTTCGTAATGGACGCCGAGAATCCGCGCGCCCCCGGCGTGGTTCATCGACTCTTCGATCGCAGCGATGGCATTTGCGTAGTCCGGCTGCGGCGCCGGCACCAGCGTAGGCAACCAACCTGTCACGCCGCGCGTAGCCAGAAATTGCGAAACTCGATTGAGGTCCGTCGCGTTGGCGACCATAGTGTCGACACCAACCGCGCCGTGAATATGCACGTCAATGAAGCCGGGAAAGAGCGTGAGCCCGGCGAGATCGTGCTCGAGAGATCCGCTTTCGCCACGAGCTTCATCTGTTGAGAGCTTCGCTATTCGTCCAGCCTCAATCAGCAACGCGCCCCGTTCAACTACTCGATCGGGCAAAACCAAGCGCACGTTTCGAAGCAATAGACTCTTTGCAGCTACAGCACTCATGTAGTCATTAAATCAGCATTTGTTAGCGCCGCCAAACGCGCGAATGCCCGCATCGCTTTCGCTTTGCGGGCATCGGAATTGATCCAGCCGCAGGACGACTAGAAGATGATCTTCGCACCCAACTGAATGGTGCGCGGATCGCGAACCGCTGTCACTTGGCCATAATTGCTGGCGGTGACGTTCAGGCTTAAGGTCCTGAAGTTTGTGTGATTGAAAATATTGAAGGCCTCGCCGCGCAATTGCAGACGAACGTTTTCACTGAACTGGATGTTCTTGATTAGCGAGAAATCAACCCGCTTGGTCGACGGTCCATTGATGATGCTCCGGCCGGCGTTGCCAACCACATTCGTCACACCCGAAGTGGTGGTCGTTGGGTTAAGCTGGAAACATGCAGCGTTGAAAAACTGCAGCCGATCGTGGGGCGCGTTGGTGTTAGGATCGCAAAGCACGTTCGGTCTATTACCGGCCACCAGCGCCGGCACATTGCCCAGGCCACCGGCGTCAAAGCTGGAGGTTGTCGGCGTAAAACCCAAGCCGCTGTTGTAAACAGCAATCCCCGAGAGTTGCCAGCCACCCAAGAGTTTCCCGCTAAAGCCCTGCTGTTTTTTCAAGAAAGGTATTTCGTAAATGTAATTGACGGTCAGGACATGCCGCCGGTCGAGCGTAGCTCGGCCACGATCACCGCGGATGTTGTAAGAATTCTCTGCAGCGGTCGAGCGATCAGTTTGGTTATCCGTCAGGTTCTTCGCCCAGGTGTAAGCAAGTTGCACTTGAGAAGCGCCGGTGAACCGCTGTACCGCTGAAACCTGCAGACTGTGATAGTTCGAATTGAACTGCGGCGTGATCAGGTTAATCGAGCGATAACCGCGATAGGGACGGATCTGATCGAGGATCGCCGAGTTACCCGTCGAGGTAAACGCAAAGCCGGGAGCCTGGCAAGCAACAGTAGGCGTTGTTGACGTTCCCACGGCGCACAGCGTGTTCAGGGCTTTGCCTGGCGCTACTTCGTTTAGTTCGTAAGCGCCAATCAGGTGGGTGCCTTTCGAACCAAAATAGCCGACGTCCAATAGCGTTTTGCCGTTCGTACCAAACTGGTGCTGAACATCAAGCGACCACTGCTGCATGTAAGGATCTTTCCAGTGTGGGTCGATGGCGCGAACACTCAACGCCGTTAGCGACGCCGCGGCGGTAACCACCACTCCGGTGGGCACCGGTTGATCCAGCCGCGTTAGAGTCTGCGTGAACGTCTCCTGATAAGGGGGGTTCTGTCCGATGTTCTGTTCGTAGGTTCCGTTCAGCACCTGGTCATAGAAGATGCCGTAACCGGTGCGAATCGAAGTAGTGCCCTTGCCAAATGGATCCCAGGCCAAACCAACGCGCGGACCAAAATTCTTCTTAGGAGCGTTAACTACATACTTGCCCCAGGGCGAAGACGCCGGCGTGCAATTATTGGCGGCGGTTTGATAGTTCTGCGAATTTACGATCAAGCCATTGCAGAAATTTCCCGTGCCCACAACGCGGTTACCGGCGCCATTGACCAGTGGCGCAGCGGCGGGATTGAAGAGCTTCGGATCAAAGGTCGACAAGCGTCCGTTGACGTCGTAGGGCGACCCAAAAAACGAATAGCGAACTCCGTAATAGAGCGTTATGTTTTTGCGAAACTTCCATTCATCCTGTACATAACCTTCGATTACCTTCTGTCGAAGATCCGCAGTGTAGTCAAAGTGCGCCTGCGAGAATGTAACGTTAGTGCCTTGTAGGAAATTTGCGAACGACTGAAAGTTAGCACGACGCGTAGCGTTAGTATCCTGTCCGGCAATTTGCGGCGCGAGGACACTAGCTTGAACGACGCTGGTGGTCAGCGTGTTCAAGAATCCGCTATATGTGCCTTCATTGCTTCCCGCGAGGGCGTTTTCGTTCTTGCGATAGGAACCATAAACCGCGCCGAACTTCATCGTGTGAGCGCCTTTGGTCCAGGTGAGATCACCTGAGGTGTTTTTCTTCCAGGAGAAGTTGTCGTAAGGCCCAAAACTCTGCAGCGCGCTGAACCCGTTTCCGGAAATGGTAGGGACGCGGTCGCGTGTATTCACATAAGCCAGGGGCGGCCTGATGGGTGAATTCGCCAAAGCCAGCGTGCCGATATTCTTGCTCAGAATTGCTCCGTACCCATACGAGAACCGGCCAACGAAAACCAGACTCGAATTAGCAACGTAGGTCGACTGGAAGGTGTGGGTCTTTCCCGGAGAATTTGTTTCGGTTGTAGAAACGCCCGGCAAGCCCGAACCGGAAGAGAATAGTGAGTTCACATCTTCGGTCGGAATTTTGTCACGTTCATAGCGATAGTACATTGACCATTTGTCCGAAAAAGAGTGGTCAAGCTTGAGGATCTCCTGTTTGAAATCGGCTACGTTCAAGGCGGGGAAAAGCAGCGCGCGAGTTAAAGGGTCGCTCGGGGCCGGCAGTTTGTTATAGATAAAGCCCAGATACTGCTGCGCGACCGGATTGATCGGAGCTCGCGACGACAAGGGCTGACCTGCCGGCAGCACGTTCAAACACGTCGCCGTGGCGGTTGTGGGAACATTAGCGCTTACACAAATGTCGATTGGGAAAATGCCCTGACGCATGTTCAGGTCCGGCACCGTCGATGAGAGCAGCGGGAAACGGTGGTCTTTGCGCTGCTCTTCCGAAAAGAAGAAGAAGGTGCGCTTCAGCCGGTTGAACATGTCGCCGTTGCCAATCCCGAAATTAGGAACGTAGACCGGGCCACCAATCGTAAAGCCGTAGTTGTTGTAACGGAACGGAGTGCGTTTGGCCTTGCCGTTCGCTTCCCGGCCAAGGGCCGGATTGGTCGCTGTATTTGACAGAAAGTCGTTGGCGTTCAGCTTCTCGTTTCTCACAAATTCAAAGGCTGAACCATGAAACTCTTCGCCGCCTGAACGAGTAACAATATTTATTAAGCCACCGCCACTACCACCCATCTCGGCCGGGAAGAGGCTACGCACTACGCTGAACTCAGCGATCGAATCAACGCTCGGATAAGCTTGAATCGTAATATTGGAACCGCGGTCGGTGATGTCAGCGCCGTCCACACGATAAGTGTTCTGAGCACTGCGCGCGCCGTTTACCGAGATATTGATAGTGTTCGCCTGACCGGCTGGGTTGGTTGTTCCCACATACACCTGATCGCTAAGATCGTTGGAGACACCAGGCGCCAAAGCGACGAGCTGCACCCAATTGCGATTGTTCAGCGAGAGCTCGCGAACCTGGTCCCCACTAATCACGGTCGCCGCCGTTGGCGTGGTCAACTGGACAGCTAGTGGAGAAGCTTCAACAGTCACTACTTCAGCAATGTTTCCTGCCTCCAGGGCCACGTCCAGCGTGCGACTCTTGCCAACATCGAGTTTGACTTTGGTTTCGATGTGCTTCTTGAAGCCCGGCGCTTCAACCGCCACGTCGTACAAAGCTGCCGGCAAGTTGGGTGCAGAAAACTGACCATTATCATCGGTGGTTGTAGCCCGGGCTACGAGCTGCTGGCCCACGTCGGTAATCGTCACGGTTGCGCCCTTCACTGCGGCTCCAGCCGCATCCTTCACGGAACCATTGATATTGCCGGTGTTCTCCTGCGCCAACGCCGTCGCGCTCAGGCTCAACAAGAGCGCCATAGCCAGTATTAGAAGTCTGGGGGTAATGCTGAAATTCTGCTTCATGGGGATGGGTCCTCTTTCGTTTTTGCGATGCTGGATGCTGAAGTGTTTGAAACGGCCCGATGGAGAAGTAACTTATACACCTCCGCAGGCAAGTGGAACAAGAAATTTTGCCGCCCACTAATCCGCGCGTTGCAAGATTTCGGATCGCCGAGGGCTATCACGTCGTTGTAACTCAGACCGCGCGGTCGATACACCGTGACGTCGATGCAAGGTTGAGTTCAACCAATCTCCTAAGTTGTCTGTGATTGGCGTCGAAGGAAACCGAACGCCCTGCTGTCCACTGAAACGGCGCTATTATACGTAGTTCAGCCAACAAGGAAAACTAAAGATTCTTATTGTTGGAATAAGCATCGCTGATAACAAGTAGCGAGGCGCGGAGAACCTAGGCCCTAACCACGCAAACTTTCGCGAGTGACGCCGCTGGTTAATCAGTTGCGCGTTCGGAGTCATATAAGGAGACTGCAAAAATACCTTGACGCAAGAGCTTCTCGCTATATACTGCACCCATTCAAAGGTCAGGTTCGTTGGGATTCAGCTTGCAGTATTTGCCGTCGGCTGGCAGCAGGACGCAGAAGAGTTGAACCCACTCATCGTTTCATCAGTCAAACAGTTTTCACAGACATTTGCGCGGAAGGTAAGCACCTTCTCCAGCTCGGCTCTCCAGGAGGAACTCATGTTGAATTGCACCCGCTCGATTCTCGTTCTATTCGCTCTGCTCGCTATTTCGGCTCCCGTCGCGCTAGCTCAAACTGGAACATCGCGCATCAGCGGTCGCGTCGTCGACTCAAAAGAGGCCT
>JBDUDV010000092.1:0-14647 GCA_040002755.1 Acidobacteriota bacterium | reverse complement strand
TAAATCGGAAATTGGGCGGGCAGCCCTGTTGACGCCTCCCTATTTGATCTTGCACCGCGAGGAGTTTGCCTGGCCGCGTGTGTTACCACCCGCGCCGGTGCGCTCTTACATTAAGCCCTCACGGGCCGCACCATTTCACCCATTACCGCGATCCGAAAATCGCGGCTGGTTTGTTTTCTGTTGCACTTGTCGTCATCCGATTAATCGGAAGCCCCGCCGTTAGCGGGCTCGCTGCCCTGTAGTGTTCGGACTTTCCTCTCCCGGGATCGAGACTCAACCTGATAATTCAGATGTAATCCGAAAATGAAGGATTTGAGCGACTAGATTCCAGCAGCGACCGCCCGACTTGTTCCACTCACTGAGCCCGCAGAGTATACCAAGGCATGTTCAACACGTACAGTCGCTGAGTCGAAATCTTTAACCGTAGTAGGACAGGCATTCCTGCCTGTCTCATCGTTTGAAATATAGGGTTCTTGATGATGGCCAGACAAGAATGTCTGTCCTACCTAGCTGAAGTATTTGAAGCCTACGCGGAACCCCTCAAGCCACTTCGGCGAGATAGTGAGCGCCAGCGCGATCGAGGACACCGCATGCGAGATAGCTAGCGCAAAGAGATTCGGTTGACGTTGATAAACCGCTGCCCAAATCAAACCGCCGGCAAACGTCAGAATCGCAAGCAGAGGATTTGGTAAGTGCAGCAGGCTGAACGCGACTGCGACCAGCCCAATGCTTTTTATTCCCTTCCCCAGCGCCAGCTGCGCGCGGCGATTTATGAAACCATTGAGAGCGTATTGCTGAAACAGAGCCCAGAGCGGCAGCAGCAGGAAACGGTTGCGCCACGGCGCAACGAAAATCGAGTGCTGAGTAAACCAGGCAATCATGACTGCCAGAAGCACGACAACGACGGTAGGTATTAGCAATAAACTACAGGCAGCGAGAAAGTTGTCAGTCCGAAAGCCGATCTCCCGGGCAGTTTCGCCACGCTCCCGATGCGAACAAAACATGAAGCCCACGGCGAGAAGAATGGGAACGGCGGCTACGAGTTTGCTTCTTCCGACAAAAGTTAGCACCACCCACTCAACCAGAAGGCACGAGGTAACAACCGAGAGAGCCTCCCATAGCGCAAGTGCTGGACCTGACTCAATCGATGAAATCTCTTCCGGATTGTAGGTTTTCAATGTCATCGCTATCAAAACAGACGAGGCGCTGCTAAATTTCCGTCCTTGTCAACCCGAAACAGAATTGGTTCGCCGAGAAGTTGCATGGATTTCCGAACTGCTCCGCCGCTGTCATGGAGCGCATAGACGCGCGCCTCGTGCATCCCGGCTGGAACCGAGGTGATCTTGAACACGTAGCCATGCCACGCATCCTTAGCCCAGCCTGCAGCCGAGACATCCGGTCGAGATTGATCCGCAATCCCGTCGCTGAAAAATTTCCCGTCCACCGACAGTTGCAACTCAACGCGTTCCCAGGGCGCCGCGTTGTTGACCGCCCAACCCGATATGCCTGTTTCGGTCACCTCGCCCCAGCCGTGAAAGGACGGAGGGAACACGGTTACAAACGTGAACACCGCAAGGGCGCCCACGACAAGCGTCTCGACGATCGACTTTCCTATCAGCAGGTGGACCAGACGGTTTGATGGAGTCTTCATTACATTCCAGAGCGCGCCATTGTAACGCAAACATGAAAAAAGGCGGCCCCCGAAAAGGCCGCCGTTGTTCGATTCCGTTTCCGTTTCGACAGGTATTCAGTTGGCTGAAGTGACCTCAATGCGATCGCCTTTTTGTAATACCGGATCGAGTGTCTTGCCGCCCTGGATCTTTCGCAGGTTGATTTCTTCAGTACTCCATCGTCAAGCACCGTGAACAGCGTTGAATTTCTGCCAGGACTGTCGGCGAGCTGTATGTCCAGGACATCTCCGGCGCCGACTCGATAAATCTGAGTGGCGTCTGTAGCAATAGGAGCGGAAGTTATTGTTGAGTTTGCCGGCAAAGCTACTGTCCTGGCGGTCGAGGCGGCTGGGTTCAGACTGCTGTGACCGACCCAAGCTCTCGGGTCTCACGGTCGCCGGCTTCATGCTGTCAGTCAAGGAATCTGCAATTGTCTTATTTGTGGACTCCGAGTTCAACAATCATTCGGACGCCGGCTGGTCACTATTGCTCCCGGTTGTGATTTTGCCTCGGCGCGGGCAGGTTCGTGGAATCAAATAGGTCAGGCCAGCGTTGACTGAAGCGCTCTCGAACCAACGCCTCGACCTCGTCGGCGCCGTCGCATTTGAGGCAGTCTTGAGCGATGCGCCGCGCGCTTTCCGCGTCGATACCGGCAATGGCTCGGCGGACGCGCGGAATTGAAGACGGCGTCATGCTTAGATCGCAGGCGCCAAGTCCAACCAGCAACACCACGTAAGCGGGCGTGGAGGCCATCTCCCCGCACACGATCACAGGAATGCCCGCCCGGCGTCCAGCTTTTAGACTTTGATCGATGCTGTGCAGAACGGCTGGATGAAGCGTCCGAAACCACTCGGCCACCTCGTCGTTGCTGCGATCGACCGCCAGCGTGTACTGCACCAGGTCGTTCGTACCAAGTTCGAAGAAGTCAACGATTCGCGCGATCTTGTCGGCCATCAAGACTGCAGATGGCACTTCAATCATTGCCCCCACCCGCACAGCGCTGAAACTGAGTCCGGACTCGCGGAGATTTTTCGCCTCGTCCTGGATGATTGCTTGCGCGCGTTTGACGTCGCTGACATCAGCAACCATAGGAAGTACTATTTTCAAAAGTCCCGTTGCGCCAGCTCGCAGAATCGCACGCACCTGCTCGCGCATGACATTTTCATTGGACAGGACAAACCGAATAGCGCGCAGACCGAGTGCCGGATTCTTTTCCGGTTCCTGAAACTGTTCATGCTGGTGGTCGCCACCGAGATCGAATAGGCGAATAACCGCGCCGTGATCGCCGGCAACTTTCGCAATTGCTTCATAGGCCGCACGCTGTTCATCCTCAGACACCAAACCGCCGCGTCGCGAGAGTAGAAACTCAGATCGATAAAGTCCGACCCCCGAAGCTCCATACCTTTCCACGCCCTCAAATTCGGATGGCACTTCCACGTTGGCACGAAGCGTTACTTCCACACCATCCTGCGTTTGAACCGGCCCAGTCTCGCGTTTATGGGTGGTTCTGCGACGGCTGGCGCGAGTTTCAGTTTCGACCTGGTATTTTTCGAGCGTGGCGGGCGAGGGGTGCAGTATGACGGCGTTGCGGGTTGCGTCGACAATAATTCGATCACCGGTTTTGGCGCGCCGGTAGAAATCGTGCAGGCCAACAACGGCAGGAATTCCAATGCCACGCGCGAGAATCGCAGTGTGTGATGTCCAGCCCCCGGTATCGGTAGCGAGGGCGCGCGAGTGATCTAGATCCAGTTCGGCAACCGCGGAGGGTAAGAGGTCTTGGGAAACTATCACCGCGTCTTCCGACAGATCCCGACGCGGCGACTGCCCGCCGCTAAGAGCTACGAGCAATCGTCGCATTACGTCTTCGATATCCGAGCCGCGTTCGCGCAGGTAGTCATCCCTGATTTCCGAATAAAGGTAGAGAAGTCGATCACCAATTACCTTAACGGCCCACTCGGCGTTCACCTGTTGGGAATTAATGTGGCGCTCCACCTCACCTATTAGGTTTTCATCCTGGAGCAATAACAGGTGCGCATCGAAAATGTAAGCGTGATCTTTGCCGAAACGCTCCGCTGCCAATTCGTTTATGGCCTGCACTTGCAGGCTCGCCAAGCTAACAGCCGCGCGGAAACGCCTTTGCTCTTCTTCCACGTCAACAGCGGCGATTCTCCATCGATATACGTGCTGAGTGCCGTCGTGCATTCGCAGCACTTGTCCAATCACGATCCCTTCAGAAACTCCCAGGCCCTGGAAACGGATTTCTCGAGCTGATTGCGTCATAGCGAAGGCTCCGTTTCCGTTTCGCCGAACCCTGCGGCAAAAAGCTGCTCAATCGCCGCCATTGCAGCTTCTTCATCAATTCCATCGGCGCGGGCCTGCAATTCAGTGCCGCGAGCGGCGGCCAGCATCAGCACACTCAGGATTGACTTGCCATCGACCGTTGCCTCGCTGTTTGTCCGACTTAAGAGTACCTGGCTCTGAAAACTACTGGCTACGCGAACTAGCTTCGCGGCCGCTCTGGCGTGTAGCCCCAGTCGCCCTTTGATTAGAAGAGTCCGTTGGATCATTACTTGCTGCTGCTTTTTTGCGGAGGGGCCAAAAGATCGCCGGCCAGATAAATTCCCTGGCGCCCGAGATCGCAAACGCGTCGGGCCATTTCAATTAGAGATTCGCTTTTGGTTTGGCTTGCCAGCTTGATAATCATAGGTAAGTTCACGCCCGTAACCACTTCAATATTTCCATCGTCCAAAAACATCGATGCAATGTTGGTAGGCGTGCCGCCAAACATGTCGGTCAACAGTAGCACTCCGATGCCCTGCGAAACGCGCGTGATGGCCCGTTGCACTTCGTCGCGCGCCGCATCCACATCGTCATGCCAGCCGATCGAAACCGCTGTGATAAATGATATAGGACCCACGATCATTTCGGCCGCCGCTAACAATTCGCCGGCAAGATGTCCGTGCGTGACAATCACACCTGCTATGCGGCGAGTGTCCTCCTGCGACGTCCCTGTTGGCGAGTGATCGCTCATGAAATCGGTCCTCTCTGGTGGCACAAGTAGTTAATGATGGCGGTTTGATTTTCTCACGTCCCGGTGGACCACATACGCATCGAAACCGGCGCGCCGCAACTTACGCCCGAGCGCGTTTGCCACCATCACCGAGCGGTGTCGGCCGCCGGTGCAACCAATCCCGACCGTCACATACGACTTTCCTTCACGTTGGTAGAGCGGCAAGAGATAGTCAAGTAGATCGTAAAAGCGGCTCAGCGTCTCCTCGACCTCCGGTTGCGACCTCAGGTATTTCACCACACGCTTATCGTGTCCCGACAGTCGTTTCAATTCGGGAATGAAGTGGGGATTCGGTAGATGTCTGACATCGAACAGCAATTCCAGATCGCCCGGGTTGCCATACTTGTGGCCGAAGCTCAACACCTGAACGCGCATGAGTCCGCTCTTGCGGTCAGGGCTGAATCTCTCAAGCAGATGACTGCGAAGGGTGTGAACGGTGTGATCCGATGTATCGATAATCTGATCCGCAGCAGCTCGAACCCGCGACATCGCCGTCCGTTCTGCCGCAATCGACTGCAAAAGGGTTTGTCCGGTATTGGCGGGGTGCGGCCGACGCGTTTCGCTGAAGCGATGTTGCAATGCCTCGTCTGAGGCTTCGAGAAAAAGAACGTAGACGCTTAACCCGGCGACCCGCAACGCCTCCAGCTGTTTGCCGAAGTCGTCAAGAAAAGTCCCTTCACGGATGTCGATCACCAGCGCGGCGCGCTCAATGCCCTTCTCCTCCGCGCTGGCGGTGACCAGCCGCGCAAACGTCGGCAACATCGTGAGCGGCAGATTATCTACGCAGAAATAACCTAGGTCCTCGAAGGCATTGGTCGCCGCTGACATTCCCGAACCGCTCAAGCCCGTAATTATGACAATGTCGGGAACTGAATTGTTTTGAGGCTGGTTCTTGTCGATCTCATTTTCCATTGCGGAACGGTTTGCCCACGAGGGATCAAATTACGGGCTTGATGGAATCAGGGTTCGATCAACCCAAAATTTCCGTCGCTGCGCTTGTACAAAACGCCGACGCGATCCGTGTCGGCATCGCGAAAGACGACAAACCGGTCCGGATCAGCCGACAGTTGCAAAGCGGCTTCTTCAGCAGTCATCGGCTTGATGGAGTAACGACGCGCGTTGATGATCCGCGGCGGGCGTGGACTCGCTTCTAAATTTCCATCAGGCGCGGGCGCCACCTTCGATGCCTTTCGTGCCCCCTGCTTGCGATCGATAGTTTTCGTTTTCAGCTTGAGCGCTTGTTTCTCGATCTTCGCGATTGCTCGCGTTAAGGCAAGATACATGTCGGCGTTGATGTCTTTGGCGGTCAAGGTGTGATCCCGCCAATGGACTATCAATTCTGCAATATGACGATTCTTCTCGACGTCGATGACGGCGTGGGTCCAACCACTGGTGCCGTTAAAAATATATTCCAACTTCTTAAAATGATCCTCTACGTGCTTACGAATGCCTGGAGAAACTTCAACGTGACGTCCCGTATACTCAAACTTCATGGTCACTGTTCCCTTCCGAACCCTCATAGAAATAGTAATCCTTGCCCAGCCCGACGATCAGGCCGACGAACTATTAACAACTCCAGGGGGCGCAACCTACGAACTCCGTAGCGATGAACCTGCGTGTCGGCGCCCGGGCCGACGCACTCGCAGGCACATCCATACAATTGCCTTAAACCACGGCGCGCCGTTCCCGCGAGCCGGGGATACTCATCTGGTCGCGATACTTGGCGACGGTACGGCGCGAAAGTTTGATGCCGTCCTTGATCAGTATCTTCACAACCTGATCGTCAGTAATCGGGTTGTGCGAATCTTCTTCTTCAATAAGTTTCTTGATCTTCAATTTGATGATGCGCGTGGAGACCTCTTCGCCGTCTTCATTCATCATGCCTTCGGTGAAGAATCGTCGTAGCTCGATCACGCCCTGCGGCGTATGCGCGTATTTCCGGTTAACTACGCGCGAGACGGTAGAGAGGTGCATGCCAATGTCTTCGGCGATGTCTTTCAACATCATCGGCTTGATGTACTGCACCCCTTTGTCGAGAAAATCCTGCTGCCGGTGCACAATCGACTCCACAACCTTGTAGATAGTCTGGCGACGATGCTCGATATTGCGTAACAGATCTACAGCCGAGCGCATCTTTTCGCGAATAAAACTCTTTGTCTCGTTGCTAACGTCAGATTTGCCCAACATCTGCTGATACTGGTGGCTAACCCGAAGGCGCGGGCTTCCATCATCGGCAAAATAAATTATGTACTCGTCGTCAGCCTCATCGAGCTTCTCAATGTAGATTTCCGGAGAAATGAGTATCGGTTCTTCAGACGAGTAACGCCGCCCGGGATAGGGATCGAGTGTCCGGATGAACTGCAATTCGTTCAGCAGCGTGTCCACATCGCTATTAATCTGCTTCGCCAGGTGAGGCAACTTGTGTTGTTGTAACTCCGGCAGGTGCTCACTAATCAGCTGCGCCGCCAGTCGATCACTTTCACCCTTGACCTCCAACTGCACCAACAAACATTCTCTGACATCGCGCGCGCCGCAGCCGACTGGGTCGAGATGCATGACAGCCTGTCTGGCGATTTCTACCGCCGCCACACTCCACGCGCCCATCGCGGCGATCTCTTCATTCGTCGCGTTAAGCCTGCCGTCCGCATCGAGATTTCCGATGACGCTGATCGCTGCATCGCAAATGTCCTCGGCGATCGGACTCATGTGGAGTTGCCACTCGAGATGATCCGCAAGCGACGGCGCTCTGGTTAGAAACTGTTCGAAGGTGGGCGCGTCTTCCTTGTACTCGATCTCCTGAGTCTTGTAACCAGGATCGAGGTAGTCCTGAAACTCCCGGCCAAAATCAATCTCTTCAAACGGATCACGAGAGCCTTCCTCGCCAACAATTTCGTCGCCAACCGAATCCTCGCTTAGATCGGCGGCCGCAGCTTCATGTGCTTCACCATCACCGCCTTCGTGCTCGCCATCGCCTTCAGCATACACAGATGACGCGGCTTCAAGATCACCCGACCCATTGGCAGAGGCGCTACCCAATTCCGGCTCGGCGGCCTCAAGGCGCTGCGGTTCATCGGGCGCAGCTCCGGGATCGGCGCTGGCGAGATGGTCGAGAATTTTCTCCGCGAGTTCCCCGACCTCTTCCTGAGTGGCCACTTCTTCAAGGACCGGATTCTCGAGAATCTGTTGCTGGATCAAATCCGTGAGTTCGAGAGTGGTCATCTGCAACATCTCGATCCGCTGTCGCAACTGCGGCGTCAGTACGAGTCGCTGAGATAGGCTGGTAGTTAGCTTTAGAGACATTCCTTACTTCTAATAGAGGACTCTTGATTGTTATTTTTGCAACTGGATGTCGCAGGGGAGATTATACTCGATTGGAGCACATTGCGCGTACCAGTTTCGCTTTCGCGTTCAACTAGCGGATTACATGCGGAATTTGTCGCCCAGGTAGAGCCGTCGCACTTCTGCGTCTTCGGTCAATTCGCGGGGAACGCCGGCGCGGAAAATGCGACCATCAGCCATGATGTACGCACGATCTGTCACCCCTAACGTCTCGCGGACATTATGGTCCGTCACCAGTATGCCAATGCCGCGATTGCGTAAATATAGTATGACATTTTGAATGTCATCAACCGCTTTGGGATCAATACCGGCAAATGGCTCATCAAGCAGAATGTATTGTGGTTCAGTTGCAAGTGCACGCGCGATCTCTGTTCGCCTTCGCTCGCCGCCTGATAACGCATCACCGCGCGTGTTGCGAACGTGTGCTATACCGAATTCCTCCAACAACTCCTCGAGTCGGGTGAGTCGCTCGCGCCGCCGCAGGCCCATCGTTTCAAGCACAGCGAGAATATTCTGAGCTGCGGTTAGCTTGCGAAAGATTGACGGCTCTTGCGGCAGGTAACCAAGACCTAAACGCGCCCTCAAGTACATCGGCAGTCTCGTGACGTCTCGATCGCCAAGACTCACAGTTCCGGCATCCGGACGCTCCAACCCGACGATCATGTAAAATGTCGTCGTCTTACCAGCGCCGTTTGCGCCCAACAGTCCAACAACCTCGCCCTTTTCAACGTGCAGGCCAACGTCATCAACTACCCGGCGTCTTCCGTATTTTTTTTCCAGGTGAGAGGCCGTGAGCGCAGACGCTGACGGTGCCTGCGTTGATTGACGTACGTCATGGGAACCATCGACAACCAAATTCTCGTTGCGACGTTCTGTGTCGAGGCTCTCGACTTTCATACTCATCAGGGTTTTGGTTGCGGAGTTACTGCTTCTTTACCTTATGCGTAGATCTTATGCGCCCTGGTGCTTGCGCGCCTCTCACGTCATCCGCAACGACTCTACCGTCTCGCATATAGACGGTCAATCGGTTCCCTTCCGTGCTGCCCTTCTCAACGTCTTCAACCCGGGCAGGATTCCCCTTCAACACCGCCACCTCGTCCGCACTCGTATATTGAACCCAGTCACCCGTACCTTTTCTGTTTGGCTGCGTCAGCACAACGTCGCGCTGCGCAATTGTCTTCTCGACCTCGCTGGACTCCTTCAGAAGATAAACATCGGCAACGGCGCTCGTCAGCCGATCAGTTCCCTGGCGAATGTCAACGTTGCCTTCGTAGTGAAGGGTCCGGCTAACATCTGAATAAGTCATCGAATCACTGGTTGCAAAAACGGGCACGGTACTGCTCGCCCCTTCCACGCGCCGCCGCGCATTGTAAATCTGACTCTGCACCTGGCCGTTTCCGTCCATCTGCTTTTCGTTCACATGGATCGTTAACCGGTCGCCGCGCACAAAATTATCGTCTTGCCAGGCGCGTGCGTTTCCGGTGTAGATTGCGATTCCAGTTTCGTGGTGAAACTCTCCGCGGTCGCTGACGATATAGACTGGACTCTTGACTTTGGAAAACGGAGTAGCGCCGTTGGTCTGTTCCTGACTGTAATAAGTCGTCGCCGTTTTTCCCCGGCTGTACGAAACTTTGTTGGTCAGATCAGAATCAAGCTCGGTGCCTTTGGTGCGCGCACGCGAGTCCCACACGGTTGGTTCGCCGCCACGCAGGCGCACAGTATTGTCTGCGGCCGTGTACGAAATGTTCGTCGCCACGCCATTGCGGTCGTTCTCGTTAAACTTCGCGTCGCCCTGAGCATCCATCCGTTCAATGTCCTGGGTTCCCTGAACAAAAACTGCAGTCATTTTTTGCGAGGTTAGGGTGCGCGTACCGCGGTCTTCGACCTTTTGCGCCGGTTCGATGACGGCCTTGGCGCCTCCGGTGGCAATCGCCGTCCGGACAGCATTGCCAGTCTCAAGAAACTCGCAGTCAATACGCGGCGCGGTTAGTGTTTGCTTATCAACCTTGGAACTCTGGTTGACCGGATCAACAAACAACTCCGCGTTACCCACCGCTTCCGCTTTGTCAAGATCGCGGCCAGTTACGCGCCAATTGAGCTTTACCGCATCCGCCGTCAGACGTTTGTTGGCGGCCCTTGGATCGCCTGCCTTCGACTTAGGCGCTGACAGGTTGATCACTGACCGGCCTTCAGTGCGCATTTGTTTCAGCAGACTACGATCGCCCTGCGCCTGAAACAGGACTTCGATCAGATTTGCATCCTTCAGTTCCGGGTCTGAGTCAGCGTCGAGCGTCTTGCCGCTGGCGCTGCGCATCGCCACGGCGCGTTCGAGGCGCTGGTCCTTGTCGAGAAAGAAATCCATGTCAACGGAGTGGACTCTAGCAGCCCGGCCTTCGGTCATAGATCGCAGATAAGAGTTAGTCCGCACCTCAAGCTTTTGCAGGTGCTTCTGCTCGTTGAGAGTGGCGAAGAGGGTATCTCCGCTCATCAGGTCGCGGTCCTGCTCGGCCGTGACCCCGCCCGAGAAGGTCATCTTCATTGTCGCCTGCTCGAATAAGGCGTGGGCCGAACGAATTGTGACCGGGCGCGACCGGCTCGCGGAAGGCTTGGCTTTCGCGTCCGGCTTCGCATCCTTGAGAGCTTCGGGCGTGACCGTGATCTCGACATCCCTCTTCAACTCGAGCTTCTTCGTCTTCGACTCTACTACCGCGCCGGTTGAATGCCCGGAAACATTTTCGCGTTCGAAAGAAATTGGCGCCTCCGTCTGCGCGACCTCGCTATTCTGATCGTAAGCAATCGCTTCCGTGTTGACTTTAAGCGCATCTCTTGTTTCCACTTTCACGTTCCCGAGAAACGTAATCACCGATGTCTTTGGATCGTAGATCGCTTTGTTCGCAGTAATCTGATCGGGCTTGTCGCCAACGGGAGGATAAACGGCCAGATTAACCTGCTCGAGTTCATGGTGGTCATCCATAAACGTAATGTCGCGCGCCGCTCGCAGCCAAAGATACAAACGCCCGTCCTTCATCAACCGTTGCTCGTACCCTTCAACGATCCCCTTGATCTCTCTTGAGAGCTCAGGCGACTCTGAATGAAGTCGAAAAGGCTTGTTGTTGCGCAGACGGTAGTAGGAAATCGCCACAAAGACAATTGCCGCTGCGAGAATTAGTAATGCGCCGGCACGCACCACCAGCGGCGCGCGCGCGCGCAGCCCAATGGCAATCGCTCTTTTTTTTGTAAGTTCCTGCATAACCGAATGACCGAAGACGGACGACGGACGACCCGTCAAACACGATGGCGACTTTCAAATTCAATCTTCATTCAGTTGCGCCACCGGTCGCCGGTCTTCCGTCGGTCTTATGTCCGTCACTGACAACTGCAAAAACGTTTCCCCGGTCCAGTTGCTCGTTTCAACGGTGTAAGCCATATCGACGCCACTTTTCAACTCGCTCATTCGATCCGCACCATTCCACCAAATTGTCCCCAGTGGTCGGCCCTTCGGACCAGCCACCGACAACTTTAGATGCCGGTGTCCAATTAAACGCGGTTCGGACACTATGCACAAGTTGCGAGCCAGGAAGACTGGGCGCGAATTACCCGCGCCATAAGGCTCTAAAGCGTTTAGTTCAGCGACCAGCTCAAAGCTGATTTCCTGCGTCGGCAACTCCGCGTCGATGTAAACACACGGCTGCAGATCTTCGTCGGTGAGGTGTGCGGCGGCATGCTCGTTTAGACGACGACGAAGTTCGGGTATGCGGTCCGGTCGTATCGTGATGCCTGCCGCATGCGAGTGTCCGCCAAACTTTTCGAACAGGTCCGCGCACTCGGTTAAGCCATTGAGCAAGTGATACGGCTCAATGCTGCGTCCTGAACCATGCGCCAGGTCGCCATCAATCGACAACACTACGCAGGGGCGATTTATTCGTTCCGCAATTTTCGACGCGGCAATACCAATCACACCACGATGCCAACCTTCGCCAGCGATCACCGCCACGTGAGAAGTTGCGGCAGCACTTTCTAGTTCGGCAATTGCGAGCTCGACGATCTGCTGCTGAACTTCTTTCCGTTCGCGGTTGCGCAGGTCGAGATGCAAAGCAAGGCGACGCGCTTCCTCGATGTCTCTGGTGCCGAAGAGTTCAACCACCGCGCGCGCCGCGTCCATGCGACCGGCGGCGTTAATCCTCGGCCCGAGACGGAAGCCAATATCGTAGGCAGTCATCCCTTCCCCGCAGCCAGCCACTTCCATTAGTGCGCGTAAACCGGGGTTAGTGGCTTTCGGGAGATCCTGCAAACCAAGCGCAACGATGGTGCGGTTTTCGCCAGTCAACTTTGCTACGTCGGCAACGGTGCCGATAGCGACAATCTTCAAAAACGCACTCACCTGCGATGCGCGTCCCTGCTTGCGAAACAAAGCATCGACGAGCTTGAAAGCGACTCCGACACCGGCAAGATTCTTGTCGGGATAACCGCAGCCACGTTGATTGGGATTTAGGACGGCGTAAGCGGGCGGCACGCCTTCGCCTGCATCGGGCAGGTGGTGGTCGGTGATGATTACATCCAGGCCGTTGTCACGCGCCCAGTAGAGCGGCTCGTGCGCGCGAATTCCACAGTCGACGCTGATCGCCAGCTTGTACCCTTCCGCCACAGCTCGTTCCAGGGCGGCCTGTTGGATGCCATAGCCTTCAGTGAAACGATGCGGTATGTGAAAACCAGTCCTCGCGCCGAGCAGGTTCAGCGCCCGCAAGAGCACAGCAGTTCCGGTAGTGCCGTCCACGTCGTAGTCGCCATAAACAAGAATGCGTTCGCCCTGCTCGATTGCCTTGAGTAGGCGCGGCACAGCCTCGCTCATGCCAAGCATCAGATCAGGATTGTGGAGTTGATCGTAAGAGGGTTTAAGGAAACGTTTGGCCGTCAGCTCGTCCTCGCAACCGCGTGAAAGAAGCAGTGCTGCGACCGTCGGCGAGACATCCAACACGCGAGCCAGCGAAGCAACATGCTGCGCGTCCTGCTGCCGCAGGATCCAACGTTTGACGCTCATGTGAGGTTCACTAATAGCAACGAATACTTCAGGAAAAACCTAGTCTGCAAACCAGCCATCTGCGTCGAGTAGTTTAACACCGATCCGCTGTCCGCCATCAATCGCGTCGGTCCAAACTCCATTCACTTCGGCGTCCAGCTCACGTCCAAATGGTGGGGTCAACTTTAGGATTGATCCCAAAGCCACAGCGGCGTCAAGCAGAATTGTCGCGCCGGCTCGACTTATCTTGATCGCCCTGGCTTGAACCTTGAAGGATTCACCGCTGGGCGTTTTTCCTTCAACTCCAAGCGTAAACTCCACCGGCACTCGCGGACTGCGAGGCCGCTGCGAGGGCACAGCCGCGCCTGGGAGGTCTTTGTCAGCCATTAAAAACTCACCGCCTTTGAACAATTATGGGAGACGACCCCACATTCAGGGTCCGGAGGAAGGAGGGCGGGATCCAGTTTACCTGAACTCACAACACTTTTGATAGTGATTTCATTCTGAAACTGTTGTGGTGGGCTTCCAGTAAACGACGCGGCTAACCGTCAGCTCGCAATGCAGCCTGCATTCACTGGTCTGGGAAATCTCCGGACATCCAAGACTGGAAGCTTGCCTTAGGCAGTTGCTGTTATATAACCACCAATCAAGGCGAGAAGAATTGCGGACCCAACCAGCAAACGATAGACGATGAATACTCCAGTGGAATGCTTTCTGAGAAACCGCAAAAGAAACCAAATTGAGGCGTAGCCGACAATGCCCGAGACGATCGTGGCGACGATCAAAGGCAGACGACTTCCCGCGGGTAGCTTATGCATGGCTTCCTTGAGTTCGAGCACGCCGCTGGCAGCGATCGCCGGAATTGAAAGCAGAAACGAAAACCTGGCGGCAGTTTCTCTGGTCAAACCGGCGAAGAGCCCTCCCATGATTGTGGAGCCCGATCGACTTGAGCCAGGGATCAGAGCTAAAACCTGCGCGAACCCGACCGCCAACGCATCGCTTATTCCCAGTTGCTCCATTGACCGTTCTCTCTTTCCCACGAGTTCAGCAATGGCCAACAAGACCGCAACAACGACCATCATAGTCGCGATCACCCAAAGGTTCTTAGTAAACGTCCCTTCAATCTGGTGTTTGAATAACAAACCAATGACGGCTACCGGAATCGATCCAATAATTACCAGCCATCCGAGCCAGGCGTCAGTCGATAGTTGCACGCTGCCGTTGACTCGACGACGTCCACTCAGTAATGCGAGATGGTCTCTCACAAAAGCACGGGTGATGTTGACGATGTCTCGCGCGAAATAAATCAGCACCGCCAATAACGTACCGAGTTGAATGACCGCGATGGTAGCGGTGGTCTGCTCGGCCTTAAGCGCCGCATCCACGCCGTTGTAAAGACCAATCAGGCGCGACGCAAACACGAGGTGGGCGGTGGAGCTGATGGGAATGAATTCTGTTAGTCCCTGGACGATACCGAGGATGATTGCTTGAAGAATAGTCATTAAAGAAATTGTTGGATAGAAACGTGTTGCTCTTGGTGTTGGTCTTGGT
>JBDUDV010000091.1:0-14681 GCA_040002755.1 Acidobacteriota bacterium | reverse complement strand
GGGCGGCGGCTGACCTGGGACGCGTGGACATTCTAATTAACAATGCTGGAGTCTCAGTTTACGCTAGCGTGCTACAGGTGCCGATGGCGGAATTGCAGCACGAGATCGAAGTCAATTATCTCGGCCCTCTGCTGATAGCTCGAGCGTTCGCGCCTGCGATGATTGCACATGGCGACGGGTTGATCGTCAACGTGGCCTCCATTCTTGGCAAAGTTAATCTGCCCGCGCTTGGCAACTATTGCGCGCTGAAGGCGGCGCTACTGTCTCTGAGTCAGGCCCTCCGCGGCGATCTGGGGCACCGCGGAGTACGGGTAATCACCGTCCTGCCTGGTACGATTGATACGGACATGAGCCGGAACTTTGAGGGGCCAAAGATGTCGCCGGAGCAGGCTGCTGCGGAGATCATCGAGGCTATCCGCACCGAAAGAAATGAAACTCCGATTGGCGATGCCGCACGAGAAGTGATGGCGGGGCTGGCATCCGATCCGCTGGCGATAGAGAAGTTCTTCGCGGAGTACCGCGCTTGAGAAAAATGCCAGGACCAAACATTGACCGCCGTCGAGCAGAATTCCCAACCTTAGCGTCGGGGATTCACCTGTTGAGCCATAGCCTTGGCCCAGTTCCGCGCGCGGCCCGCGAATCGTTGGTCGCTTATTACGAAGCTTGGGAGCAACACACCAGCGAGGACGCCTGGGCTGCGAGCTGGTGGGAGTTGTCGCAACAGGTGGGCGACCGAATCGCACGCATCCTGGGCGGAGCGCCGGGCTCGGTGCAGATTCAACCAAATGCTTCGATTGCGCTCGCGAGTGTCGCATCGTGTTTTAACTTCGCATCGACGAAGCGCAATAAGGTAGTCACATCCGCGCTGGATTTCCCTTCGATGGAATACATCTGGGAAGCACAGAG
The DNA here is from genome assembly GCA_040002755.1 of Acidobacteriota bacterium. Lineage (GTDB taxonomy): Bacteria > Acidobacteriota > Blastocatellia > Pyrinomonadales > Pyrinomonadaceae > PSRF01. The sequence continues at coordinate 13,775 of JBDUDV010000091.1, read as the reverse complement.
AGCTCTCGGCGCGCAAGTTGACATTGTCGCCTCACCCGACGGCATTACGGTTCCTCTCGAAAACATTCTCGCGGCCATCGACGATGCAACCAGTCTGGTGGCAATGTCACACACTTCATTTCGGAGTTCATATCGCGTGGATGCCAAAGCGATCGTGGAACGCGCGCATAGCCTTGGTGCGCTCGTTCTACTTGACGTCTATCAATCGGCCGGCTCGATTGAGTTGGATGCGTCTACCTGGGGCGTTGATTTCCTGATCGGTGGCACGATCAAGTGGCTCTGTGGCGGCCCAGCCTGCGGTTATCTGTACGTGCGACCCGACTTGCAAAGAGATCTGCAGCCGCGACTTACCGGCTGGGTCGCGCACGACGCACCCTTTGACTTCGCGCATTCGCCCATGCGTTACGCCAGGTCTGTCCGCCGATTCGCGCAAGGCACCCCAAGCATTCCCGCGCTCTATTCAGCACTGCCCGGTCTGCAAATCTTAGAAGAAGTCGGCGTCGAAACAATCGCGCGCGAATCCCGCCGCCGAACGGAATGGATGATCGAGTTTGCTCTGGAGCGGGGATGGAAAATAAACAGCCCACGCGACGTCAACGAGCGCGGGGGTTCAGTAATGATTGCTCTCGATGACGCACCAGCAATGGTAGATCGTCTCGCGCGGAAAAAAGTATTCGTTGATTGCCGCCCCGGCGTTGGTTTGCGCGTCTCGCCTCACTTCTTCAACACAGATGAAGAAGTTGCGGAAGCAATGACTATCCTCTCACAATTGATTGGTGAAGCGTTCGGACCATAATTCGTCGCCGCCCGGGTCAACTTTTCCAAACTCGGGGTTCCTTCACGCCACTAAACATCGTATCTCACACTCGGACTTCCCGCCGGGTAGAAAACACCCAACAGTCGCAGCTCATCATCACCCGTATTCTCAACGCAGTGAACCTGACCTTTGGGTAGGTAGATGCAAGAGCCAGAGGCAATGGGCGTGTGAGTTTCCCCGGACCACATACGGCCTACGCCGCGCAGGATGAAAAGCACCTCCTCGTAGTTGTGAAAATGATCGGGCGCGCGGCCCGGAGGAATCGAACCGACAAACTGCGTCACTTGGGTGCTGCCGACTTCGTCGTCGACGAGCACTCGATACCAACGGTCTGCGGTCGGGACGGTTTCACGATCAGCGAGGCGCACGATGGGCGGTCGCCGTAGTAAAGATATCTCTGGCGACTGAGGAGAAGTGAACGGCGGTAAGATTTCTGACCTAGCTTGCGGCTCCGGGCATTGCGAACTGATAAGAACAAAGGGCTCTGGACCAGGATTGTCCACCGTCAGGATCGGGCCGGGCCGTAGATAGACGCCAGTCTCTGGCTGAACCGGGTAAGGCCAGCCGTCTATCATGATTGTGGCAGTTCCTTGCAGGACGTAAATGATCTCGTCACATTGCGGATTGCGGAAACCGGGCGACAAGCCCGGTGCGAACTCCATCGTGCGTAGAGAAATTGCCGCTGCGTTGTTGGCCCTTCCGATCTGAGGCCAAACGCTTAGGGTTCCATTGATCGTTGGCTGGCCGTCTCTAATTCCGGTTACCCGGCAGCCGCCTTCCAATACCTCAGCCATTCTCAATTCTCCGCGTGACACCAATCACCTGAACGGATTAGTGCTTTTTGTTTATGTTCGTCGATCGCGCGCGCTTCGTTCTTTTCAAGCTCGCTTACGAAACGGCGCGGTCGGTAATCTCCAAGCCCTTATCGATGATCGCGAAGGCCTCGCGCAGTTCGGCTTCCGTGATACAAAGCGGCGGATTGGTGAAGAACGTGTTCCAACGGACGAAAGTATAAAGACCTTCGGCGCGGAAAAACTTGCCGAGCGCTCCCATCTCGGGTGACGTGCCGTTGAATGGCGCCATCGGTTCGCGCGTCTCACGATTGCGCACCAGCTCTACTATTCCAAACAATCCGATGTTGCGCGTTGCGCCAACTGAAGGATGACGAGCCTGCAAATCATCGAGCAAGCCACGCATTATATCGCCCATGCGTCGCGCATTCTCGATAAGCTTGTCTTCTTCGTACACGGCGATGGTCGCCAGCGCCGCCGCGCAGGCGAGCGGGTGACTGTTATAGGTGAGGCCGCCCCAGAAAACATTCTTCTGAAAGTGATCCGCGATCTCTCGTCGCATACCCACCGCGCCCAACTGCACGTAGGCGCTCGTCAGTCCCTTCGCCATCGAGATCAAATCCGGAACAACTTTCCAATGGTCTACTGAGAACCACTCGCCGGTGCGGCCGAAGCCGGCCATGACTTCGTCGGCGATCAGGAGGATGCTGTATTTGTCGCAGAGCGCGCGTAGTCCCTGCATGTAACCGTCGGGCGGAATCAGGATCCCATTAGTCCCAACGACGGGCTCGACGATGATCGCAGCGACTGTCTGTGGACCTTCCAGTTGCAGAATTTCTTCTGTACGGCGCAGCACGTCTTCGGTCGTATCAGAGCCCTGCTGAATTCCATGATAGAAATCGGGAATGCGAAACACGCCGGGAATGCCGGGCTCGGCGGCCCAGCGGCGCGGATCACCGGTTAGCGTTAGACTTCCGGCCGTGCCGCCGTGGTATGAGCGATAGCGCGCGGCAATTTTATGTCGGCCAGTGAACATGCGCGCGATGCGAATCGCGTTCTCGTTTGCCTCGGCGCCGCCATTGGTGAAAAAGAACGCGTCGATGTCTCCGGGCGTGATCTCCGCAAGTTTCAAGGCGAGACGTGCGCGCACTTCGGTGGCCATAAACGGATTGGCATAAGCAAGCGTGGCTGCCTGCTCGCTGATGGCGCGAATCACGCGCTCGTCGCCGTGACCGATGTTTACGCACATCAACTGGCTGTTGAAGTCGATGAAGCGTTTGCCTTCCGGCGTCCAGAAGTAAATTCCTTTAGAGCGCGCGACCGGAATTGGATCCACCGCGGCTTGGGCGGACCATTCGAAGAGAGTGTGGCGGCGACAGAGTTCGACGATCTCGTCCCCCGTCATCGGTTCAGCTGTGGTAGTCATGATGATCGCGATGCTACTCAGAACGCGGCGGTTTTACAACTGGAGCAATAGTGCAAAGGCACAGTCGCCGGTCGGATCAACCTGAGACATCGCGGCTGCGTGCGTGTTAAGATTTTTTTCGATGGTTACATCCGGCGCTAATGACCTTCACCTGGTTCCGCTGGGAGCGGGTGATTTGATTGACCGCGCAGTGCGGCTCTACCGACGTCACCTGCTTACCCTGATGCGAATCGCCGCGCCGCCGGTGGTAGTTTCCGCCATCGGCTGGGTCATGTGGACGATCGCGTCGCGGCAATTTTTTAGTACACCCGATACGACTACGCTACTGCTATATGTGCTACTCGGATTTGTGGGTGGGTTGGTGGTTATTACCGGCCACATTTTCAGTTTCATCGTCATGGGCGGTGCTTCGCGCAATCTGGTGGCTCATCTACTGTGGGCTGAACCGGTCCTCGCTCGCACTACATACGCTGCGGTGCGCTCCAGATTTTGGTCATTGCTTTGGGCGACGATCCTGGTTGTGTTGTGGCTCGGCATGGCCATGATGGTTGGGTTTTTCGTCGGCTATTTTGTCGCGATTTTTGCGGTCATTTTGCTTGCCCTGCTGGCTCAGGTCGCTCCTTCCGCATTGCTTGTTGTTGTCGGAGTGGTGGTTGGTGTGGTCGCGATCGGCGCATCGCTGGTGATCTTCTTTTTTCTGGCCGGCAAGGTGGCTTACGTTCCGCAAGTATTACTGGTGGAGGGGCGGCCTATCCTTGAGTCCATCAGTCGCAGTTTTTCACTCGCCACGGGAAACTTGCGACGCTTAATGGCAATGACGTTTTTCATTTCCTTTGCCACCTATTCAGCCTTGATGCTGCTGGTGATTCCACTGGGATGGTATGCCTACGTGAATGGGGTTGATCCCTCACCCTGGAACGCAACGCAGTGGCCCGTGTGGTATGCCGTCGCTTACAGCGTGCTGGAACCGTTGAGTTCTATCTTGCTGGCGCCGGTGTGGATGCTCGGCATGTCTCTGCTCTACGTGGATGAACGCGTCAGACACGAAGGCTACGACATTGAGTTGATGGCGTCGCAGAAGTTAGGGCCGATGCCGCAGTTGGACGTTACGTCGCCGTTTGCCCCGGCGCTTGCAGCGGCGCCGAATCGACTGCCATTGCAACGCCCGAGTCATTCAGGGAGTATGCTGGGATTAGGTTAAGTCTGAAACCGACGCGCTACGCAAACACCAATGGTTAAGCGCAAGCCAACTCAAGAACCGAAACGACAGGCCATCCTTACTCGGCGTTTTGGCGTTCTATTGTTCCTCGCTGCCGTTGTGCCCTTGTTTCCAGTTTCCACCGCGCAGGCAATTCCTGTCAGTGAATACCATCAGCACGTAAAGCAAGGGGTCACGGCGCTCGAGACTCTGACCCAGTCAGACGAGAACGAAAGCGTGGCGACCTACGCCGCTCGAGATGTCCAGACTATCCAACGGGTACGCGATTTAATACCGCCAGTTCAAGCGGTGGAACTTAACGGTGCGAATCTTCATGTTGACAATTCCTGGCTGCATCAAGAGCTTGATAAGTTCGCAAAAGATACTTCAGAAGCGCGCTACGCATTCCTCAGGACCATAACGGAACGGCTCAAAGCTATAGAAGACCGGCTTGAAGAACTTGAAAAGCCAACTGCTGGAACGGCAATCAACAAGGCTGAGGCAAGCCGCAAGCTGGAAGAGATTTTGCGCCGACCTGAATATGCCCATCAGGCGCCGCAAAAGAACGCACTCACGCGGCTTCTGGAAAGATTTTTCAAATGGCTCATGAGTTGGCTTCCGGAGCCGAAACCGGTCGCGCCTGACAGAGTCAGTATCCTAAGTCGAATCGCACAGTGGTTCGTTATCGTGTTGACACTTGGAGTTCTCGCGTTTGTCCTGAAGTTGCTTTGGTCTCGGATGTCTGGCTCCAGTCGCCCGAAAAAGAAACGCAAAGCAACGGCCCGAATCGTGTTGGGTGAAACGCTCGAGGCGGATCAGTCGGCGGTTGACCTGCTCGCAGAAGCGGAAGCGTTGGCGCGACGTGGTGAACTGCGCGCGGCGATACGGCGGGCTTACATCGCGTTGCTGGTTGAGCTGGGTGACCGGAAGATCATCAGCCTGGCGCAATACAAGACAAATCGCGACTACCTGCGTGCAATGCGGGAAATTGAGCCGCTCTACCGCAACGTGAAACAACTGACTGACAGCTTTGAACGCCACTGGTACGGTCTGGCGCAGGCAAACGAAACTGATTGGCAGACATTTCGCGCGGCTTACAATCAGGCGCTGAAATGAATGAATTTTGTACTTTGAGCTTTGGACTTTTGGCCTTTGAGTTCAAACGAAGCCACGCTCAAAAGAAAAAAGACCAAAGACCAAAAGCGAAAGTCCAGGAACTGCTAATAGGTTTTTAACGATGCGTCAACGTTTGGGAATAATAATTACGATTGTGCTGGCGATTGGTGTCCTCGTCGTGATCAACTCCCTGGCTTACGTGAGCGAAGAAACGAAAGTTGATTCTGAACTAACGCCCAACCGCTCGACCTACAACGCCGGAGCAACCGGCACGCGTGCGCTCCACGACTTCCTGCATGAAGCCGGCTATCAGGTGATGCGCTGGCGCGAGCCGACCGACAAGTTGTTGAGCGCGGCCGGTCAAAAGGTGCAGACGTTCGTAATTATTGGCAAGCCGCTCATTCCCATGGACGCAGAAGAGGCGCACACGCTGCTGCTCTGGGTCGCGCGTGGCGGGCGCCTGGTAATCATCGATCGCCGTCCCGACGATCATCTGCTGCCCCGCTCGGGAGACTGGAAAGTTGCAACCGAGTTCATTGATTTTACTTCCGCTGTCGATCCGGCGCGCGTTGATCAAATGACTGACGGCGTGAAGCCGGTTCCGCCGTCGCAGCCAACGCTGTTAACTCGCGAGGTTGAGTCGGTCATGCCTTCGCGGTTCTTTTCGGCCATCAAGATCTTTGCGTTGAGTAAAGACGAAAAAAAGAAAGCCCAGGTACATTCCCAGGATGAAGAAGCCGGCGACGGTGAAGACTCCGGGGACTTCGACGAACCGCCGCCACCTGATTCCGGCCCGAGCGGCCCGGTTTCAGTGACGACCACTGCCGGTTTATCGCCAGCTCCCGTAGTTCACCTCGCGACGTCCAGAGCGCCGCTGCTGGTTGATTACCCGCACGGCCAGGGCCGGATAGTCTTGTTAAGTGATCCCTACATCGTTGCCAATGGTGGTATTGGTCTGAAAGATAATCTCAAGCTGACGACAAATCTTTTGTCGGCTGGCGGTGGACTGATCGCCTTTGACGAATTTCATCAAGGCCACGGCGCGACGCACAACCCGTTTGTAGGATATTTTGCAGGCACTCCCGTGCTGGCCATCTGTGGACAGATAGTATTTCTGATTCTTTTGATACTTTGGACGCGCGGCCGCCGCTTTGCTCGTCCGTTGCCGCTACCGCAAATTGATCGCCGGTCGAGTTTGGAATTCGTCGCCTCAATGGCGGAACTCCAACAACGCGCGCGCGCTTACGATCTGGCGATCGAAAATATCTATTCGCGTACGAGAAGAGTGCTGGCGCGTTATGCCGGCGTCGACTACAACAGTCCGCGCCGGGTGATTGCTGAACGAATAGCAGCGCGCTCGACGATAAAGGCACACCAACTCGAAACAGTGATGCGCCAGTCGGAAGAAGCGATCAATGGCGGTCCCATTAGTGAACGCCAATCAGTTCAGTTAGTGAAGCGTCTGCGCGAAATTGAACTGACGCTAGGGCTGCGCATGCGTTCGCGCGAAGTGAAACAAACGGCCCAAAATATTTGACGAAAGCAAAAGTTTGTACTTTGATCTTCTAATTAACTTCAACGAACGAAACCAAAAGCATTCAGAAAAACCAAATGATTGAATACGTCTCCCAAACTGTCGACCACATTCGCCGTGAACTAGGCAAAATTGTTGTTGGTCAGGACGAGCCGATTGAACAAATCCTGATCGCGCTGCTTGCGGAGGGCCACGCGCTAATCGAGGGCGTTCCCGGAACCGCGAAGACGCTGACGGTGAAAACCCTCGCGCGCATCATCAACGCGAACTTCGGCCGCATACAATTCACGCCCGATCTGATGCCTTCGGACATCACCGGCACCAACGTCTTTAACGTCGCCACGTCCACTTTCAATTTGCGGCAGGGCCCAATCTTCACCGACATCCTACTGGCGGATGAAATCAATCGTACGCCGCCGAAGACGCAGGCCGCACTGCTCGAAGCGATGGAAGAGCGCCAGGTAACAATTGACGGCGATCGGCACACGCTTTCGCCTATCTTCACAGTACTGGCGACGGAAAACCCGATCGAGTATGAAGGCACCTATCCGCTGCCTGAGGCGCAACTCGATCGCTTCATGTTGAAAATCCTGCTCGACTATCCCGGCGAGGAACATGAGCGACAGGTCGTCGCAAACTGGGACGCCGGTTTCAACTCCCGCCGGCTCAACGACGTCCAGATCGAACCGCTGGCTGACGCCGATGCGATTTCCCGTTGCCGTCGCGAAGTAAGTTCGGCGCGGATGGAACCCGGCGTGCAGCATTACGCAGTTGATCTGGTTCGCCGGACGCGCACGCATCCGTTCATTTATTACGGCGCGAGTCCGCGTGCGTCGGTGGCGCTGCTCTTGTGCGCAAAGGCGTTGTCTGCGATTCGCGGCCGGCAGTTTTCCACTCCCGATGACGTGCGCGATGTCGCTCGTCCAGTCTTGCGACACAGACTGACGCTGCGGGCCGAAGCAGAACTCGATGGCGCCACGCCTGACGCTGTGATTACTGACATCTTGAAGAGTGCGGAAGTGCCTAGATAGTACTTTGAACTTAGTACTTTGGTCTTTGGAATTGGGTCTTTGGTCTTTGCATTTCCCGAAACCTCAGACTCGGATAGCGGCCAAGACCAAAGTCCTAAGACCAAAGGCCAAAGACCAAGAAACAGAGTACAAAGCACCAAGCACAAAGTTCAGACATTCAATGCGCTTTGTTTTCACCAAACTCTTCTATCTGCTGGCGGCGTTGAGCCTGCTACTGCTTTCGTTTTCCTGGGGGCGTCCGGGACTGCGCTGGGTCGCGTTCGTTTACGACCTGACGCTGATGGCCCTTGCGATAATTGATGCGCGGCGCAGTCAACTTCCCAAAGGCGTTCGCATCACGCGCGAATTCGGCGGGCGATTCGCTGTAGGAGCCGAAAACGAAGTCCACATCAACGTGCAGAACGGGCAGCCCTACGCAATTTCGCTCGCAGTCAAAGACGAGTATCCGCCGCAAATGAAACTGTCAGGGTTACGCGAAGCATCGCTGCGCATTGACGGGCAAAGTTCGGCTGCGTTGGTTTACGGATTGACGCCGCCAAAGCGTGGCCGCTTTGAGTTTGGCCAAATCGCGGTGCGCTTCCTGTCGCGTTGGAACCTGGTGTGGAAGGAAACGCGCGTTGGTGACCCAGTCACGGCAGTCAAAGTTTACCCAAACATGCGGCGCGCCCGGGAAGCGGAGTTGAAGGCGCTCGGCGCGCGTTCGCTGGTTTCTTCACATCGAAAAACCTCATGGCGCGGCGAGGGTCGGGAATTTGAATCGTTGCGCGATTATGTTCGCGGCGATGAGTTGCGGCACATCTCGTGGTCGGCAACTGCCAGGCGCGGCAAGTTAACGACACGGCAATATCAGATCGAACGCGATCAAACGATTCTGATCGCTATCGACGGCGGCCGACTGATGACGGCGCGCATTGACCAGGAAACTAAACTGGATTCCGCGGTGCACGCCGCGCTGGCTTTGATGTCGGCGGCGGCGCGGGCCGGCGACAATGCGGGACTGTTGGTGTTTGGTCGAAAGATTAAGGCTTACCTGCCGCCCAGCCGCGGTCATGATCACATCGATGCCGCGCTCGAGGCGCTCTATTCAGTTGAGCCCGAAATGATTGAACCGTCTTACTCGCGCGCGTTTGAGTACATCGCTGCAAACAGCAAACGCCGCTCGCTGGTTATCGTGATTACCGATCTGGTTGATGAAGAGGGATCGAAGGAACTGCTGACTTCACTCCGGCTGCTGCGCCCCCGACACCTTCCGCTGGTCGTAACGATCGCTGATCGCGATCTTCGGGCAGTCGTAAGCAATGCGCCGGAAACAGCAAAGGATCTTTTTACGCAATCTGTTGCCGAGGAAATCATGTACCTGCGTGAAGCGGCGTTGCGTTTGGTGGAGTCGCAGGGAGGGTTAGCGTTGGATGTAACCGCAGCCGCTCTAGCGCCGGCGATACTGGAAAAATATTTGCAAGTAAAAGAAAGAGGGCTTCTATAACCTTGGGAAAGAGGTTAAAAGGGGAAAGGGGAACGTTTAGAGAGAGCCGCTTATTACAACCACAACCTTTCACCCTAAGAAAGGATTGCTTGCCTTTTCAATCGCATAAGAGCAATTAGGAATTCGCCGGTACGACCGAGTTGAAATTACCCTTTTCTCCAGTTCCCCTTTTCAACGGTTTGTCGTCCCGCCAACAACAAATAGGAATAGAGCGCCAGTCCCGTGAGTGCGGCAATCGTGAATTTGATCTTTGGGTTGATTGGTGCGGGTGAGATAAAGCCCTCGATGATGCCAGCCAGCACCAGCAGGGGCGCGCAACCTACGGCGAGCCTCACTGCCTCCATGCCGCGTGACTTCAGCGCATCCGCACGCGAGAGATCTCCCGGCATCAACAGGGCGCTGCCGATCAATAGCCCGCCGCCACCGGCAATGAAGACGCACGACAACTCGATCACACCGTGACCGGCCATGAAGGTGAGCAGGTCATTCCCGTAGTGGGCACGATAAGTGAGCGCGAGGATCGCGCCGGTGTTCGCTCCAAAGAATCCCATGAAGTAGAGAGTTCCAACTCCAAACATCGCGCCCAGCGCGAAAGCGTAGAAGGTGACGCGTATGTTGTGAGTGAAAATGGAACTCGCCCCGCCCTGATTATCGTTGTTTAGTTCTTCCCACCAATGGTTACCTACCTCGGTGTTAAGCTCGCGCCACTCCGGCGATATACCAAACAACTCCGAAAACTCCTTGTCTCGCCAGGTGCCTACAAACCCGATCAGACTAAAGAGCATAAACACTCCAAACACTGTAGCCGTGTATTTCCAGGTCCGTCGAAAAGTTCGCGGGAAATCTTCGGCGAAAAAAGCAGTTATGCGCGAGCGACCCTGCACGTTGGCTTGATAGATGCGACCATGAGCGCGAATAACCAGACTGTTCAGATAGTTGATGAGTCGAGGATCGCGCGACTCCGCGCGGGCTACGGCCAGATCGGACGACGTGCGACGATAAATTTTCCCGAGCTCGCGCACTTCCTCGCGATGCAACCTTCGCAGCGAGCTGCCGTCAAGCAACTTGAGCAGATCTTCAAGACGCTGCCAGGCGGTCTTATGTTTTTCGATGAAGTGATCTTGCGCCATAAATCAGTAAGCAGTAGGCAGTAGGCAGTAGGCAGTAGGCAGTGATAGTCTTTTTTCGGTCGACGATCTTGATTGGCAAGCAGGCAATTGATTTCTCGCCGCCGGGTTTCCTGCCTGCTGCCTTCTGCTTACTGCCTACTGATGCGAAGCATTGTTGAGTGTGTACCAAACTTCAGCGAAGGCCGCAAGACTGAAACAGTCGAGCGGCTGGCTGCCGCGGTCACCTCCGTGCCCACAGCCTGCGTGCTCGACCGGCATATCGATCCGGATCACAACCGTTCCGTCATTACCTTTGTAGCGGCGCCGGAAATGGTTGTCGAGGCCGCGTTCCGGGCAGTCAAACTTGCGTCGGAACTTATCGACATGCGCGAGCACCGGGGCGTGCATCCGCGCCTTGGCGCCACCGATGTGCTGCCGTTCATTCCGATCAGCGGCGTGTCGATGGAAGATTGTGTGGCCCTGGCGCACAGTGCCGGCGAACGCATTGCGCGCGAACTCGCGATTCCGGTTTTCTTTTACGAGCGCGCGGCGTTGAAACCCGGGCGGCTTTTTTTGGAAGACGTGCGGCGTGGCGCTCTGGAATTGCTCCGGGAACAGATCGCGGTTGACCCCGGCCGAGCTCCCGATATCGGACAGCTCAGGGTTCATGAAAGCGCCGGCGCGATCGCAGTAGGGGCCAGGCCCTTTCTGATCGCTTTTAATGTAAACTTGAACACGAGAGATATCTCGGTGGCGCGAGCCGTAGCGCGCGTTGTAAGAGCGCGACATGGCGGCTTGCCTTTTGTGAAGGCGCTTGGGTTTGAATTAGAGACACGCGGTTTGGTACAGGTGTCCATGAACCTGGTGAACTATGAAGCCACGGGAATGGCGCAGGCTTACGAAGCCGTCCGGAAAGAAGCCGAACGGCTTGGCGTTGAGATCGCCGGTACGGAGATCGTTGGACTGGTACCAGAAGCAGCGCTTGATACAAAGGCGGAATATTTCTTGCGCCTGGAAAAGTTTGCCGCGGACGCGGTGCTTGAGCAGCGGATAAAAGCGTGTGAGCAAAGGACCACACCCACCGATTAGTGCCGCTGAATTGACCAACTTGGAGCCCGACGTTATCTTAATGAACGTCGAAAAAATTGCGGGCTGGTAAGTTAGATAGCCCCTTAGATTCCCGCGCCCTGCCATTCAATCCTTTCCCGGTCAGACTCGTAGCAAAGGTCGACCTCTTTTACAGTTAGAAGGAGATCAACATGTTCGCACGCAACCGACTTCTTGGCACTAGTCTCTTTATGTTTGTTCTCTTCAGCCCAACCTTGGCCCAGGAGAAGCGCGCGTTAACTGAGAAACCGCTTGAGCCGGTCGCGGCGGGATCGCTGGTAACCGCCACGGCAACCGTCGAGCGCGTGCGCATCACTGCTCCCGCTTCGGTTGTGCAGATGCACGTCGAAGTCTATGCGAGCGGCGGAGAGAAACTCTTCGACAACGAGATCCGAGGCGGCAACATCTTCGACTGGCACCTGCAGGATGGTCAGGCGCAGCGTTTGACGGCGGGCGACTACGTTTGCGTGGTCACAGTCAAGAACATCTCAGGGAAGATCACACAGCGGATTGGCACCGTTACCTTGGGAGAGAACACGGTTAGCGTTGCTGCCGCTGACTCGAAACAACTATTCAGACCGCAAGCGCAGGCAATCGGGCCGGTGGAGGAGAACGCTTCGTGGACAATTCTGGTGGAGCAAGAGAATCAAACGACCACTGTTGTCGCGCACGACGGAACGGACGGACAGCTTGTCAGAGGACGGGGCGCCCTTTCGTTTCGCCTTGGCGATTTCTTCTCCGGCAAGGATGAAGAACAGATGCGTTTGACCGAAGATGGCAATCTGGGCCTCGGCACGGACAAGCCAGTGGCGAAGTTGGACGTAGCCGGTGCGATCCGCGCGCGCCAGGGCTTCGTCTTTGGCGATGGCAGCACCTTGAATGTGAACGACAAAGGCGCATTAACGATGACCGACGCCAAAAGCAACGTCGTTCCCAACGTCTCGGGCACAGGCACACAAAACAACCTCGCGAAATGGACCGACAACAGCGGCACGCTGGGCGACTCGGCCGTCACAGAGACCGGAGGCAGTGTTGGTATCGGTACGAACAGTCCCGCGTCATTACTGCATCTAGCGGGGCCAGCGGGTGTTTCCGGCATCACCTTGAACACGCCAGGCACGCAGCGCTTCCGTTTCCAGACTGTCCCCAGCGTCCAGAACTGGGGAGCGCTGACCCTGAACGCCAACTACAACTCCGGCTGGCTACTAGATGACCAGAACACCAACGGCTACTTCTTCAAGCTCGACACCAGAGGAGGAAATGCCAACGGACCCAATAACGGACTGTGGCTGTATCGCGTTCCGTCCGGCGCGAACCCGCACGTTGATGAGACGCCGATCTTTGGTGTGTCGAGCGCATCGGGGTACTTCGCGGGCAATGTCGGCATCGGCACTATAGCGCCGGGGGCGAAGTTGGACGTGGCGGGGGGTATCAACACGAGCACGCAGTTCAACATTCGCGGCAATCGCGTGCTCAGCGTGACGGGGGGCGGTATTTTCACGAACACCAACACCTTCGCCGGCGTCGATGCCGGACTCAACAACACCGCTACCAGCGATAGCTCTGGGAGCGGCAATGTTAACTCCTTCTTCGGGAGCCAGGCCGGCGCGTCTAACACGACGGGCAGCGCGAACTCCTTCTTCGGTGAAGAAGCCGGTCTTAGCAACGTGGATGGCATTGGGAACTCTGTTTTCGGCAGAGCCGCAGCCCAAAATTTGATCAACGGCAATTTCAACTCTCATTTTGGTACCTTCGCCGGAGCGGCCAACTTTTCCGGCAGTAACAACACCTACATCGGTGCGTATACAAACAGCAGCGGTACCCTCACCAACGCTACCGCCATCGGCTATCAAGCTATGGTCACGCAGAGCAATTCGCTCATCCTCGGCAGTATCAACGGAACATCAAATGGTGGCGCGGTGGACACAAATGTGGGCATCGGCACGACAGCTCCTGCCAGGCGCCTGCATGTAAACGGAACCGGCAGCGATGGAGCTGGACAAACTGATCTGCGTATTACAGGGACAGGGCAAATCGCTTCGGGTATCACCCTGGAATCGACCGGCACCGGTGGCCGGACCTATAGTTGGCTCTCGACAGCCGATAACACTGGTGGCGGAGGCTCTGGTCCAGGCAGGCTGGCCGTTTTTGATGTGACAGCGA
>JBDUDV010000090.1:0-14808 GCA_040002755.1 Acidobacteriota bacterium | reverse complement strand
TGCGACGTCACGAGCTTTACGCTGACGGATGGTGTCGGAACCGCCGTTTCCGGAACGGTCGGCATCCTGACATTAACAGGCTCGGTTAAAGGCAGCTGCGGCGGCAAGGACATCAGCGGACAAAAGATCTATGGCAACTCCGTCTATGTAAAGGATGGCGACGCTTGGAAGTGGGTGTTCGGCTTTAATTCTCCCTCGTAATTTCGACTAACAATGGCAGCAAGCGCCACCCACGAAATTCTCCTCGTCCCGCAACAGTTTCCTACTATCCAAGCGGCGGTCAATGAGGCAAGCGGCCGCGGAGTCGGAATATTTGGTCGACAGAGGTTCGGCCCGCGTCAGCCATTCACCGCAATACGGTAGTCCGGCAAAATCACCCAACTGACATCGAATCATGACAAAAACTCTATCGATCGTTGCCGTTACGACTGTCTGTTTCTTAGTTTTGGGCTGTTCACTATTGAAACGTAAAGAACCATTGGCTGTCTCGGCATCTACTCACGTAGATCGAATCACAGTTCGCAACAACCGAACGCAGGATGCAACCGTGACCACGATTACTGACTCGAATCGCATTGCCAGCATCGTTAAGTTTATCGCGGATCACAACACTAGCTGGCACGGCGTTCAAGACACTTTTCCGAGCGGCCGGTACACAATTGATTTCTACGACCAGGACAAACTCGTAGTTGTGCTTTGGCTGGGGCAGACTTCGATAGGGGGACGCAATGGCGATCAATTCGCTCCGGATAACCGGCTCCGTGATCTTTCCCCTGAGGAATTTCATACCCTGGTGACATTGCTGGGTATCGAATACCAGGCCCACCACGCCGTTGCACCGGGGCTCAGCGCAGTGACTTGTTTCCTGAGCTCCGTAGGAGCGCAACAAATCAACGTTCCGCTCCTGCGGAGCTGGTTTTGAGTACAGGTCGGTGCTATAGACATTTCGCCTCTACGAGGCGAGGAGCGTGACGACTCCTTCAGAGCTTCCTAACTTCTTTCGAGTGTTCGGATCTTCAAAAAAAATAGTCTTGGAAGGACTGTTTGAAATGAGAACCACAAAACGCCTGGTTATCCTGCTGATTCTGTTACTTGGCTTTGCTATCGAAGCCTCGGCCCAGGAAACAAAACTAAAATGGTTTGGTCATGCCGCGTTTTCAATCACCACCCCGCGCGGCAAAGTTCTGCTAATTGATCCCTGGATCAAGAATCCTTCGAACCCCGAAGCGAAGGAGAACAAAGATCCGTTGCTCGCGCTTACGAAAGTTGATTACATACTCATCACGCACGGACACCGCGATCACGTTGGCGACGCAGTTGAGATCGCGAACAAGACCGGCGCCGTGCTCATCTGCAATCCGGAGCTCGCCGGCAATCTGGTGAAGCTCGCGGACTTCCCTGCCAAGTCAGCCGAAACCGACAACATCATGGGTATTGGCGGCGAGATTCAAGTTGCCGACGGCGAAGTGACCGTTGCCATGACTGGCGCTGTTCATTCCAGCAGCGTTTTCAATCCCAAGGCTGGACCAAACGAACCCGAGCGAGCTTACGGCGGAAATCCTGCCGGCTTTGTCATCATAATCAAGAACGGTCCAACAATTTACCACTCAGGCGATACCGCTTACTTCAAAGACATGGAAACAATCGGTGAGAGTTATGCGATCGACGTCGCGCTTGTGAATATCGGCGGACATTACGGGATGGAACCGAAGATGGCAGCAAAGGCCGCGCAATCGGTGCGGGCAAAGCTCGCGATTCCCCAACACTTTGGGACCTTTCCCGGTATCACCCAGACCGCCGACGGTTTCGCCGTCGAACTCAAGAAGCTGAAAGTTAACTTTTACGAGATGAAGCCCAGCGAAACGATCTCGTTTCACGGAACACAAATGGTCAAACAAAAATGATTTTGGGAGGAATGACGATGGCAACTGAAATGGAACTCGATAAAACAGACAAGACTACTTTGGAGCGGCTGAATCAGGAATACGTCGACGCCTTCATGAACGCAGACGTTGAGTGGTATCGACAACATCTTGCGGACGATTTTGTCGTCATTGAATCCGACGGTTCAGTCCTCAATAAGACGCAGTTCCTGGCCAACACTGCGAAGGGGCCTGACGTTGCTGACTACCGACTCGAGGAGGTCAACGTGCGCGTCTATGGAAACGTTGCACTTATTCAGGCGACCGGAATATGGACGGGTAAGGAAGGGTTAAAGGGCTTGAGTCGCTACATCGATGTTTACGTCAAAGCGAAGGCGGAATGGAAAACGGTTTCCGCACAAATCACGCGGGCCTCGCGGCCTTGAATCTGTGGCCTGCTGGCCTCTGTCGTGCTGTTTCATTTGCTAACCGCTCTCTTTGCCCATTTATTATGCGAGAATCTCGCAAAGTGTGGCGAAGTCTATATTCCCTCCCGAGACGATACAGACAACTTTACCTGTCCCAGCTTTCCCGGCCAGGGCACACGCAAGTGCACATGCTCCCGCGCCTTCAGCTATAACGCGGTTGCGCTCCGCCATCAGCCGCAGAGCAAATTTCACTTCGTCCAATTCCGCAACGAGGGAGCCATCAATCAGCTGCTGTGCGCGCTCGAACATTTGTGGAAAAACAATTCTGGCGCCAATGCCATCCACGAACGACGGTTGATACTCCACTTCCTGTGGGGAACCAACCGCCAGCGAAGCGACCAGCGGGGCCGAAGTGACCACTTCGGCTGCAAATATCTTGCAGTTCGAATTGAGTGCCCTCATCGCAGCGGCAATTCCGCAGGTAAGTCCACCGCCTCCCCAAGGAATCACAACCGCATCGACTTCGGGCAAGTCTTCTATGATTTCGAAAGCGATTGTGCCATTGCCGGCCATTACTCTCAGATCATCAAAGGCGTGAATGAAAGCTGCTTCAACGCCGGGAAATGAGCGGTCTTCAAAGGTCCGCCACCAGTCTGCAAACGGAACTTTGATGACAAGTCCGCCCAGGCGTTCAATTGCTCTGATCTTTGTTTCCGGCGCGGTCTCGGGCGCGATCACCGTGCACGGTATACCAAGTTCACGAGCACGCCAGGCTACGCCCTGGGCCATGTTTCCTGCTGATGCAGTCAGAACTCCACGAGACAAGGCTTCAGGAGCCATATGGGCCATCGCGTTCGTCGCGCCACGGATTTTGAACGAACCTATCGGTTGCAGGTTTTCGAGTTTGAGGTAAATCTCCGCCGGGGAGTCTTTAATGTTCAGTCGCACCAGCGGTGTGCGGATCGCCGAACCCGCAATCATTTGTCGAGCAGCGGTGATTTCAGAGAACGAAGGCAGGTCTGCCAATTCTATTTACCTTTCCAGGGAGAGCAGTGCGAAAACGTAGGCATCGCCACGAGCGATCATGAATATTCAACCCAGGTGCCGGCGTTCAATTCCCTCGCCTTCTTGTACAAGTAGTTTGCGGCCGCGAGATCCTCTACGGCCAGGCCCAAAGATTTGAACAACGTGATTTCCTCCGCTGAAGTCCGGCCGGGCTTGTATCCTTGAAGCACCTCGCCAAGCTCGGCCCGAATATGCTCGGGGCCGATGGCGCCTTCGGCGGCGGCGAAAAGGTAATCGCCCGCCTCGTTGAGAGTTGATTCCCGTCGATCAACAAACAGGCTTGCTGCTGCCATAGTCTCGCTATCTACTTCGCGCGACTTAGGCGTGCTCGACCCGACGACATTCAAGTGAGCACCCGGTGAGATCCATTCGCGCTTAACAATTGGCTCGCGGGCGTTAGTGGCGGTGACTATCAAGTCCGCTCCGGCTAAAGCCTCTGCCATAGTCGCAACTGGCTCGAGCGGGAATGAGAAGTCTCGCTTCATCTCCTCAGCGAATCTTTGCGCATTTTCAAGTTGCCGGCTCACTATCCGACAATGCTTGATCAAGCGGGCTTCGGAAATTGCCGCCAAATGCGAACGCGCTTGCACACCGCTCCCGACAAGCGCGAGCTTGCACGCATCCTCGCGAGCGAGCAAGTCAGTGGCGACACCGGAAACCGCCGCGGTTCGAATGGCAGTGATCGCTGACGCGTTCATCATCGCCAGCAGTTCGCCCGTCTCGGCGCTAAACAGCAGAACAGCCCCCTGATGCGAATCCTTACCCTTGGCTGGATTCCCGGGAAACACACAAATCGCTTTCAAGCAGAAGGCTGGAGAATCACCCGCAATGTAGGAGGGCATCAGCCCCATTGCACCGGCGGCGCCGGGCGGTCGAATAATCGTTCTTAACGGTTGATGGACTTCACCGACCGCAAGCGCGCTGAGCGCCTCACGCATCACGGCAATACATTCCTTCATCGGCAGCAGTTTTACGATTTCGTCATGACTCAGGATCAGGATCTTCACAGGGTTCTGGCTTACCGATCGTTGAGAATAATGCGCGCGTTGCCTGAAAGTTGCGAGCTTTGCACCCGAAGCGGAAGTAGCCTACGCATGATGCGAGGGCAGGTCAGTCGTCACGACAATTTCCTCATGCCGCACTTCAATGGCAACCTCGTCGGCGCCTGAACGGCCAAAGCCGCGAGGTTAATCTCGCGGCATTTTTGTTTTTACTTAGATTGTCACCAGCGGCAACGAGCGATATCGCTTTCCGGTGAGCTTAGCCAGAGCATTGACGACTGCCGGTGAGATCACGGGCACTGGAGGCTCGCCGCAGCCGGTCGGAGCTTCGGTACTCGGCACAATATGCACCTCGACGCTCACCGGCGCATCAGCTATGTACGCCGGAGTGTAGCCGTCAAAGTTTCGTTGTTCTACGCGACCGTCCTTCAAAGTGATTGCGCCCTTCGCCATTAGCTGTATGACGCCGAAACCCACGCCGGCCTGAAACTGGCTTTCCACGGTCAACGGGTTGACGGCCAGGCCGCAATGCAGCGCGATTGTCGCCCGATGAATTCGCGGGCGTTTGTTTTCAATCGAAACCTCAACGGCGCACGCGACTGCGGTATTAAAGGATTCGTGACAAGAGATGCCGCTGGCATGACCCCTGGGCAACTTGTTTCGCCAGGCGGCGCTCTTTTCATCCATCAGATCGAGCGCCGCGCGCAGTTTCTTGGCGTCAGGTTTGAGAAGCTTTCTACGATAGGAAATCGGATCGACGTGGGCTCGAGTGGCTAACTCATCAATCAACGTCTCCATGACGAATGCGGTGTGGGTGTTTCCTACCGAACGCCACCAAAGTACAGGAACGTTGACAGTAGGATTGTGAGCCGAAACATGAAAATTCTGAATGTCGTAGCTCGTGTCTGCCACACCTTCCACAGTGGTTTGATCAACTCCATTCTTAATCATCATCGCAGCGAACGGAGTGCCTGCAACTAGCGATTGACCCACAATGACATGACGCCATGCGGCTGGCATTCCATCTCGTCCGACGCCGATCTCAACCCGATGCGCATGCATCGGACGGTAGTAGCCACCGCGCACATCATCCTCGCGGGTCCAAACGAGCTTGACCGGCGTACCGCGCAGGCGTTTCGCAATCACGGCCGCCTCGCGCTGTACATGTGAATCGATTACCGCGCGTCTGCCAAAACCGCCACCGGCAAATTCGGTGTGGAAAGTTACCTGCTCGGGTTTCAATCCCAGCACCTCGGCTATGGCCATCTGGTCCAAAGTTTGAAACTGAGAAGGTACCCATGCCTCTGCGGCGTTACCGTCAAAGCGAATCGTGGTATTCAACGGTTCCATCGGCGTATGGGCGAGATAGGGAAAGTCGTACTCGGCAACAATCCGGTGGGCAGCCGCGACCCGATCCATCGCCTTCTCGTCACCACGGTT
Organism: Acidobacteriota bacterium; assembly: GCA_040002755.1. GTDB lineage: Bacteria > Acidobacteriota > Blastocatellia > Pyrinomonadales > Pyrinomonadaceae > PSRF01. The sequence continues at coordinate 9,012 of JBDUDV010000090.1, read as the reverse complement.
AACGGCGACGTTGCCCGTTTTGCCGGCGAGCTCTTTGTAACTTGTCAGCAACTGCGTGCTGTCCGCGCGTTCAATCCCTGATAAATCCCAATCGATCTGCAAACGGTCGCGCGCCTGCTTTGCCGTCCAGAATCGATCGGCGACAACCGCCACTCCGCTCCCCTTTACCAGGGGAATTTCGAACACGTCGAGCACCCCGGCGATACTACGAGCTTCACGGTCGTCCAGACTCTTCACGCGCGCCCCAAACACCGGCGGGTGAGCTACGAGGGCGATCTTCATTCCCGGAAGATCCAGATCGAGTCCAAATTTTTGTGAGCCGTCGCACTTCGCCCGACTATCAAGGCGGCGCACTTTTTTGCCGATCAGCCGAAAATCTGCTGGATTCTTTAGATTGACTTTGTCCGGTACCGGCTTGCGTGCGGCGTCCTTCGCAAGTTCGGAATAACGAATTGACTTGTTAGCTGGACCATATACAACGCTGTTTTCTGTACGGCATTGGTCGGGAGACAGGTGCCAACGATCAGCTGCGGTGGCAACCAACATTGCCCTGGTCTTGGCGCCAAGCTCACGATATTGCTGATACGAGTGTGCGATCGACCCGGAACCGCCAACCATCTGAATGCCGAAGACCGGATCCCGGTAGACGTCCGCAGCCGGAGCCAGTTCAGCGATTACCTGCGACCAGTCGGCGTCTAACTCATCAGCCAGAATCATCGGCAGAGCTGTCTGCACCCCCTGACCAAACTCCAGACGATTTACTGTGATCACGATCTTGCCGTCCGTTCTGATGTGAACAAATGCATCAGGAGGATAGACCTTTGCCGGCGCAGCTTGACTACTTTCCAGTGCTGATGCGGGATGATCGAGGTATAACGAAACGAGCAGCCCGCCCGCGGCAGCGGTAGTTACACGCAGGAAGCTTCGCCGGTTCAGATTCAGATCCTTTTTAACTTCTATTGCTGCACGCACAGTTCCGCCTCCTTACTTCAGTTGTTGAGCAGCGCTCTGGATCGCTTCACGAATACGCACGTAGGTGGCGCAGCGACAAAGATTGCCGCCCATCGATTCCTCGATATTCGTGTCCGTCGGTTTTGGTATCGCTTTCAAGAGCGCGACCGCGCTCATGATTTGTCCGCTCTGACAGTAACCGCATTGCACTACATCTTTTTCCACCCAGGCGTCTTGTACCGTTCGGCCAACGGCATCTTGTCCAATGCCTTCAATCGTGACGATGGGCCGATCACCAACCAGCGCGATTGGCACAACACACGAGCGTGTCGCGATGCCGGCAACATGTACCGTACAGGCGCCGCACGCGCTGATGCCGCAACCGTATTTTGTCCCGGTCATCTTCAGCTCTTCACGCAACACCCACAGCAGCGGGGTTGAGGGATCAACTTTCACCTCGCGCTGCCGGCCGTTGACGTTGAGTTGGTAAGTTGCCATGGCTTCACTCCTCTCCTCTCCTTGTCTAGCGTCGCTTTATTTGCCGTGAGGGCAGGGCGTGCCGGCGTCAACCCAGCGACGAGTTGCCGCGACAAACTCGGCATGGCTCAACGGGGGCAGGCTTCGCATTGCGCGGTCAGGCCGGCGTCCGGGATCCCAAGCCCATAGAACGAGCGCTGCTTCCTGGTGATGTTTCAGGAGCGCCGGTCCATCCATGTTTTCATTTCGCGATCGATCCGTTACAGCGCGACACACCGCAGCACTCGGTAAGGGACGATCGTCAAGGTCTTGCCAGCGCATGGACAGCGGTGCGAGATGCCAATTTGGTCCACCTGGCACACCGGTACTGTCCGCGTTTGTTTGCTGGTGGCAACTAACACAATTCAGTGCCGGGACGCCTTTCCCTTCCGGGCCACGAATGACATTGGCGAAATGACGGTGGCGATCATCGCCTTGCTGCGGATAGTTGGTGGCGGTGTGACAGTTGATACAGCGAGGTGAGGTCAACACTGAATAGACCTGGTCCCAGGCAGCTAATCCCTCAGCAAGCTTGCGATCAGCCGTATAGGTCTTGCTTTCCCTAGTCTCGACCGCAGCCAGTGCTGACAGAGCAATCCGGGCCACAAAAACAACAAGCACGAAAAGAAAAACTCGAACGAGCAATCGGTAGTTCGCTAACATACCGTCTCCTCCTGCCAACGCGATCAGTAGAAGATCGCGCGCGGTTGCCAGTTTCGATCGGGGCATGACCGTTAATTTTCCCGATAAAATACCACGCATCTCTCTCAAAAGTAACGCGTAATTTCGCGCCGACCACAAACCAATACGTTGAGAGGCGAAAAACGCGAGGAGTTTAGGTTCTTGATTTACTGGGTCGCTTAACTTTTCTGACTGGCATATTTCATTCACCTCACACTTCGATTTTCTACTTTCTCTCGTTAGACTCCTCAGGCGTGACGGCGAGGTTGAGTTTCTGCGTACCGCGAATTACCAGAATAGCTGACGGGCTGCCGATGCGATCCTCCGTTAACAGTTTGTGAAGTTCATCAATTCCTTGTGTTGGTTGATCATCAAACCCTATGACGATATCCCCTTCCCGCACTCCACCTTTCTGGCCGGACTATTCTCCTCGAAAGACACCACCACTATTCCGCTTTCAACCGCAAGGTCGTAAGCAACGAACTTGGCGGCATATCAGGATCGTCTCCGATCAGGTCAGTCTGACATTTGCGCCCATCTGAGATAGTCACCTCGCTACGCGTCGCCCCGTGGACGACGTGACTGTTTGTCAGGATGAAACCATCGGAAGTGAAAATGAATCCGGAACCACTGCCCCGCGTCTCTCGCTTTCCTCAAGTACTTCAAACTCGTCCTTGATTTCTTTCTTCCATTGTCTTAAAGGATGATGGCCGCAGGTCAATTTGTTGCGGACCGCGTCCCTTCGAGCGCTGGGTAGTCGGTATAGCCATGCTCACCAGGCGAATAAAAAGTCCCCTGATCCGGCTCGTTCAAGGCTGCATCACTCTTAAACCTTGCCGGCAGGTCGGGATTGGCGAGTAGCTTTGTGCCATAAACAATTCCGTCGGCACCGCCCTGCTCCAAGAGCGCTTCGCCCGATTCTTTGGTGAAACCAGCGCCGGCAAAATAGATGCCCCGATAGATTGGTCTCAGCTTCGCATGCCAGCCTTCGCCCGTGAAATCTCCGACGTGAACGTAAGCCAGCTTTCGTTCATTCGACCGTTCGAGTATGTAAGGATACAAAACCTCAGCATCGCTTTCCTCAATGTCGTTGAACGGCATGCGCGGCGAAAATTTCACGCCGACGCGCTCAGGGCCACCTGCCGCAATCATCGCGTCCAATACTTCGAACAGGAATCGGGAGCGATTTTCCAGCGAGCCGCCATAATCATCGGAACGAAGATTTGCGTTGGTCGCCAGGAATTGGTGGACGATGTAGCCGCTCGCCGAATGCAGTTCGACGCCGTCGAAGCCCGCCGCGATCGCATTCCCCGCGCCCACCGCAAAGTCTCGTATTGTTTGGGCGATTTCTTCTCTCGTGATCTCCCGCGGCGTCACGAATTCCTTCATTCCGTCATCCGTGTAGTTCTGCCCTTTCGCACGTACCGCGCTTGGCGCGATCGGTTGTGCGCCGTCTGGCAGAAAGTCTGGAAGCGCTATGCGTCCGGTGTGAAAGAGCTGCAAGAAGATCTTACCGCCGCGCGCGTGTACCGCCGCTGTGACCGGCCGCCAGCTTTCAACTTGCTCCTCAGTGTAGATACCGGGCGTCCGAACATAGCCTTTGGCCAGCGGTGAGATGTTAGTCGCTTCTGTGATAATTAGGCCGGCGGAAGCGCGTTGACCGTAGTAGTCAGCGACTATCGTAGGTTGGATTCCTTCATCGTTGGCGCGGCTGCGGGTCATCGGCGCCATGATGATGCGGTTGTCAAGTTCCATATTTCCAACCCTCAGCGGGTCAAATAGCGTTGTCATCAAATTCCTCCTGACGTTTCTCCAGATAAATTTTTCAACTCAAAGCTGTCCCGTTCCGTCGTCAACGTCAATTTCAACGCCCATGATAAACGAAGCATCGTTTGAAGCAAGACAGGTGACCGTCTTGGCGACTTCTTCCGCTGTGCCGAGACGTTTCATTGGGACTTGCGCGACGAGTCCGGCCATGCTTCTTTTTTCGCTTGTGCGGATGCACCCATGCGGTCATTTGCACGCTTCCGCAACGAGCGAGCATGTATCTCTGGAATACGGCATCGGCATGTCCGCTTTTGTGGGTTCCCGTTCTTCTGGAAGGACGGCAGAGTGGGGCCAGCCTATTTCATCTTCTCATTCCTTTTTTCGCTTCAATCAGCACCGGCAGATTGGGGAGTTGAGGCAAACACGCGAAACGGCCGAAACCTCACGCAAAGGTGCGGAATCACCGAGCGACGTTGAATTTAAGTATAGCCCCTGACAGTGCGCGATTTGCTGCGGTGCCTCGTTGACAACCTGCGCGGCGAGAGACTCGTTCTACTCTCCAACGAAACCTATCGCAAGCATGGACTGGGTCGCGGCAGCTCAACTCTTAGAGCGCCAACTGGAACACTTCATCTAACGCGGGCAATGGATTTGTCTCTAATCGTCTTCGGGGCCTGAGACTGAGTCGTTCCACGAGTAGCTGGGTAAAATCTTTAACCGAGAGAGGTTTGCTAAATAAGAAGCCTTGCACCTCGTCGCAACCCAGGAGCACCAGCTGATCGAGCTGTTCCTTGGTTTCCACTCTGCGAGTTGTTCAGCGCACGAAGACCATAAGGTATCCAAGGCCGATCGCCACCAAGTCTTCAGGTATGGCGATAAATCTGTCTTTTACTTTCAGACCGCTCACCAATCGTGTTCGGGCTTCATAGCCGGCAAAGGCACCAATCACGCCTCCAATTGCCCCTAATACCGCACCCACCAGAAGCGACTGCCGGGCGGACGCGCAAACGCAAGCGCCTGACAAACCTCCCGTCGCAAGGCGTGCCATCAAAGGTCCGGGCTTAGTTCGCCGCGGCGTCTTTGGCATCAAGTCAATAATATACTCACCGATGGCCAACAGTGAAAGTAGGGCAACGGCCACAGACGATCCCATAAACGACAAGGGACTATCGTGCAGCTGGAACGCTCCCAAATAAGCGCCCCAACTCACCAGAGCCGGGGCCGTAAAGGTGCGCAAGCCGGCGACGAAGCCGATGCCCACCGCAGCAACAAAAACATAGTTCGCATTCATCTGAGCCCTCACCGGTCAAGAAACCTTGAAGAACCAAGAAATGTTTTCCACATACGTCTGATTTGCATAGGCTTGTTAACATAACGTAAGATTACGCCTCCAACCAAGTTCGGATTTTTCGGACTGTGAAATTTGAATAAGGCTTTAGGCGCGTAGCTCAGTTGGTAGAGCGTTGCCTCGACACGGCAAAGGTCTGGGGTTCGAGCCCCCACGCGCCTACCATTTCAAGATTCAGAGTGACTCGGAGGGGCCGACCCATCCTGCTCCATCCTCAGCCTTTTGCCGCGGCCGCTTCCCACTGTCTGTAAAGCACCGTAAGACGCGCCTCGGTTTCCTTATACTCGTCATCCAGCTTGATTAGCTCAGTCGCATCGCGCGCAACCTCCGGCGCAGACATCTTCACCGAGATCTCGTTCAACTTCTTTTCAGCTTCGGCGATCTCCGCTTCGAGCAGGACTGGAGAGACAGGCTTGTTCTTCCTAATGACTTTGATTGCCGGTGCTTGCTTCCCCTCGGCCGCCTTGCCTTTGCCACCTTGCTTCGTCTTGGTAGAACCAGCTTCTCCCTGCTTCGATGTTGAGCGGTCGGCGGGTTGGTTTTCGGCGGTTGATTCGCTCTTTACGAAGACTGGCGGAGTAATGGACTTTCCCGACGCCTTCCAATCGTGATACTCGGTATAGTCGCCGTCGTAATGCTCGGCAACTCCTTCACCATCGAGCGCGAGAATTTGAGTAGCGACTCGATCGAGAAAATAACGATCATGGCTGATGGTGAGTATTGTTCCTTCGTAAGCATCAAGCGCTTCCTCGAGGGCCTCGCGCGACGGAATGTCCAGGTGATTGGTCGGCTCATCGAGAACCAACACATTTACGCGCGAGTAGATCAACTTGGCCAGCGCCAGTCTTCCCTTCTCGCCGCCTGACAAATCGCTAACATGTTTGTAGACGTCGTCGCCCCGGAAAAGAAACTTTGCCAGGAACGAACGCAGCTCGCCGGCAGTTGCGCCCGGTGAAGCAACCCTGCGCAACTCCATAATGATTTCGTTTCTATCATCGAGATCGTCGAGTTGCTGAGCGTAGTAGCCCACTTCAACCTTCGTACCCCAACGAATTTCCCCGGCGAGTGACGGGATCTGTTTCAGGATTGTTTTGAGAAACGTGGTCTTACCGGATCCGTTTGGACCAATTATTCCGAGACACTCCGCGCGTCGTAGGACAAACGAAATATCGCGTGCAAGAATTTTGTCCGGATAACCGATGGTTGTTTGGTCCACCGTCAACACGTGATTTCCGGTTCGCTCGATTGATCGCAAACGAAAATCTCCTGACGACTGATCGGCTCGCACAGCGTCTACGCGCTCCAGCTTCGCGAGCATCGTGCGCCGCGACTTCGCTTGCTTGGTCTTCTGCCCAGCAAGATTGCGACGGATAAACTCTTCCGTCTTCGCAATCATTTGCTGCTGATTGTCGTAGGCGCGCTGTTGCGCTTCGCGACGTTCTTCACGCTCGACCAGGTAATCGGAATAGTTGCCCGTGTAACTCGCGGCGCGACCATTCTCAAGTTCAATTATTCGTTTACAAGCCCGATCGAGAAAGTACCGATCGTGACTTATGATTACATAAGCAGATGGATAGTCTTGCAAAAACTCTTCGAGCCATTCGACTCCAGTCACATCAAGGTGGTTTGTAGGCTCATCGAGCAAGAGCACGTCAGGTTCAGCAAGCAAGAGCCGCACAAGGCCAAGTCGATTCTGTTGGCCGCCTGAGAGCTTTTCAGTTTCCAATGACCAGGTCGCACGATCGAAACCTAAACCCTGCAGGATCGATTCGGCTTTTGCGGTGTATTCAAAGCCGCCTTCGCGCTCAAACTGATGCTGCAAATCGCTGTAGCGCTCGAGGACTTTGTCGAGATCGTCGGGGGCTTCTCCCATGCGATGCTCGAGTTCGTGCATCTCGTGTTCAATCTGTTGGAGATGGCCAAATGCTGCGAGGGCAGATTCATGAACGGTCGAGCCGGGTTCGAAATGAATGTGCTGTGCAAGCAATCCAAGCCGCATGCCTCGAGCGCGGATCACCTCGCCGCGGTCAGGTGGCTCTTCGTTATTGACTAGCCGGAAAATAGTTGTCTTGCCCGATCCGTTGCGGCCGACAAGTCCGACGTGCTCGCCAGGGTTTATCTGAAACGATACGCCACGCAGGACATCCTGGGTGCCGTAGGACTTATGTACTTCTGAGAGACGAAACAACATTTGCTTGTGGGACAGACATTCTTGTCTGTCGGCTCGTGATCAAACCATAGACCGGCCGCACCCCTGGGTGCGTTCCAAAAAAAGCGGGTGCGGAGCTGATAAGCCTCCTGCACCCGCGCAAACTTGTTAACCAGACGTTAGGGCTTTACAGAGGCACTCGCCTTCGGGCTCGCAGTGGCGGCGGCTGGTGTACTTGCCGGAGCGGTCGACTGCGGAGTCGTGGTGGCGGAACTTCCTGCTGGAGTAGCCGCGGTACCCGGCGACGCAGGCCGCAGACCGAGATTGCTCGGATTGCTAAGCATCGTGCCCGCCATATTGTTAACGATCTTCGATTCGTTCATCGAGACCTCGAGCAGAGCGCCGTTAAGAATATCCGATCGTTGCTTGGTCAACGCTTGCGTAATCTGCTGGCGAACGTTTGGACTCTCGAGGGTCAGGTTCTCAGTTTGCAAGCGCTTCTCTTCGAGCTTGAAGATGTACCACTTTCCACTGGCGAAGCGAACGGGTTCAGTCTTATCTCCAGCCTGCATGGTAAAGAATCTGCTGATCAGGTCAGCAGGAAACGCATTTTGCTTTAAATCGTCTTCGGTGGCAAAACCGATATCTCCACCCTTGGGAACACTCGTGGCATCCTCGCTTTGTGCTCTTGCGACCGTAGCAAAGTCAGCGCCGCCCTTGAGCTGTTGATTAATATTGTCGATCTTCAACTTGGCTTCGGCATCGCTTTTGGCATCGTTGCGGGTTATGCCCTGGCTGCTGTTATCGGCGGGGTCAACCATTATCATTCCCAGCGCAACTCCACGAGCGCTCACAAAGCGCTCACGATTCCCGTTGTAAAAATCCTCAACTTCTTTGTCGTTGACGGTGATCTTGGAATTATACTTTTCCTGGAGCTTCTGGATGGCAATATTCTTTCGCGTTATTTCGCGATAGGTCTCCATAGTCATGCTTTGGGAAGCGAGGCTCTTCTGCAGGTCGTCGTCAGTCATGCCGGACTGAATTTTTTGCTGATTGATGACGGCTGTAATTTCATCGTCGGTCGGCAACATTTTCTCGCGCTCAGCGCGCTGAAAGAGTACTTCCTGTTGGATCAGTGCGCCGAGCACCTGCAAACGCGCCTGGGCCAGTTCGAGTTGTGAAAGCTGCGCTTGTTTGCCTCCGGCCTGAGTACTTACGCCTTGCTCAACTTCTTTCAGCAAAATGCTTTTGCCGTTGACTGTAGCCGCAACTGTGCTGTCTTTGCTTTCGGAGCTTCCGCCGCTGCTGCACGCACCCAGGGAGAGAAGAGTCGCCGCCAGAAACGCGGCGCTAATAATTTGTTTTAACGTTCTTTGCACTTTAAATTGTTACTCCTTCAGAGAATTGACGATGTTGCCGGTTCGCGCCTGCTTGACGATGGGGAAAACCGTTTGTTATAAATTGCGTTTCAATTATTGCCGTTTACTCAGTCCTATGGGCCGCTGGCAATCATTCAAGCTTTTGGAGGTATCATAAAAATCATGGCTAAACGTTGCGAAGTCTGCGGTAAAGGTCCTCAATTTGGGAACAATGTTTCTCA
>JBDUDV010000089.1:0-15009 GCA_040002755.1 Acidobacteriota bacterium | reverse complement strand
GGCGAACGTAGCATCGCGAACAGATTGCGCAATCGCAAAGCACTGGATTTTTTGGTGGACAACGCGCACATCACAGAAGAATCCTGGAGCGAGAAAACTGAAGAGCCAGAAGTCAGGAGTCAGGAGTCAGAATGAACCGGAACACGCTTTTTCTTCTGGCTTCTGACTCCTGACTTTTGTATTCCGAGCACCGTATTCTAGAAAGGTTGACTGATACATGGCCCTCGTACCAATGGTTGTCGAGCAAACTTCACGCGGTGAACGCGCCTTCGATATTTACTCGCGACTGCTGAAAGACAATATTATTTTTCTCGGCACGCCCATCGACGATCAGATCGCAAATTTGATCGTGGCACAACTTCTCTTCCTCGAAGCCGAGGACCCGGAAAAGGACATCAACATCTATATCAACTCGCCGGGCGGTTCGATTACCGCGGGCATGGCGATCTACGACACGATGCAGTTCATCCGTCCCGATGTAACCACGATCTGCGTCGGCCAGTGCGCCTCGATGGGGGCCTTGCTGCTGACTGCCGGCGCCAAAGGTAAGCGTTTCGCCCTGCCAAACTCGCGAATTCTTATTCACCAGCCGACGGGCGGTTCGCAGGGTCAGGCCACCGACATTCGCATCCAGGCCGAAGAAATCCTGCGCATGCGCGAACTCACTTCGCAAATAATTGCCAAGCATACCGGTCAGGATTTCGAAACTGTCGAGCGCGACGTCGAGCGCGACAAGATTATGTCTGCCGCTCAAGCCAAGGATTATGGTTTAATAGACGAGGTGATTGCGCACCGCGAATAGCGCGCTCGGGCCTGGAGGTTAGTCGAATGATTGCGAAAATGAAAGCTCGCGGATTTAGCTGCTCGTTTTGCGGGCGATCAAAAGGCGAGGTCGCAAACATCGTTACCGGGACGCCACAGCGCGGTCCTGGAGTTCCCAAACAAATGATTGGTAAGAGTGCGTTTATCTGTAACGAGTGCATTGAACGATATCGCCAGCTCATGAGTAGCCCGGACGTCTCCCGAAACTCCGCGGCCATAACTAAGTAATCAGGTTCGCCAGAAGCTCGAAGGAGATCCCCTACACCCATGGTTAGACGAACCGACGACACCTTGCGCTGTTCCTTCTGTGGCAAGTCACAGAATGAAGTCAAAAAACTGATTGCGGGTCCCACCGTCTACATCTGTAATGAGTGCATTGACATCTGTAATGAGATCATTACCGACGATCAGCAGGCAGAATCCGTTGCCACGCGACCACCACTACCAAAGCCTGGCGAGATCAAAAGTTTTCTCGACGAGTACGTAATCGGTCAGGACGAAACCAAGAAGCGCCTAGCGGTCGCCGTTTATCAGCACTATAAGCGTATCGAACTCGGGAAGAGGCGTTCTGACGTCGAGATTCAAAAGGCGAACATTCTGCTGATTGGGCCGACGGGAACTGGTAAGACTCTCCTAGCGCAGACGCTGGCACGCATGCTAAGCGTGCCCTTCACAATCGTCGACGCTACTACGCTCACTGAAGCCGGCTATGTCGGGGAAGACGTCGAAAACATAATCCTCAAACTCCTGCAGGCAGCAAACGGCGACGTCGAACGAGCGCAGCAAGGTATTATTTATATTGACGAAGTCGACAAGATTTGTCGCAAGGACGAGAACCCTTCGATTACCCGCGACGTGTCGGGCGAGGGCGTGCAGCAGGCATTGCTGAAGATTCTTGAAGGTACGATTGCCAACGTTCCGCCGCAGGGTGGGCGGAAGCATCCGCACCAGGAATTTTTCCCGATTGATACCGCCAACATTCTTTTCATCTGCGGCGGCGCATTTGTCGGTCTGGAAAAGGTGATCGGGCGCCGGCTGCGAAACAAGTCGTTGGGATTCCAAGCGGAGGTTAAATCGGGAAGTCATCGCCATGCAGAAGCGCTGGCGGCGGTGCAACCCGAAGATCTGATCCGGTTTGGCTTGATTCCAGAATTCGTCGGTCGTCTTCCCGTTTGCGGCGTGCTTCATGAACTCGACGAAGGCGCGCTGATCAAGATTTTGACGGAACCGAAGAATGCGCTCGTCAAGCAATATCAGAAGAAGTTCGACTTTGATAATGTGAAGTTGAAATTCACCGAAGATTCTTTGAAGGCAGTTGCGAAACAGGCAGTTGAACGAAAAGTCGGAGCCCGCGGGCTGATGATGATTCTGGAAGAGCTGCTTTTGGACGCGATGTACTCGCTGCCGTCGCAAAAACGGGTCAAGGAGTTTGTTATTACCAGCGAAATGGTGGAACGACGGCGCGCCATTCCAGGTGAAGGTCTGGCCGGCATCGACGGCGCGGCAGCTTGACCTTTGCTCAGCAGCCTCAGCTTTTCGTAGTTGACCCAGGCGCGCTGACAACGAATAGAGTTTGTTGGGACAATCCTCAAGTAGCGCACCCTCGGGAAATGTTTTACAATTGAACGTCTAAAAGGGCGAGACGGCAGTTTGAGCGGCTCGCCCTTCTTGCAACAACCGGCATAATAGTCCACAAAAGAATTATGGAAGAATATTCAGATCGTGCTCCTGCCGACGTGGCCTGGTACCCGATGGTGCCAATCCGCGACGTCGTCATATTTCCCTTCACCAAAGTAGCTTTCAAGATTGGCCGCGCTGGGTCGGTTCGCGCACTTGAGCAAGCCCTCGCTGCTGACCGCACGATTTTCCTGGCTACTCAGCATGACGCCACCATTGACGAACCTTCGCCCGAACAGATCTACGGCGTGGGGACACTTGGTCGCATTCTGCAATCGCAAAAACAGGATAATGGGCAGATCAAGGTGGTGGTTGAGGGACGCGAACGCGCCACCACAGTGCGCGTTGAGAATACCGATGGCGCTTTCATGGCGTTAGTGAAGCGTGCTCCAGTTGTTAACGAAGACGGCACCCGACTGGATGCGCTGGTGCAAAAGATCGCTCAACTGGTTGAACAACACCTGCGCCTGGCACCCGAGAGTCAGACGGACGCGCTGCAAACTGCGCTCAGGAATCAGAATTCGTCTCACCTTGCTGATGCGCTCGCTTCGCAGTTGCGAATTTCGGTTGAGGACAAGCAGGGATTGCTCGAATTGTTTTCTTCGCAAGCGCGTCTGCAACGATTGATTGAATTGTTGGAGATTGAAATTGAGAAGCGGCAGCTCGATCGCTCCATTCAAACGCGCGTGAAGCGACAGATGGAGAAGGCTCAAAAAGAGTATTACCTCAACGAGCAGATCAAGGCGATTCACAAAGAGTTAGGACGAAAAGACGAAAAGGCCGAACTCGAGGATCTGAAGAAGAAGATCGAAGAAGTTGGCATGACCGAAGAGGCCAAGACCAAAGCGATGCAGGAATTGCATCGTCTGGAAGCCATGCCGCCGATGTCTGCCGAAGGCACGGTCTCACGCACCTATATCGACTGGCTGGTCAGTGTGCCCTGGAAACAGAAGAGCAAAGAAATTAAGGATCTCGTCAAGGCTGAAGAGGTTCTCAACGAAGACCATTTCGGCCTGGAGAAGATCAAAGAACGTATTCTTGAGTACCTTGCCGTCAGGCAACTTGTCAAGAATCCGAAGGGTTCAATTCTCTGCTTCGTTGGCCCGCCGGGAGTCGGCAAGACGAGTTTGGGTAAATCGATCGCGCGCGCGACTGGTCGCAAGTTTGTGCGCCTGTCGCTCGGTGGCGTTCGCGATGAGGCTGAAATTCGCGGCCATCGTCGCACCTACATTGGCGCGCTGCCGGGACAGATAATTCAGATGATGAAGAAGGCGGGAACGGTTAACCCGGTTCTGCTGCTCGACGAAGTCGACAAACTCGGTGCGGATTTCCGTGGCGATCCCAGTTCAGCTTTGCTCGAAGTTCTCGATCCGGAACAGAACCATACGTTTCAGGACCACTATCTCGATGTCGAATACGATTTATCAAAAGTCTTTTTCATCGCCACGTCTAACGTGCTGCACACAATTCCGCCGGCGCTGCAGGACCGGCTTGAGATTCTCCGTTTGTCGGGCTACACCGAACGCGAGAAGCTGGAAATCGCCAAGCGTCACCTCGTGCCGAAGCAGGCCGAAGGCAATGGCTTAAAACCAGAGCAGATTGATTTCACGGATGAAGGTCTACTCGAAATCATTCGCCACTTTACCCGCGAAGCAGGCGTGCGCAATCTTGAACGCGAGATTGGATCCTGCTGCCGCAAGATCGCCCGTCGCTTCGTTTCTGAAAACGTTGCGGATGATTACAAAGATGTTGTTGACGTTGAGCGCGTGCGCGGCATGCTTGGACCGATCAAGTTTCGCCAGCAAGGTGTGGCCGCGGAAAGCGAAGTGGGACTGGCAACCGGACTGGCCTGGACAGAAATTGGCGGTGAAGTTTTGCAGATCGAAGCCACACTCACTAAGGGTCGTGGTGGCGTGATGCTGACAGGCAAACTCGGCGACGTGATGCAGGAATCAGCCCAAGCAGCGTTGACTTGCATTAAAGCGCGCGCCGAGCGACTGGGAATGAGCATCGACCTGATACGCAAGCGCGATCTTCATATTCACATTCCCGAAGGTGCCATTCCTAAAGACGGCCCCTCAGCCGGGATCACTCTGGCAACCGCGATGGCCTCCGCACTGACGCGCGCGCCTATTCGCAAGAATGTCGCGATGACTGGTGAGATCACCTTGCGCGGCCGTGTGCTTCCCATTGGCGGCCTCAAAGAGAAGTTGCTCGCCGCACATCGTTTTGGCATTGACACGATCATCATGCCCAAGGACAACGAGAAGGATCTACCCGAAGTCCCCGAGGAAGTTCGCAATGCGCTCTGCATCAATCTGGTGGAAACGATTGATGAAGTGCTGGCGCTTGCACTCGAGGACGCGCTGCCGACGGATGCCGAAGCTGATGCAGCCAAGACGCCGCCGCTGTGGTCAACAGAGCAGCCCTCGCAAGGTATCCCGACGAGTTAAATAGCCAGTTCAAATAGGTCTAATTCCAGCAGGTCAAGTTCGAGCCTTTCACGCTTGCGGTTGTTTCAATCGCTGGCCGGAGGCTCGAAGCTTGGTGGTTCCAATTCCAAAACCCCAACTAACCATCTGAGGAGATTGCAATGAGTAAACAAGAAGAAGCCGATTTGATTTTGAAGCTTTACGACTTAAGACGAGAAACAACTATGCGTGAGGCGCGCAATTGGTTTTTCACCTTTAACCCAACCACCGTCAGCGAGTATATGGAAACGATGTTCGGCGAACACAGCGGGCATCTGCGCATGATCATTTCTTATTGGGACATGGCAGCGTCGCTGGTAAACAACGGCGCCATTGACGAACAGATGTTCAACGATGCCAATGCGGAGCACCTGTTTGTCTTTGCCAAGATCGAACCAATTCTCGAAGACATGCGGAAGCTGATGAATGCGCCCGAAGCACTGGGACACTTCGAGAAGCTCATTAGACGCATACCTGAGAACAAGGAAAAGCTGGCGGCGATCCGTGAACGAATCAAGATGATCGAGGCAACGATGGCTGAACGGACTGCGAAGGCCCAATCAGCGTAGGCAATTGAAGCACAGCCACTGCCCGCGCGCCTGCAAACGCGCGTGGGAGTGACTGTCGAACTGCGCTGCCTACAGATGAAAATCACTAGCGCCGAATTCCTGAAGAGCAGCTTTCAGGCAGCCGATTGGCCAACTGACCCACTACCTGAGATCGCCTTCATGGGTCGCTCAAATGTCGGGAAGTCGAGTTTGATCAATTCCCTGCTCTCGGTGCGCGGTTTGGCCCGCACCTCGTCAACTCCCGGCCGCACGCAATCGTTAAACTTTTTTCTAGTGAACGCGCGATTTAGGTTTGTCGATCTCCCCGGATTCGGTTATGCTCGCGTACCGAAAGCGATAAAATCCAGTTGGGGTGAGATGGTCAGCAGCTACCTTGCAAAGCGGGAGCAGCTTGTGCTATCAATTCACATCGTAGATTCGCGCCACGAACCCACAACATTGGATTTGCAGCTTCACGAGTGGCTTGAGCACAGTGCCAGGTCACGTTTAATAGTTGCCACGAAATCCGATAAGCTATCTAACAACGAGCTGAAAGAGAGTTTGGGACGCGTTAAGCGCGTGTTCAGCGAGGATCGCGTGGTCACGTTTTCCGCTAAGACAGGCCGCGGCGGCAACGAGGTTTGGCAGGCAATCGAAAGCGCGCTGGCTGGTTATTAATTCCCCGCACGCAGCCTAGGTTTTTTGGAGCGGAAGATATTCCGGAGCCAAAGTCGAGCGCCGAATTACAATTCTCAAGCCCCTTTTTGTTAATCTGAGTTTACCCTGAACCACGAATGGCGCGGCACGTCGCATCCAAACAGGAATTCTGGCCCGCTTGCTAGCGAGATAAATTGCAAAGCAACTTTGAAAGAGAATCGCGCTCAGGCACCGCGAACGGTGCCTGGGCTTCGTCAGTTAGTTAAGAATGTATTCGCTGGCGACGCGACCTCTTTTAATTTTCATAACCTCCACAAACCAAGACCAAAACGGCCGCTGGCCACCACCGGCTCGTCACGAACGAAATAATAAGAATCGATAGGATTGAATTGATATGGCACAGAGAACACGTTCACGCGCTTCCAGCGCGAACAACGACGGCGGAAACGAAGAAGACGGCGGGACTGTTGCGACGGCCGACGCGCCTGAAGGCAGAGATAACAGAGAGTTTGGCAGTGAGGGTTTTCTAAACCTCGCCGATCTCAAGGAGATGTCCATCTCCAAGCTGACCAGCATCGCGAAAGGCATGGATGTACCGGGCGCGACTGGCATGCGCAAGCAGGAGCTGATCTTTAAAGTGCTCGCGGCGCAGACGGAGAAGAGCGGTTTAATTTTCTCCGAAGGCGTGCTTGAGACCCTGCCCGACGGTTTCGGATTCCTGCGCGCTCCTGAGTATAACTACCTTCCCGGGCCTGATGATATTTACGTCTCGCCGTCACAGATCCGGAAATTTGATCTGCGCACCGGCGATACGGTCAGCGGACAAATTCGCCCACCCAAGGAAGGCGAGCGCTATTTCGCGCTGATCAAGGTTGAAGCGATTAACTTCGAGTCTCCCGATCAAGCTCGCGAGAAAGTTTTCTTCGACAATCTGACGCCGTTGTATCCCGACGAGATGTTGAAGATGGAAGTCACCCAGGAAAATCTTTCCGCCAGAGTTATAGATCTGGTGACTCCACTCGGAAAAGGTCAGCGCGGTTTGATCGTGGCCCCACCCCGCACCGGCAAGACGATGCTGCTGCAAACTATCGCCAACTCTATTACGCAAAACCATCCGGAAGTCACACTGATCGTTCTGCTGATTGACGAACGCCCGGAAGAAGTCACAGACATGCAACGCTCGGTCAACGGTGAAGTGATTTCTTCAACCTTTGATGAGCCACCCACACGACACGTGCAAGTTGCGGACATGGTGATTGAGAAGGCCAAGCGATTAGTCGAGCACAAGCGCGATGTGGTGATCCTGCTTGACTCAATCACACGATTGGCCCGGGCACACAACGCCGTGGTCCCGCCGAGCGGCAAGATTCTGTCCGGTGGTATTGATTCAAACGCGCTACAACGTCCCAAGCGGTTCTTCGGTGCGGCTCGCAATATCGAAGAAGGCGGCTCATTGACGATTATCGCTACCGCGCTGATCGATACCGGCTCGCGTATGGACGACGTAATTTTTGAAGAGTTCAAAGGCACCGGTAACTCAGAAATTCACCTGGATCGCCGTTTGAGCGACAAGCGCCTGTTTCCCGCTATCGACCTGCAACGTTCAGGCACGCGCAAGGAAGAGCTGCTGCTCAGCAAGGAAGACCTGAGTCGAATTTGGGTCATGCGTCGTGTTTTGAATCCGTTATCGCCGGTCGAGCAAATGGAAGTTGTGCTCGAGCGTCTCGAAAAAGCGAAGTCAAACGCGGAATTCCTGGCGTCGATGCAAAGCTAGAAACGCAAGAGTTGAAGGCGGAAGGATAGGCGGTGATAAACTTGAATCCTTCCGTCTTTTCCTTGCTTTCAGGACCTTCATCAATCACCCTGCAAAATTCACAGTTCAACCCATGCGCGTCGCGTTGCTTTCATCTGAAGTTGTGCCTTTCGCCAAGACTGGCGGACTCGCCGACGTGGCTGGTGCGCTGCCTAAGGCGCTCGCCAAACACGAGGTTGACGCACGCGTAATCCTGCCGCTTTACCAGCAAATCGATCGTAGCGTCCTTAACGGTTTCGTGATTAAAGATGTTCCCGTCCAGTGGCGAGGACAGATCAGACCAACGCGCGTCTACCAAAGCGACGCCGCCGGTGCACCTGCTTACCTGATCGATGCGCCAGAGTATTTCGACAGGCCTTCGATCTACGGCTACGGAAACGACCACGAGCGCTTTGCCTTCTTCTCGCGCGCCGCGCTCGCCCTCGTCAAACATCTCGACTGGCAACCCGACATAATTCATGGCAATGACTGGCCCTGCGGTTTCGCTATGATGGAGGTCCGCACTCGACGCCGTTACGACGAATTCTTTCGCAAGGTTATGACGCTCTTTTCGATTCACAACCTGGCGTACCAGGGAGCGTTTGAACCAGGTGATTTGTGGTGGCTGGGTTTCGGCGAATCTCCGGACAAAGATGATTTCATGCTCAAAGGCGTCGCCTCCGCTCTCAAAGCGGGGCTCGTTGCTGCCGCTGCGCTTTCCACGGTCAGCCGTCGCTATTCGCAGGAAATACAAACGGCGGAGCACGGTTCCGGCCTCGCTTGGTTGTTGCGCGCGCGTCGTGACCGGTTGGCAGGCATCACTAACGGCGTGGACTACGATCTTTGGAATCCGGAAACCGATCCACACATCGCGGCGAATTTTTCAGCCGCAGATCTCTCCGGAAAAGTGACTTGCAAACTTGATCTGCTGCACCATTTCGGTTTGCCCGAAGAGCCTGATCGCCCAATCATCGCAATTATTTCGCGGCTGGTAGCGCAGAAGGGCTACGATCTGATTCGCCAACTGGCCGGCGAGATTCTGCAAACGGGTGCGTTCTTCATTGCCCTCGGTGCCGGCGCAAAGGAGTATGAGGACTTCTTGCAGCGTTGGCACGATAGCGCACCCCACCGCGTTGGTATTTACAAAGGTTATGCCGGGGAACCGCTCGCCCATCAGATCGAAGCGGGAGCAGATATGTTTCTGATGCCGTCGTATTATGAACCTTGCGGACTAAATCAGATGTACAGTATGCGTTACGCGACCGTTCCGATCGTTCGCGCCACCGGTGGGCTCGATGATACCGTCGAGGATTTTGATCCTTCGCGAGGCAATGGTAACGGCTTTAAGTTTCGTGATTACAACGCCGGCGCCTTGCTTGAAAAAATACGCGCTGCACTTTACTTTTACGGCCGGCCTGACGACTGGCGCAAGATACAACTAAATGGCATGGCGATGGACAATTCATGGGCCGCCGCTGCACAAAACTATGTTCAGCTTTACCAGGAAATTCTTGATTTGCAATAGCAGCTGGCGGCAGAACTTGCAAACTACGGCTGGACCGCGAAAAGGAGATATTTCATGAGTGAACACGTCAACGAAGTAAGTGATAGCAGTTTCGAAAAAGATGTGCTGCAATCCGCCAAGCCCGTCCTGGTCGACTTCTGGGCGACCTGGTGTGCGCCGTGTCGCATGCTGGAGCCGACCGTCGTTGCCGTCGCCGAAAAGTATGCAGCCAACGCGCGGGTGGTAAAAGTAAACGTCGACGAGAATCCGCAGATCTCGCAACGCTATGGCATCAAGGGGATCCCCACTCTGATTCTTTTTAAGGCCGGCAAGGAAGAAGAACGCGTCGTCGGCGCAACTTCCAAAGAGGTTATATCGCGCATGATCGACAAACACATTGCCGGAGCAGCCACTGCCTAAGACGAACTTCGGACTTTGGTCTTTGTAGTTGAGTGCCACGCAGCAGGCCAGTTCCAGAAGAAGAAACATCAAAGACCTAAGACCAAGCCCGACGACCAGGTTCAATATGTCCAAGATAATTATTGTTATCGGCGCTCAATGGGGTGATGAAGGCAAAGGCAAGATCGTTGATCTGCTGGCCGAACACTTCGACATCGTCACTCGCTATCAGGGCGGCCACAACGCCGGCCATTCTGTCCAGGTAGGCGACAAATCGTTCGTATTGCATTTACTGCCCTCCGGCATTGTTCACCGCGGCAAGATCTGCGTGCTCGGCAATGGAATGGTAATCGACCCGAAAGCTTTTTTTGAAGAAGCGGATCGGCTGATGTCTCAAGGGGTCGAAGTCTCGCCGGAACGCGTAAAAATTAGTTCCAGGGCTCATTTGATACTTCCCTATCATCGCGCCTTGGATCACACGAGTGAAGAGCGACTCGGCAACGAGAAGGTGGGGACAACGTTGCGCGGCATTGGTCCGGCATATGAAGACAAAGCCGGTCGGCGCGGCATTCGCACTGCCGACGCGCTTGTGCCCGATGTCCTGCGCTCGCGCATCGAGCGCAATCTTGAGGATGCGAACCGGATTATCGAAGCCTATGGCGGCGAGAAGCTGGATGCGAACGAAATTTTTGACGAGATGCTTGGTCTGACCGAACGCCTCGGCGCTTTCGTTGGCGATACCACGCATTATCTGAACGTCGCCGCGACCCAGGGAAAATCGATCTTACTTGAAGGCGCGCAGGCCACTCTGCTGGACGTGGATCACGGCACCTATCCGTTTGTCACGTCCTCGAGCACGATCGCCGGCGGAGCGATCGTCGGCACGGGGCTGGCCCCGAATCGATTAACCGGCGTGCTTGGGATCGTACGCACCTATACGACGCGCGTCGGCGAGGGCCCGTTCCCAACTGAGATGGTTGAGGGCGAGGCAGAAATGGGTCAACTTATTCGCGAGCGCGGTCGGGAGTACGGAGCCTCAACGGGGCGTCCACGGCGCTGCGGATGGTTCGATGCTTTCGCGACGCGCTACGCCGCCGAGATCAATGGTTTTAGTTCGGTAGCGCTGACGAAGCTTGACGTGCTCGACGCTTTGGAAGAAATAAAAGTCTGCGTTGGTTACAAATTGGACGGTCGTGCATGTGAATCGCTGCCCGCCGTCTCGCAGGACTTGCGGCGCATAGAACCGATCTACGAAACGCTTCCCGGTTGGCAGACATCAACCGTGGGAACCACAGAAATGAGTTCCCTGCCCGCAAATGCGCGTCGCTATGTTGATTTTCTTTCCGATAAAATTGGCGTCGAGATCGGCTTAGTGTCCACGGGACCAGAACGCACGCAAACAATCGTCGTCAAAGATTCGGCGGTGGGACGCTGGTTGGAAGATTAGTCGCAAGTCCAAAGTCCAACGTCCGCTCTTTCAAGAAGCTTCATACCACCACAAATGTCATATCTTTACGTAGGACGTCGGACATTGGACGTTGGACTTTTATCTGGGTAGAATGCCATCCATCCGATTTCATGTGGGCCGATAGCTCAGTCGGTAGAGCAACTGGCTTTTAACCAGTGGGTCGCAGGTTCGAGTCCTGCTCGGCTCACCATTAGTATCAATAAGTTAGGGCGGCACTTCTGTGGTGGAAGCGACCGCCCTAGTCATTTGGTGTGCGGATAGTGTGCGAGACTATCCGTTTCAGGTGCCGTAAAGCATTCTTGCCAGCCTATCGGCAGCCGTTTGCCCAAGCGATCGAGGCACGTGATTATAGGTAAGGTCTATCATTGCAACTGAGGTGCCCATATCTTCTGCTCCTTGTTGATGCCCCTTGCCCGTCTCATAATCTGTTGGTTCGGGGTTCGCATCCCTACGATTGACCATCGCAGATGCGTAGTCGCGAGCCAAGTACTTGTAAGGGATCACCCCGAGGCGGCTGAGTCGCGAACGCTTCATTCAGGGTGTCGGGCCGGATAAAATGGCGGCATCACATTTGGCGATTTCGCGTGCGACCTCTTCTGGTTTTCCCGAATCCAGGCTGCCCAGCTTGTTCTGGTCACGCAAGCTACTCCATATTTCCAAGCTCCTCGAAAGCGGGTCGCGAGCGGCGTGCCAGTTTGAAGCAACTTCGCCTCTCTTTGACTGCTGTGCGAGTCGAGCGGAGACATGACCTTGCTCCATCAGCCGCAGCGCGAGACGACTCTGCAGACGCGAGTTTGATGGTGATTGCTTTACGAGGTCTTCCGCTTCGAGCGAGGCTCGCACCAGAGCCTCGTGCCCGCCTCGTAGATCGCCCAGCTCGCTCAACGTCAAACCGAGTCCGCCAAGTCCCACCGAATGATCGTCGTGGGCCTGTCCGTTGAGTGGCGCGGCGGCAAGCAGTTCCTCCTCCATAGCGATTGCACGCCGGTAGCGCTCGAGCGCAGAGGGAAAGTCGTGTCCGGCAAAATAGGCTTCAGCGGTCCGCTGATAAGTTAACCAGACCGTGCGCTTCATATCGGCGCTGGTTGGATCACTCTTCAATAACTCTTCATTGATTGTTAGGGCACGGGCGTGAGCTTCCAAGGCCCCTTTCACATCACCCAGTTGGGTTAAATTACGTCCCAAAAAGTTCAATGCCATTGCCAGATTGTAGAGAGTTAGTGAATTCTTTGACTCACCGGCTGCCGTTGCATCCAACCGCGTGATTGTGCGCCGAGTAAAATCCGCCGCCTCGGCATACCGACCGTCGTCATACAGCACGCTGCCAAAGCGCATATATTCTGTCAGCAGCTCCATATGGTAGCGCGCATTGTTAGGTTCAGAGGCCGCCAATCCTTCCAGCATCGCGATCGACTGACGCAGCATTTCGCTAGCGCCCTGGGTGTCGCCGGTCGCGTTGGTAAGAAACCCGACGCTGGACAGCCCACTGGCTACTCCGAATTGCCATTCGTGTTTGGTTGGGTTCGCGGCGGCGAGTTCCTCTCGCAAACGCAGCGATTCCCGATGGGCCGCCAGGGCCCCCTGAGTATCGCCAAGGTTCGAACCCCCGGGTATTCCTTTAAGATCGCCCAGGTGCGAATACAGAATCGCCAGATCATTGCGCAGATCCTCATTCGCGGGATCTTCGTCGCTTACACCGCGAAGTAGCCCCGCTGCTTTGTCGTAGTTTGCTAATGCCTCTTGTAATTCATTTTTTACATACAACATATCGGCGAGGCCTGAGTAGCTCGCCGCCAGTTGACGTCTGAGCGCGCGCGGATCAGGTTCAGTTGTAGCTACGCGTTCTAATAGGGCAACGGAAGTGCGATAGCTGCGCAACGCGCCTTCGGTGTCGCCAAGGTTCGAGTAGTAGCTGTTTCCCTGAATGCTTCCGATCCTCTCGTAGGCGGTCGCGAGTTCAAGCTGGAGCGCCGGGTCATTTGCAGATTCCCGGGACAGGCTGTCGAGGTATTGCAGGGAACGTCGCACCACCAGCTCGCGCGCGGGGGTAGCTCCTTGCAAATCCTTAATCGAATCGTCGAACTCGAAAAGAAAAGAATTAGCGAGCGCGCGCACCTCATTGAAGCGACGCTCGGCACGGCGTTGCTGCCAGCGGGTGGCAAAGATGCCGCCTAGCAAAACCAGTAGGACCAGTGCCGCAGCCGCTACTCCCAGCCGGTTTCGCCGGATAAACTTTGAAGCGCGGTAATCAAAGGTGTCCTTGCGGGCGCGCACCGGCAGCCGCTCAAGGTGGCGGCGAATATCTTCTGAGAACTGCTCGACGGACTGATAACGCCGCGCCGGATCTTTGCGAATCGCCATCAACACAATGTTGTCGAGATCGCCACGCAGACTGCGCCGGAGCTTTGCAAGTTCGAGAGGACGAGTATTACCGGTTGATTGCGTCGTGGTCGTAGATCCCGCACCTTCCGGCATTTCTTCGGCGCGGCTGATTGCAGTACTCGGACGTTCGGGAACTCGCTCGGAAATGATTTGTGCGATTTCGTGAGGAAGCCGATTCTTCAAATGATAAGGTCGAAGACCCGTTAGCAGTTCATAAAGCACCACTCCCAACGAATAAACGTCGCTGGCAGTTGTCATGCGTTCGCCTCGCGCCTGTTCCGGACTCGCATACTCGGGAGTCATAACGCGCAACATCGTTTCAGTCATCTGTGCTCCCGGCGCATCATCGGCGTTCAATAATTTCGCGATGCCAAAATCAAGCAGCTTCGGAACACCCGCTTCCGTGACCAGAATGTTTGAAGGTTTCAGGTCCCGATGGATAACCAGGTTCTGGTGGGCATAACTTATTGCAGAACAAACCGTACGAAAAAGTTTGAGGCGCTCCTCGATGGATAAATCCTGCACCTCACAATATTCGTTGATCGGTTTACCTTCAACGTACTCCATCACGAAAAATGGCAGACCAGCATCGGTTGTGCCGCCGCTGTAGAGGCCGGCGATATTGGGATGGGTGAGATTGGCGAGGATCTGTCGCTCGTTACGGAAACGGCGAACGATCTCGTCTGAGTCCATACCACGCTTGATGATCTTGATTGCTACCTGGCGCTGATAATGGTTGTCGTTTTGCTGCGCCAAGTAAACAGCGCCCATGCCGCCGCGTCCGATCTCGCGCTCGACTTTAAAAGGTCCGATCTGCGCGCCGGCCATTTCATCCTGCGCTTCGGCGCCAACCGAGCGCGCAGTGATTTCAAGAGCTGAAGTCTCAATAAAGTTTTCGTTGCCCTCCTGGAATTCTAGTAGCGATTCCACTTCAAGACGTAATGAATCGTCTCGGCCGGCTGCGTGGTTGAGAAAGGCAGGCTGCTCTTCGGAGGGTTGTTCGAGAACGGACTGGAGGAGATCCTTAACCTGTTGCCAACGTTCTGGTGTCATGTTTTTGGGTTAGGCTCGGCTCAGTTCCCGTCGCAACCAAAGTTTAGCAGTGGTCCATTCGCGCTTGACGGTGGCCGGTGAGGTGTGCAGTTGCGCGGCAACTTCTTCAATCGTCAGTCCGCCGAAAAATCGTAGTTCAACAATTTGACTTTGCCGCGGGTCCATTTCCGCTAGCCTGGTCAGTGCTTCATCAAGCGCCACCAGATTTACGTCTCGCTCCTCAAAAAAACTAATCG
>JBDUDV010000088.1:0-15261 GCA_040002755.1 Acidobacteriota bacterium | reverse complement strand
TGCTGCAGGCCGCGTCGGTGTGGGAAGTCCCGGTCGGCAAAGGGCGCCGCTTCCTTGGTTCCTCCCACGGCATCGTCAATCAGATATTCGGCGGCTGGACCGTCAACAGCATCTACACGTTCCAGACTGGCGAGCCATTCGCCGTTCGCAGCGGTTCTTTCACCGCCAACGGAAATCACGAATCACGCGCCGGTGTGCAATTACCGGTTCAGGCCCAGCTCCAGTACCTTCCCGGCCAGACGTTTGCCGGCCCAGTTTTGTTTAAGCCTGTGAACCCGCTTACTTGCGGCGTTGATCTAACGCAGGCTTTTTGCCTCCCGGCGCCAGGTCAGAACGGCGCCGGCAGAAATATTTTCACCGCGTCTAGTTACTGGAACCTGGACCTTGGTTTCATCAAGACGTTCCAAATCAGTGAACGTTTCAAACTGCAATTCCGGACGGAGATGTTCAATGCACTGAATCACCCGAACTTCGACAATCCGCGCGATGCGTCCGTAGGTTCGCCCAGCATTAGATCAAGCGTTTTCGCTCAGACTTGTTGCGCGGCCGTGGCGCCACCCTCGACGCAGACGATTGTCCAGACCGGAGAATCCTCACGTGTTATTCAGTTTGCACTGAAGCTTCAATACTAGCGGTGAATAACAACGAAACGGCGAGGCATCCAGAGTGGTGTCTCGCTGTTTTCGGTTTCTTGTACCGGTGGCTGACTAATTCAAAACGGAACGCTCGAAAGTCAATTTTGATGATTGTAATAAGAGAACAACAATACCGAGGCAGGCGACGCGGGCTTTTCCTGATCTGGCTCTCCGCCGCCGTCCTGATGATGGTTTTTTCAATGACCATTTTGTCGTCGACAACAGATAAACTGACGGCGGAACAGGTGGTCGCTAAACACCTGGATTCTATTGGCACCGCGAAGGCCCGCGCTTCGGTCACCACGAGAATCATAGCCGGAAAATCTCTTGTCAATTTTCGTACTCAACCGGCCGGCCAAGCCAGCGGTCGCGCAGTGTTGGCTTCTGAGGGCCTGAAGAGCCTGATCGGAATGAGCTTTCCCAGTCCGGTATATCCCCGGGAGCAGCTGGGATTTAACGGAAAGAGGTTTTTGGCAGCCTACACGACGCCAGGCGTGCGCTCGTCACTGGGCAGCTTCCTGATGACTCACGATTTGATCTTCAAGCAAGGCCTAATGGGCGGAACGCTGTCGGCGACCTGGCCACTATTGGACTTGGCCACCAGAAACCCCCGACTCGAATATACAGGCCTTAAGAAGGTGGACAATCGGATGATGCACGAACTTAAGTACTTCGCGCGCGGAGGCTCTGATCTGGAAATCAAACTCTTCTTTGAGGAAAACACTTTCCTACACGTGCGGACCGAGTATGAGCGCGTGATCGCAGCGTCTATCGGCACCCGTTCGTCCATAGACGCCAAGGACAAAGAGACGCGCTACAAAATGGTTGAAGAGTTTGCCAACTTCAAGAATGAAGGCGGACTAAACCAGCCTCACAATTATAAGATCAAGTTGTCGGTTGATCAGTCCGGTGGCACTTTTCTCGCCGACTGGGAAATAACCCTAATCCAATTTACGTTTAATGAACCGATCGATCCCAGTTCATTCAGTATAGTAGCGAATTGAGGACGTACCTGACTGGTGGGTTCGATGGATGGGGGTTAGTTGTAAATAAGGATCCCCGCGCGCCTATGTTTGAACTCTTCAAGTCGTGCGACCCAGGAACGCACAATCTCGGCGGCCGAATCCCCCCGCTTCAATCTGTCAAGCGAATCTGTGTTGGCCAGTAACCGCAGGTAACTATCGACCTTCCATCCCGTCGGATAAAGCTTGCGCAACGCCACAGCGATCTCCAAACCGGCCGACACCGGACGAAACCGCTCGCGATCCGTGATGATAATGTTAATCCCGCCGCACTCTTCACCTTTGAACACCGAACCAGCGGGCGTAAAGCGCACCGGAACAAAACGAGCTCCGGCGATCCTTTGGCCATTTAGATAAGCCGCGAGTTGCCGGCCATCGATCCAAGGCGCGCCAACTAATTCGAATGGCGTATCAGTGCCACGCCCCACGGACACGTTCGTCGTCTCAAGCAAGCCGATGCCGGGATACAACGTCGCTTCCGTCAGGCTGCGCATGTTCGGCGACGGATTAACCCACACCAGATTCGTTTCGTCGAGCCACATCGACCGTCGCCAGCCCGTCATTTCAATCACTCTCAAATCACAACCCAGGTTGCGCTCCTGATTGAAGAACCGCGCCAGTTCGCCGATCGTCATTCCGTGTCGCACCGGAATTCTGTGATAAGCGGTAAACGAAAGCTTATCGGCGTCAGCAATCGGTCCTTCAATTTCAAGGCCGCCGATGGGATTAGGACGATCGAGAACAAAAACCGGCAGTTTGGCATTGGCCGCTTCCTCCATCACATTGCCGAGAGTTGAAATGTAAGTATAGAAGCGCGTGCCGATGTCCTGAATGTCGAACACCAACGCATCCAGGTCTTTTAACTGCTCGGCCTTTGGTCTTCGTGTCTCGCCGTACAACGAATAGATCGGGAGACCGGTTTGTTCGTCCTTGGCGTCTGAAACTTTCTCGTCAGCAACTCCGCGTATGCCATGCTCAGGCGAGAACAGAGTAGTCAGTTTCACATTTGGAGCTTTGAATAGAACGTCGATTGTCGGTCTGCCATTACGATCGCGTCCGGTTTGATTTGTCACGAGGCCGATTCGCATGCCCGCCAATTGTTTGAAACTGTCGCGCGCGAGCACATCAATTCCGGTTAGGACTTCATTGTCAGCCTTGATGCCGGCAGCCAATGCCAGGGCTTGTTCGCGCGCAGCAGTAATGCGGGTGAAATCGTTGGTGGCGCTTTCATAGTATTGGAACAACTCGCTACGCGCACGGCCAACCAGCGCCAAATCAGTAACCGCGCTGGCAGCAATCGACGCCACGCGCCCGCGCAAGGAACCGACGTCGCCCTTCCCATCGGGATGGACCCGATTGCTCAAGAAGACAACGAACATTTTGCTCGCCGGATCGATCCAAAGAGACGTGCCAGTGAAACCCGTATGGCCAAACGAGCCGAGCGGAAAAAGATCGCCGCGGTTAGTGGAGAAACTGCTGTTGATGTCCCAACCCAAACCCCGCGTCCATCCCAGGTCATTAACCAAACGCGGACGAGTCATCTCGGCAACTGTTAACGGCGACAGGATGCGAACGCCTTTGTACTGTCCACCGTTCAAAATCATCTGGCAGTAGATTGCGAGATCGTCCACCGTGGAGAACAGTCCGGCGTGACCCGCGACGCCGCCCATCCTATAAGAAGTCGGATCGTGAACTTCGCCGCGCAACCACTTATCGCTATCCGGTTCGGAACCGTCGGGCTTGTCACCGAGGTAACTGAGTTGACCGCGTCGCTTCTCTGTCGGCGCGATGCGACTGCGCAGATTCACGTTCGGACGAAACCCTGTATCGCGCATTCCCAAAGGCTTGAAAATATTTTGCCGCGCAAACTCGTCCAACGTCAGGCCGCTGAGGCGATGTACGACTTCACCGAGTGCAATGTAATTGATGTCACTGTAAACAAACTTGGCGCCCGGCGGATTGCGCAGCGGTTCACGCACCAACCGCTTGATCGCCTCTTCATAACCACTCCAGCGATCCCGCAAGTCAAAGTCGGGCGCGAAGCCCGCGCGATGCGTCAGCAGCAACTCAATCGTGATGCGCTCCCGGCCCTCTCCTTTGATCTCGGGAATGTAGTTCGACAGCGGATCACTTAGCCGCAACTTGCCGCGTTCGAGGAGAATCATGATGCTGGTCGCGGTGGCGACGACTTTCGTTAGACTCGCCAGATCGAAAATCGTATCCATCGTCATCGCTTCGCGCTGGGGATCAACCCCACGAGCGCCATAAGCCTTACGCCAGACCACGCCACCATTCCGCGCAACGAGAACCACAGCCCCGGGCAGATGATGATCGTTAATCTCTCGCTTAACTTCAACATCGATCGCTGCGAGCTTTTGCTGGGCAACGGCAACAGTTGAAGGCTTGATCCTTTTTAGACCCGCGTGGGGTCTGGTTGGGAGCGCTAGAGTCGGAAGCGCTAAAGAGATCAGCAGGATTGCGCTACAGTGTCGGACAAACTTAGTTAGGCAGAATCGGGAAAGGATCAGGATGTTCAAGGTAGGGACTTTTGTGTGTAGGTTCAAGAAGTTCAGATCAACCTAGGTTACGGCGCTGAATAAAGAAGAAGCTTGAACTCTGAACTTCTTGATCGGTTTCAGCGAGACTTGCCGTTACGACCATTTTTCACTATATCGATCAAGGCATCCAGCCGGCGATCAGTATGTGCTTGCGCCTCAGCTAACTCAGTTTGCGCCTGGGCGAGTTTTGCGAATCGATCTTCGTTCTTGATCTGCGCATCGATCATGATGGTGATCTTATCGTCCTGTTGGCGCATTTCGCGGCGCGCGCGCAGTCCGGCACGCACCAGCAACTTGGCTATGCGTTCGAGCCGATCAAGTCTCTCTTCAAGCTTCTTCATGAATTGTGCACATCAAGAATAAGACAACTCCCACGCCTTTGTCATCTCTAATGGGATTAGAGTTGAGCAGTTCACCGGACACGCTGCAGCTGTATCCCGGTGCCGCGCGGATAAAGTCCGGGCAAAGAAATCGGCAACTTGCCAGTAACATCGATCTCGCCAAGGATCGCGCGGGCCGCCGCCTGCTGCAAGCTTGGCATGTCCCCGTAAGCAACGACGTACGTCCGCAGTTCCGGAAAACTTTGCAGTAAATAAGGGTTACCGAAACTGATACCAACCAAACGCGTTCGGGTGGCGATCAATGCCGACAATGCTTTGGCGCCCGCGTAAGGTAAGCCAACGCTGCGGGCCTGACCCGTTCTCACCCGACCGTACAACGAAGCAATGACCAGATCGGCGTGGTTCGCTTGCTCCAATGCCTTCTGAACTTCAGCATCCGTCGAACGATCATCGAGCACCATAGTTTCCAGCTTGTGTCCCGACTGCGCCATCGCTTCGGCAAAGGCGTTCGCGATCCATAAGCGATCATCACCATTCGTGATCGCCAGGTTGAAAATTCGCGCCCCAGCCCTCGGCGCCGGCAACGGCAGAAGTTTGTCATTGTCTCGAACCAGCGTGATCGCGTGCTCGGCAATCTCGCGGGCCAAATCAAGCGATTCCTTGCCAGCCACGCTCGTGTCGATCCCTTCGAGCGGCGTTATTCTCTGCCGAGCCAAACCCAGATCGTACTTCGCGGCGAGTACACGACGCGCCGAGTCGTCTATGCGCTGTTCCTTTAGTCTGCCCTTCATGACCGCTTCCTTTACACCGCGAAAAGCTGCGTCCGGATCCGCCGGCTTCAGCAGCAGGTCGGCGCCCGCTTCCAATGCGCGTACTGAAGCCTCTTCCTGCGTGAAGTAAAGCGTCAGGCCGCTCATGCTCATCGCGTCCGTAACAATCAGTCCAGCAAAACCCAAATCGCGCCGCAGTATCCCGTTCATCACCGGCGAGAGCGTCGTGGGCATCGTTCCGTTCTCGACTACAACCTCTCCAGCCTCGTCCGTATCGATGGGCTTTAACTTCACGTCGCGCGGCAAAGGCACTACGGCTGTCGGATCAATTTGCGGCATGGCAATGTGGCCCGTCATCACTGAACCCACGCCGGACTTTACGGCAGCGCGAAACGGCACCAGCTCGACTGCGTTGAGTCGTTCACGACTCACGTCGATCGCCGGTAAACCGCGGTGTGAATCTGTAGCCGTGTCGCCGTGGCCGGGGAAATGTTTCGCCGTCGATATCACCCCGTTGCTCTGCGCGCCTTCTATGAATGCGGCGACGAACCGCCCGACCGCCGCTGGATCCTCTCCATAAGATCTAACGTTAATAACCGGATTGGCCGCATTGTTATTGACATCCGCGACCGGCGCGTAGATCTGTTGCACACCAAGCGCCCGCGCCTCGCGAGCAGTCAACGCGCCCTGACGACGCGCGTATTCCGGGTTGTCAGTCGCACCCACCGCCATATTCCACGGAAGATTTACAGTGTCGTCGAAACGCATTCCCGCGCCGGCTTCCAGATCGGCGGAGATGAGCAACGGATAGCGCGCCAGATTCTGCATGCGGTTGACCAGCACCACCGATTCATAGACTGACCCGCGAAACAGGATGATGCCGCCGATGTGATTGTCTTCAACCTGATGGCGCAACGCCTTAAAACTTTCACTGTCCTGGTTCAGGAACGTGGCGTTGACGCCCACAGAAATCAGCTGTCCAATCTTTTCGTCGAGCGACATGCGCCGCAGTTCTCTGTCGGCCCACTTGAGCGCGTCTTTAGTCGGCTTGGCAGAATAGGGCTTGACGACCGGCGTGGTCCTCGGTCGCGTTGAAGCTGAAAGTCCAAATTGAAAAAGCGTTGTTGTGAGCAACGCCGCTAGCAGAAAAAGCGCGTGAAGCTGTCGGGTCGTTGGTGAAGTTCTCTGATTCATCGCGGTTAAGTGCTGATCAAGACGACGGGTGCGACAACTCTCTCGAGTGCGGTGACCTGTCACCGCTTTAGTCTTGGCGGCTTGGCGCCCAACTCTAACAATTAATTCCAGCCAACACGGCCAAAGTGGTGACAAGTCAACCCACTCCAGAGAGTTGCCTCTATTCAAGCTGTGGGGGAGAGCTCGTCGCGTTGTTCGCTCGTAGCTGGCGAGAAAAAGAAACCCGCGAGCCAGGCGACCCCGAAAGTTATCAAGCTGCCGATTAGCACATACCAGGTCCACGCAATCGGCGTCCAGAAACGTATGTAAAGCATCACCACCATGCTCACCAGCATCCCGATCAGCGCCGGCGGCTCACTAACGCGTCGCAGAAAAGTCCCGACCAGAAACACACCGAGGACGGGACCATTGATCAGCGACGCCACCGACAATGCCTGGTCAAGCGCGGAACGATTTTGACGCATGGCGACTAGCGCCACGCCGATTTGAATGATGCCCCACAGCAACGTTAACCAGTGTGACACGCGCAGGTAATGCTTATCATCCCGCTTCGGACGGAACGGTTTATAAAGATCGTTGACCGCGGTCGCCGCGATTGAATTGAGCGATGATGAAAGCGCCGCGGCAAAAATCGCAGCCACTACCAATCCGGATAAACCCGACGGCATAAACTTCGTAATGAAATCAGGGAACACCCGATCGCCGCCAACTGCCTGAAAGGTCCCGGCAACTGGCAGGGTGGCGACGCCGCTTGCAAGCGTGCCGTAAGCAGGATCAGTGTGCGGCGCGTAGAAAGCAAATAGCAGTACGCCGATGAACAGGAAACCGACAAATTGAGCGAACACAACAGCGCCGCTGGTGAGCAACGCCAATGCCGCTCGTCGCGGTTTGTCTGTGCACAAATAACGTTGCACTAAATATTGATCGGTGCCGTGGGTGCTCATGGTCAGGAAACATCCGCCGAGCAGTCCAGCCCAGAGCGTATAAGTTTTCGTAAGGTCGATTGGTAACATGAAACTAAACGTGTGGCTCGTAAAAGGCGCGCTAAAGGCGTAAGCCGTGGGTCTGATTCCGAAGTCGATGAAGTTGAACTTGTGATACTGCTCGCCGAGAGAAATGGCCTGTCCCCAACCGCCATTGATGGCCATCACGAGAACCACACCCGCCATCGCCGCGCCGGCAAGATATATTCCCAACTGGACGACCTCAACCCAGATAACCGCTTCCATGCCGCCGAAGTAAGTAAAGATGATCATCACCACGCCGAGCAATATTACTGATGCGATCACAATCGTTTCAGCGTTCGCCTGCGGCTGGAAAGCCGTGTAAACCGCTGCCAGAACGAAAGCAGTGAGCAGGAGCCGGATGCCGTCAGCGATGTTGCGCATTACGACAAACAACGAGGCCGCCAGCATCTTGATGCGATTTCCGAAACGTCGTTCGAGCAGTTGGTAGACAGTCATCAGTTCGCCGCGAAAATACGAAGGAATGAAGAGCAGCGAGATGACGATGCGCCCGAGCAGGTAACCGAAGACGAGTTGAATAAACTGGAAATTGCCGTTGCGCGCAAACGCGATCCCGGGCACTGAGATGAACGTAATGGTCGACGTCTCAGTAGCGACTATGGAGGCGGCTATGGCCCACCAGGGCACGGTCCGGTCGCCAAGGAAGTAGTCGCGCGTGGTTTCCTGTTTACGAGAAAACCAAACGCCAAACAGCGTGATGCCGATCAGGTAGCCAAAGATGATAACGAGATCGATAGGCTTCATTTCAGGGTTCCTAACCCGTCAACCAGAATTTCTGAGAGCCTGGACATCAATAGCAACGCCGGGTTGTCGACGGTCCAGTTTGCTTCCGGCATTTCATTGCAGGTGATCGCAATCGCGATCCGCCCGCGCGGGTGATAGATAATCCCGATATTGCTGCGCAGCGCGTCTAGAGCGCCAGACTTCGTCGCCTTGGGAACGCGCCACTGTTCCCGCCAAAGGCCGTTGGTTCCCTGCTCCCGTTTCATTAACTCGAGCATCTCTTTAGATACCGCCGGACTGATTACTTCACCGCGTTCGAGTTTCTCAAGTAGCGTGACCATTTCACGTGGCGTGGTGCGTCCCAGACCAAAACGCTTGTTCTCTTCTTTCTTGCCCTCGATGCTTTCGCCGCCGCCAAACACCCGTCGCATCAGGCGCGTCTCCTTGAAACCGAGCGACTCCATCCGGGCATTGACGGCGTCGGCAGTCAACACATCGATCACCAGGTTTGTCGCGCTGTTGTCGCTCATAAGCATCATCATCGTCACGGCGTCGCGAAAGGTGAGGTGCAAGCCGTCGCCGAACTCATTGAGAATTCCGGAACCGCCCACCTTCTTTTCTTTCGTTAGTACGAGTTCATCTGTCCACTTCGCTTTTCCCTCAGTTACGCGTGCGAAAGCTTCCACCATGATGGCGATCTTAATTGTGCTGGCGGTCGGCACGCGATCGTCGCCGCCGAGCTCATAGACAACTCCGGTATCAAGATTCTTCGCGAAGAGACTGACCTTGCCTTTAAACTGCGAAACCTCAGCGCGCAAGCGCGCATCTAGTGCTGCTTGCTTTGCTGCTTGCTCGGTCTGCGCGTTCGCGGTCAAGCTTGCGAACAAGAAGATGAGACTCGCCAGAACCCTAATTGGTATTTGAGTCATGAGTGAAACCCACCAAATGACGTCGACGCTTAGTTCGGCATGAACGCTAATTGCCCTGTAGAATCTTCACAGCTTGTTCAATCACTCCACCCGCTGCGGCAAGTGCGGCCCTGGCTGCTTCGAACGAGTGCCCGGTCTTAGTCATCACCAGCGCTGCCGGCACGTCGTAGTTTGCAGCTGCCAAAACACCACGGGCCGCCTCTTGATCCAAGCTAGTTTCAGCCATGATGATACGAATCGCGCGCGCCCGAAGTTTGTCATTACGCGGCAGCACACTGGTCATCCGATTTCCGGTGACGAAGCCGAGCTTGGCCATCGTGGCTGTTGACAACATGTTGAGAACCAGCTTCTGTGCGGTGCCCGCTTTGAGCCGCGTCGAGCCGGTAACGACCTCTGGCCCTACTACCGGAACGATGTTGACCTCAGCTGCTTCCGTAATAGGAGCTCCTGCAGCGCACGCGATCGCAACGGTGAAGGCGCCGAGGCCGCGCGCGTACCGAACGGCGCCGACTGTGTAGGGCGTGCGGCCCGAAGCCGCAATACCCACAAGCACATCACTTGACGAGAAACCGCGCGCTTGCAGATCTTTTTCGCCGGCTTCAGCATCATCTTCCGACGCCTCGACGGCCCGATAGCACGCCTCATAACCACCGGCGATGACGGCTTGGACCAATTCAGGTGACACGCCAAAAGTCGGCGGACATTCGGCGGCATCAAGCACGCCCATTCTCCCTGAGGTGCCGGTACCAATATAGAAAAGCCTGCCGCCGGTTTGCAGCCTGGCAACAATTTTCTCGACTGCCCGTTCTACTTGCGGAAGGACTAAACGAATTGCAGCCGCAACGAGCGCGTCCTCGTCATTCATCAACTTGATTATTTCGCGAGCAGGTAACGAGCTGAGGTTTCTCGTCTTCACGTTCTCTTGTTCAGTAATTGGCAGGGGGGCGGAATTTTCAGAGTTCATCTGGGCTATTCGATCTAAAGGTAACGACGAATGTTGATACAAGCTGCGCTCGTCAAACCGCGAGGGCCATATGGTTGAGATGCTCCCAAGCCATTCTTGCGGCAGCAACAGCGGGAGAAAATTTGGGCGGCGCCAGGTAGGCTTTCGGAGCAACGGCGCAAACCACTTCACGTAGCGATGACAATACGAGCTCACCGGCGCCTTCGAAAACGCCGCCCACATATGCAATCTGAAACGTCTCGCGTTCGAGTTTGAGACTGCGAATAACTGCCACCGCTGCCAGGCCGAGTTCTCTGCCACCTTCACGTAAGATCTCCCGCGCCACGCGATCCTTTGCCTGGGCAGCTTCGATTACGTTTCTTGCAAAACCGGCCAGGCGCTCGTTCGTCATGGTAGGCGCGTAGATGGCGGTTGATAAATCGTTGGGATCGGTAACGTGAAAGTAGGTGCAAGCGGCGCTCGTAAGCGAGGTCGCCGGCCCGCGTCCATCCACAGCATGAGCAATCGCGCGCATGGCGCGACGGGCTATCCAAGCGCCAGCGCCTTCGTCGCCGGCGATCGGCCCCCAACCGCCAGCGCAGAAAGTCTTGCGACGGGCATTGATGCCGCAACAGATTGAGCCAGTGCCGGCTATCAATATGAGCCCAGGCTCGCCTGCTGTCGCTCCATACAACGCAATGTCCGCATCGCCAACGACAACCACCTCACCGATACCCAGGCCCAGCAGCGCTTCGCGCATGCGGGCGTTCAACTCTATCCGTCGCGCGCCCGCCAATCCGATCTCCGCGACGATCAGATCTGTCCGACGCAATTGCGCTGCTTCGCACGCGCGGTCGACCGCTTCGCGAATCGCTGTCGCCGCCCCTGCGATTCCAACTCGCAGCGGATTTGAGGCTCCCGCGAAACCTTCGCCGAGTGTCGAGAAATCAGCGCCGAGAATAACCGCGCGAGTCTTCGTTCCACCTCCGTCAACTCCAACAACGGCCCGTCTTGACGAAGGACGGCGAGTGCCCAAAAGTGCGGCCTGTCTCCTATCAGGTGTGACCATAGTCGGGTGAACGGCGCCAGTCAGCTATCATGGCCCAATTCGCCCCCATTCTAGGTAACTGCAATTTATAATGGAAACTAAAAGATTTTATTATTACAATAACCGACCCTGATAACAGCATCGGTTGTGACTTCTAACCGCCGGCACTCGTAGGAACTTAGTCTTTATGGAAATCCGACAACTCAGAGCCTTTATCGCAATCGCCGAACTGGGCACTTTCACCGCCGGTGCAAAGCGCGTTCATGTGACTCAAGCGGCGATCAGTATGCAAATCCGGCAACTGGAAAATGAACTGGGCGCCCGCCTCTTTATTCGCGCGCCGCGCCGCGTGATGCTCACGGAGGCCGGCGAACAATTGCAGCAACGCGCGCGACAAATCCTGCGCGATCACGATGCGGCGGTCGACGAGATTGCCGAACTGGCCGGCGCGGAGCGCGGACGCTTACGCATCGGCAGCGCCTCGGCAATGGTAACCACGGACGTCTTGCCGAAGCTCTTGAAGGAGGTTCGCAAACAGCACTCCGGTGCCGAGATCACCGTGGGATCGGGAACGAGCGAAGCTCTGGTCCGACAAATTCTTGGTGGCGAGCTCGACGTGGCCTTCGTTTCGTTGCCGGTGGAAGCACGCGGCATCAACACTGAAAGACTCAGTCAGGATCAACTGGTGGCCGTTGCGTCACCGCGTCATCGTCTGGCCCGGCAACGCACCGTTAGCGCCTACACGCTCGCGGGTGAAAAGTTGATTCTCGGCGAACGCGGCGGCAATACGCGCCGGCTAATCGATCAGTTTTTCGCACAAGCGGGCGTCACCTTGCACGTTTCAATGGAACTGAGCCGCCAGGCCGCGATTCGGCGCATGGTTGAAGAAGACATGGGCGTGGGGATTGTGCCGCTGCAAACAGTCAGCGACGCGGTTGATAAAGGCCGTTTAATTAGGTGGTGGATTGAAGGCGCACAGATAAACTGGGAATTGGGCCTTGCCAGACTAACGGGCGGCTACGAATCGCCGATACTGCAAACCTTCATCAAGCTGGCGCGCAGTCACTTCGCCGGTGACGCCGCCCGGACAGCGGCCCCAAACAAAGTTAAAACGCCGACACTTAAAGGACGCGGAAAGAAGTAGCCTGCGGTCGCGACCAGGTCATGAGTTTCGCTGAAGCGCCTCAACCAATCGCTCAACGTCTGCTTCGTTATTGAAGAAGTGAGTCGCCACGCGAATCCCCTGCGGCTTCTTCGTGACGATTATCTTCTGCTCCGCTAGCTTCGCGACTACATCTGCAGGATCAGCCAGCTCGACCAATGTCTCCGCCGAACGCATACGTTCATCAGTTAATGGCGAGAGCAATTTAAAGCCCGACTCGCTCAACCGAGTCGTCAGAAACCGATTGAGTTCAAGCGCACGCTGTTCGATGTTCTTCATTCCTATCGTTGCTATCAAATCCACTGACTGACCCAAAGCAAACATGCCGGCAAAGTGTGGGCAGCCAAGTTCCGCACGAGCCGCTGCATCGTGACGCAAGTGAACCTCGTTGTTGCGATCGCCATACGGATCCTCCACGCTCAGCCAGCCAATCGCGCGCGGCTTCGATAGCTCTAACAACTCGCGCGAGAGGTAGACAAACCCGCTACCGTAACCAGCGAGCATCCACTTGTGACCAGTGGCACTGAGCGCGTCGATCCTCATGCGCTTCACGTCAATCTCAAAAGCGCCTGCAGACTGCGCCGCATTAACTACCAACGCGTGGCCGCCCTTCGCATTTCCCAATTCCTCAAGATCCATACGAAAGCCGCTGGAATACTGAACATGACTCGTGCAGATAATGCCGGTGCGCACATTCATCGCTGCGCGAATGTCATCGATCGCTACGGCTCCGGCGACGGATTTAACGATGTGAACGGGAATGCGGCGATTCATCCAGGGCAATGTTGAAACCGGAAACTCGAGATCGCAGGAGATAACTTCGCCGTGCGTCTCGAGCGCGTCGATGATGACGTTCATTCCTGACGACGTGTTGGTTGTCAGCGCAATCTCATCCGGCTCGGCGTTGATAAAGGCCGCGACTTTGCGTCGCACCTCTTCGCGTTTTTCCAACCACTCGTCCCAGTGAATATCACCATCATTCATCATCTGCTGGTAATACTCAGTCGCCGCCGACATTGTCGCGCGCGACAACGGACCCGCCGCTGCGGCGTTCAGGTAGGTCGAATTCTCTGTGACCGGAAACTGTTTGCGAATGTCGTCCCAGTTGATCATGTTGAGCTGAAGATACACGAGGAATAGTTCGGGGTGGTAGCGCGACTTCTGATGAAAGCTGCTTTGCAATCTCTTGAACTGGACTAGCTCGGGGACTGCTTGAAGGAAATAAGAAACAGTCTGATAATGACACTTGTGACCGCCGAGAATACCGATAGCATGAATGTGAAGCGCCCTTTTGAGGAGCGCGTCTTCGCTCGCTTTGACGCAGTTGAAGCGCGGTTTGATAGTGTCGACGCGCGTTTTGACGTGGTGGATTCGCGACTGCAGAAACTGGAACTTCGCGCTGACGAAACGAACTCGCGACTGCAAAAGCTCGAGATTCGGGCGTATGACACTAAGCCTATTTGGGAACAAGCTCTGAAAGAAATTGTGGATACCCGACGCGAGATGTCTAAACGCTTGGCTCGAATTGAGGCTGTGTGTATGAGACCCGATCAGACCTGAGAGACGTCGAAGATCGCCTTGATAAGATAGGACCTAAACCTGTCGAATAAGACCACACTGCTCCTAACTAATCCCATCGCTCGTCAAAGCACAAAGCAAAAAGTCTTTCATCCTGGGCGTCTGATGACTCCATCAACATCGCTTGTGTTTTTGGGCAGGTGTATAGTTCCCTTAGGAGTAAGGATATGAATGTGGGAAGAATAGTTGCTTCAGTGACAATCGAAAACGCTTCTGATCTCTCAAAGAGCTTGAGGTGTGATGCCCTTGTGGATACGGGAGCGTCTCTAATGGTGTTGCCTCGCGCCTGGAAGGATCGCCTTGGTCAATTGGAAGCAGGAGAAGAAATCGAAGTTGAGACTGCCACTCAGGAGATCGTCACCGCCGAGGTATGTGGGCCGGTACGCATCCAGATTGAAGGCTTCCGCGCCATATTCAACGAAGTAGCGTTTGTGGATAAACAACCGGCTAGTGGTGAGTTTGAGCCGCTAATAGGTTACATCGTTCTCGAACAAAGTCAGGCAAGCGTAGACATGCTGGCCCATCGCCTGGTTCCGATCAAGCACATGGATTTGAAATAAACCACGCACTAGTTGATCAAAGGAAGATCGGATTCTCTTAATCTCAAGGGATTCGGCGTTCCGTAGTCTTCGATCTTGTGATCTCCATCGTCCTTCTTAAACGTGAAATCAAATCGAATCGCATTTCCATCCTTCAAGACGGCGCGCGGAACAGCAAAGAGGACAGAGGTCTTGGGCAGCAAGACCGCGCTTGAACCAAAATCAAAACCGTAGGGCATCGGTTTGCCATTCCTACTCTCTAAGCCAAACCAAACCGCGATCTCTTTCTCGTCACACAAACTGAGAATTCTGTTGCCGGGTGAAAACTCGTAAAAACATTTCGGATTCGGCAGATACATACTCTGGGTCGGAAATACTGATGGGTAAAGGCGAGTCGTTGTGCAAGCGCAGCCAAATGGCGGCGGCATCCCTGGCTGGCTTACTCTCCTTGCTCTTCTTGGGCTCATCCGACTCCAGCATTCTCAGTTTGCCCGGATTGGTCATATCCCCATAGTGCTCGAAAGTGATGTACACCAGCTTCTTGAGGTCTTCAGTATCGACCGCGGCTTGTTTGTCGCGCTGCGCTTTCGCTTTCTCTAATTTGGCGATGCGTTCACCCTGCGCCGCGAGCAAGGTCGTCTCTAGCTCGGTTGGCGTATAAGGTGGAATTCTACCGCCTTTCAAATCGATCGAATGGCTGGGCTGGCATCAAGTCTTCCCCGATGACTGCTTAGTTGGCGCCTCGAACCACAACGTTGCCAGAGGTGGGAGCGTGATCGTCGCTGAATACGGCT
>JBDUDV010000087.1:0-15426 GCA_040002755.1 Acidobacteriota bacterium | reverse complement strand
TTCGGCGGCTTGCATATAGTTTTCGGAGTGATTATCGCAAGGAGATACGGTGGCTAGACAATCAGCACTAAAACATTCAACGCAGAAAAAGGCGGCAACGGATTTGCGGGAGATCGCGCCGGCCAACGCAAAGCATTTGGCGCCAGGTCTCGATCGTTTGATTCATGAACGCATGCGGCTCGGCATTGTCAGTGCGCTGGCGGCGAATGAGTCGTTAACCTTCAACGGCCTAAAGAGCCTGATGAATACAACTGACGGCAACCTCAGTGTGCACGCCCGCAAATTAGAAGACGGCGGCTACATCGCCTGCACCAAGTCGTTTGAAGGAAGGCTGCCAAAAACTGAGTACCAATTAACCGTGGCCGGGCGACGCGCACTCGAAAACTACTTGAGCCACATGGAAACTCTGATTCACCAAATGCGAAACAGTTAGACTGAGGCGCGGGTTCGCGCCTCTTTTTGCCCTTTAACTTTGCGTTGTAAAGCGCTTTGACCTGCTCGGGAGAACGACTCGTGTACACAAATGTAAATCTTGCTGCTCCGCTCGGAGCATTAGCATTACTGGTCACGGGCTTTCTGCTTTTGGTCCTCGGCGTCGCGCTTGTTTATTCGGTCATCAGCAAAAAGCCGCGGCTCAGGAAGTTTGCACTGCTCGCCATGGCGCTGATCGGATCTCTATATCTTTCTGCTCTGCTGATCTTTTCTTTCGCTAGCAGTGAAAAAGTGCTGGCGCAGGGGCAGAAAAAACACTTCTGCGAAATCGATTGCCACCTGGCGTACTCCGTAACTAACGTCCAGGAAACCAAAACCCTCGGTGAAGGCTCCGATCAGGTGACTGCCAACGGAACGTTTCGCGTGGTAACCATCCAGACTCGCTTTGATGAGACCACCATCGGAAGGGGCCGAGGCGACGGCTTGCTCTATCCAAATTCACGCGTCGTTGTCGTCAGCGACGAAAACGGCAAAGAATTCTTTCCTTCCACCGTTGCCCAGGGATTACTCGAGAAGTCGCATACAGCAGGCACCCGCATGACCATCCCACTGCGCCCCGGCGAAACGTACTCGACCACTCTGGTCTTCGACTTGCCCGCAGACGTCAAGAGTCCGACTTTGTTGATTCACGAGGGTGAGTCGCTGACGCGTTTCGTCATCGGCCACGAAAACAGTTTTCTCCACCAGAAGACCAGATTCCAAATCTAGTTCTCCAGGAACTCCCGTGCGCACCAACCAACTGAACCCTGCTCAAATTAATGGAACACTATGACGTGGTCATTATCGGCGCCGGCCTTGCGGGCCTGCATTGCGCCCGGCTTCTCGGCAAGGGCGGCCTGCGAGTCCTCCTCGTCGATCGCAAGCAGTCGCTTGATGAGTCGATTCACACCACCGGCATTTTTGTTCGCCGCACTCTGGAGGATTTTGACATCCCGGAAGACTGCCTGGGGCCGGCTGTGAGGCACGTGACTTTGTATTCGCCCTCGCGCCGAAAGCTGGAACTCATTAGCCCACATGACGAATTCCGCGTCGGCAAGATGGGCCGGCTCTACACACGTTATCTCGATCACTGTTTGCGCGCAGGCGTCAGCTGGCTTCCGGGCACGCGCTATGCGGAACACCGCCGCGCGAAAAACGAGTTGACGGTGAAACTCGACGATGCGGGTAGGGCGGCGCGTTTAGTGACTACGCGTTACCTGGTCGGCGCTGACGGAGCAAACTCGCGTGTGGCGCGCGGCCTTGGACTTGAACTCAATCGCGAATGGATCGTTGGCGTTGAGGACGTGTTCACAGACGTGCCGCTCTCTGGGCCTCCCCGGCTTCACTGCTTCCTCGACCCTGCGATAGCCCCAGGCTATCTCGCCTGGATCGCACACGACGGCGAGGACACTCATATCGGCGTCGGTGGTTACGCGGCAATGTTTGAGCCCATACAAGCGCTGGAGAAGTTCAAAGCCAACGTTCAGGATCTTGTTGATTTAAGAAACGCAAAACGAGTCGAGCGACGTGGCGGCCGGATTCCGGTTGGGGGCGTGCTCGGCAATATCGCCAACCTGCAGGGCCTGCTAATTGGCGATGCCGCTGGTGCGGTTTCGCCTCTGACTGCCGGTGGGCTCGATCCCTGTATGCGGCTTTCAACTCTCGCGGCGAAGGTGATTGCGCAATATTTGGAAACAGGAAATGCGGAAGCGCTCGCGGCCTATTCGGGCGAGTTGTTTCGCGCGCGCTTTGCCTCTCGTCTCTGGATGCGCCGGATCGTCTCCAACGTGCGACAGCCCGCGCTGCTGGAACTTGCCTGCGCTTGCCTGCGTCTGCCGGTTCTCAATTCATATGCATGGCATGTGTTTTTCGGACGCGGTTCTTTTCCGGATGTAGATTTGCCATTCGCATCTCACGCAGTGTGTGAAACGACAGGAGTCTTGCCGTGAAGACTCCTTTCACAAACTCTCTTAACTATTTTACGAAGTCTTATCGAGCCGCTGGGTAAAGCCCAATGCCGCTTGTCAACCTAAAGGAGTCTTGAAATGACGAAACGAATTGTCTCTATAATCTTCATATTTATCTGTACCTCGGTTGCCTGGGCTATTCTCGGCGGGACGATCTTCTCGCGCACCTACTCGCTCGATGAGATTGCGGCAAACCGGGTGGCTTCTACCTGGGGCACGCCGCAAAATCAGGCGCCGCCGGTAGCTTCCTTCAAGCAAGTTGTGTCGCGGAAAGAAGAGAGCACTGAGAATGGCAAGAAAATTGTTAAGACAATTAATGACGAAGTTACAACCACGCTGCCGCTCGAAAGCAGTGCTGTCGATGTCACGCTCGACCTCGAGCATCGTCAAAAAGGATTGCTCTGGTACAGCACATACAAAGTTGGGTATGCCGCAACCTATGGCTTCCGCAACACCAGCGACAAAGAGCAGACCGTCAGTTTCGTGCTGAACTTCCCGACACAAAAAGCCATTTATGACGACTTGATCTTCACTGTTGACGGCGTACCCGTGGCGGTTAGCAATCAACAGAACGCCACGATTGGTTGGGTAAAGATCCCTTCCGGACAAGTCGCGCAGCTAGCGGTCGGTTATCGTTCTCAGGGTCTCAATGAGTGGCGCTATAGCTTTGGCAGTAACGACGTGGCCCAGGTTCGAGATTTTACGCTCAAGATGAAGACTAACTTCAAAGACATTGATTTCCCCGACAATACACTCTCTCCTTCCGAGAAACGTGAGACTGCTGATGGCTGGGAGCTCGCGTGGACTTATAAGAACCTGGTGTCGGGTTATCAAATCGCCATGGTAATGCCCGAGAAGCTGCAGCCGGGACCACTCGCCGGCAGAATTAGTTTCTTCGCTCCAGTCTCCCTCTTCTTCTTCTTCTTCCTGATGCTGATAATCACGACCTTGCGCGGCATCGATCTTCACCCGATGAACTACTTCTTTCTCGCCGCCGCATTTTTCTCTTTTCACCTGCTACTCGCTTACCTGGTGGACCACGTTTCGATCCACGTTGCTTTTGGGATAGCTGCGGTGGTGTCTGTTTTTCTCGTGGTTAGCTACCTGCGACTTGTTGTGGGTATTCATTTCGCAAGCCGTGAAGCCGCGGTCGCGCAGTTAGTCTATCTAGTCATGTTTTCCTACGCGTTCTTCCTCAAGGGATTTACAGGACTGGCGATCACGATTGGTTCAGTGATTACTCTCTTCGTAGCCATGCAGGTCACAGGGCGAATACGCTGGACAGACAAATTCTCGCTGAAACCTGCCGAACAACCAGCAGCTGAGCTGTCCTAACTGTTAATAAATTCTCCCAGGGAACGTTTACGCTTTTGCGGTGTCCAAAGAGCAAGCGCCCTGGGAGATACACAAGACAAAGAAAAGATCGGCGGTATTGGACAGTCCGAAAATTCGTATTCGGGCACCGCCGAATCCCTTCAAACTTTGGCCGTGGTTTTCTCGTACAGGCTGTTGCGCAGAAGAGTCGATAAGAAAGTCTTCGCCCTAATCTACCCCATGAGAGCTTTTTTCTCTTTTTACACCGACGCCCTGCGGATCGCCGTTCAATCGATCTTTGCTCACAAATTACGGGCCTTTCTGACTTTGATCGGAATCATCATCGGGGTCGCGTCGGTGGTAACCGTAGGCGCTTCGATCAGTGGCCTGAACACCTATGTCGTCGACAAGGTGACCAAAGTGCTCGGCAGCAACCACTTCATGATGGCGCGCATAGCAGCGAGTGGCCAGCTAGCCGACGAAGAATTTGAGCGCATGAACCGGCGCAACAAGCGAATAAATTGGGACGACTATGAATGGGTTCGCGACCACTGCGCCGCGTGCACGGAAGTCGGGGCGCAGGTTCAGGGTCAGGCAGACTTGAAGCAGGAAGGCGTCGAGTTTCCGGGGG
Organism: Acidobacteriota bacterium; assembly: GCA_040002755.1. GTDB lineage: Bacteria > Acidobacteriota > Blastocatellia > Pyrinomonadales > Pyrinomonadaceae > PSRF01. The sequence continues at coordinate 11,043 of JBDUDV010000087.1, read as the reverse complement.
CGCTGGTTTTCGGTTCGACCGCTAACATGGTCGATATTGAAGACAAGACGATTGAAGAAGGTCGCTTCATTTCCGCGGACGAAGTCCAGCGCTCGGCATTCGTGGTGGTGTTGGGCGGCGACATCAAAGATAAGTTTTTCCCGAACACCGATCCCATTGGCAAGATATTGAAAGTCCACGGGCTGCCGATGCGCGTCGTCGGCGTTGAGGAAAAGCGCGGGTCCTTTTTTGGTGATTCGTTTGATCGTCACGTCTATATTCCGGTCACTACGCACTTGCAAATCTTCGGACGCAACGGTCTGCAGATCCACGGCAAAGGACGCAACCGCGAGACGTTTCAAGCGACCATTGAAGAGGCACGCGTGGCGATGCGAAACAAGCACCGCCTGAATGGGAACGAAGAAGACGACTTCGGCCTGGTCAACGTCGAAGAACTCAACAAGCAGATCGATCAGTTCACGAATGGCATCGCGGCGGTCGTCGTTCCCATCACGCTCATCACGCTGATTGTCGGCGGGATCGTAGTGATGAATATCATGCTGGTCAGCGTTACGGAGAGGACGTTTGAGGTTGGACTTCGTAAAGCGGTGGGTGCTACGCGAAGACAGATTCTACTTCAGTTTCTAATTGAATCGGGGATTCTCTGCGCTGTGGGTGGGGTGATTGGCCTGCTGCTGGCGTGGGGCGTGACGATACTGATTACAGCCCTGGCGTCGATCACGATGACGATAACTATCGGCTACATTCTGTTAGCGCTAATCGTTTCCACGGCGATCGGAATGGTCGCCGGAATCTATCCGGCGTTTAAGGCAGCCCGGCTCGATCCGATCCTGGCGCTGACACAAGCGGCATAGTCGCACGGGTAAAACAGGCATCCCTGCCTGTCCCTGATTTGGACAGAGAAGAATGTCTGTCCCGCTAAGAAATGAAACTCAAACTGCCAAGAAGTGTATTGCGTGAAACGCTCCGCATGGCGCTGGACAGTGTGCGTTCGCACAAGTTCCGGAGTTTCCTGACCGTACTCGGCATCGTCATCGGTGTCATGACGGCCATCAGTATCGCATCGATTCTTACCGGTCTGCGGCAAAACATCGTCTCCATTATCGAAGAGTACGGCACCAACAACATCTACGCATTTCATCTTTCGACTGGTCCGCGCACGAGCGAGGACCGCTCCGAACGATCGAGAAAACCCTTGACGGTCGCTGACGCGGACGCGATTCAAACGCAGGCAAGCGCGGTCGAGGAAGTCGGCCGCGTGGCCCCGAACATCGGTTATAGCGGTGGACCATTTGACGACAACATTTCCTACAATGGCCACAATTATCGTTGGGGTAACACGCAGGGAGTTTCGCCTGACTACGCCGACATCACCAACATCGCGATCAGGGAAGGTCGTTTCATCACCGACGCCGACGACCAGCAGCGCGCGAATGTAATTGTCATCGGCGTCAATGCCGCTGACGCACTCTTTCCCGGACAGAATCAGCAAATAGTTGGGACGCAGGTGCGGATGGGCGGGATCAACTTCGAAATCGTGGGCGTACTTGAGAAAAGAAAGGCCGGGTTCTTTGGCGAGAACGAAGAAGACAATGCCGTCTTTATCCCGTTTCGCACGGCTCAGAAAGTGGCGCCCGCAAAAGGCTACTTGTTGCTGGTAATCAAGGCGCGCTCTGGCCGCACGACTGAAGCGCTGGAACAGTCGGAAGATATTCTGCGACGGCGGCGCAACGTAAAGTTTGGCGATCCGAATAACTTCGATATTAAGACTGCTGACAAGTTTATCGAACAGTTTGACAGCATCACCGCTATGGTGGGATTAATCGCGATCGCGATCTCCAGCCTGGGTCTCCTGGTTGGCGGCATCGGCGTGATGAACATCATGCTGGTGAGCGTCACCGAACGAACGAAAGAGATTGGCGTGCGGAAAGCTCTCGGGGCGCGACGTAAAGATATTGTGCGTCAATTTCTCTTTGAAGCGATGACACTGACGTTCCTCGGCGGCATCCTCGGCGTGGTGCTCGCCGTCGGCATTAGTAAGATCATCATGCTGGCAGTTCCTTCGCTGCCGGCTTCAATTCCAACCTGGGCTGTCATCTCGGGCCTTACTGTTTCCATCGGCGTTGGCGTCATCTTCGGTGTCTGGCCCGCTCGCAAAGCCTCTCGTCTCGATCCTATCGAATGCCTGCGCTACGAATAAAGCCCGCGCGCAATCAATCGTCGTCTATAATGCAGTCCGCTTAACCAAAGTTTGTGGGACTTCTTAATGCCAAAGCCAACAACCCAGCGCGACTTCGTCAAAGACCATCTCACCTATCTGCAGGTGGAGAAGGGACTCGCGCGTCATACGCTCGAGAGTTACCGCAGAGATCTGACGCGACTGGACCGTTGGGCGAGCAAGGTGGACAAGCCGGTGGCGGAGCTGACGCGGCCGGACTTACGCAAATGGATCGCAAATCTTTCTCGCGAGGGGTTGGCGCCTTCGTCGGTAGCGCGCGCGGTCAGCGCCGCGCGCGGTTTCTTCAAGTATCTGATGCTCGACGGCCACATCAAGCATCACCCGGCTGAAGATCTCGATACGCCGCAAAAATTTTCCTACCTGCCAACGTTTCTTACCGAAGAAGAAATAGATGGCTTGTTTGCAACGCCTGACATTTCGACGGAAGCAGGCATACGGGACCGCGCGATGTTGGAGTTGATGTATGCAGCCGGGCTGCGAGTCTCCGAACTGGTTAATCTGAAGCAGTCGGAAGTTGATGTGCACAGCGGCGTGGTCAATTGTCATGGTAAAGGCAGCAAAGAGCGACGCGTGCCCATTGGCAAGAGCGCGATTCACTGGTTGCAGCAATACGCATCAGTCAAAGCAGGTTATGGGAAGTCGCCCCATCCGAATCTCTTCTTGCACCGCGGCAAGCCGCTGACGCGCCAGCTCGCCTGGACGATGATAAAAATATACGCCGAAAAGATCGGCTTACAACACGTTTCCCCGCATACCTTGCGTCACAGCTTTGCCACTCATCTGCTGCAACATGGCGCCGACTCGCGTTCGGTGCAGGCGCTGCTGGGCCATAGCGATATATCGACTACGCAAATCTACACGCACATCACTGATCTTCATCTGCGCGCCGCCTACGATAATCATCATCCGCGCGCCCGTGCAGCAAACAATAAAGCGAAAAGCGATTGAAGCGAAAAGAATGTTTCTCCCGCGCAAACCTTCCGACGGAACGATCCGCCAGTTCATTTCATCGCAGCGCGATCTTCCGTTCACTTACCGCGAGGTTGGCGCCACGCAAAGCGAAACTCCTCCCGCCGGTTTCACTGTTGACCACAACCGCATACGGCTGGGCGATGGCGAAGCCGCTTACCAACGCGCCATTTCCGCCTTACGAAGCTGGAAACAGTTTGACCTGGGTTGGGTAAAAATCGTTCCGCCAAACATTCCGGTTGAAATTGGAAGCATGGTCGCGGTCCGGGCGCAGACTTTTGGATTCTGGTCACTCAGTGCTTGTCGCGTTGTCTACGTTATTGATGACGAGGAACCCGTGAAGCGCTTTGGTTTCGCGTACGGAACGCTACCGAATCATGTGGAGTGTGGCGAGGAAAGATTTACGATCGAACAGCTTGAAGACGACTCTGTTTGGTATGACATCTACGCCTTCTCGCATCCGCAACATCCGCTCGTGAGGCTCGGGCTCCCCTTAGCTCGCAGGTTACAGAAGCGATTCGCAAGAGAATCCCTGGCAGTTATGCAGGCTGCAACGTGGGACCGTTCATCCGCTGCATCAATTCTTGACTAACACCACCGGCGCCTGTTCTGCCGCTCGTATCTTTTCGAAGAAACTTCGCACCGCTTGATATTGATCAGCCGGGATCGTCGCCGCCCGCTGGGCCAGGGCTCGGACGAACACCAATTCTCCGTTCTTCACTTCATAGGTCGTCTTGTAGGAACCGAACGAAGTATCAAGCTTCACGACGTCCGGCAGTTCGTCAACTGCAAAACCGGCGGGCAGTTTCACGCGCACTGTTTCAGTAAAGGCGCGCGAGTCGAGCACAATTGGCTGCTTGCGCGTTGCTTCGGTCAGAAATAACGACTCCCGTCGCGAGACAATGGCGGGTTTGAAAACCAGCAAGCGCTCCTGCATTAGCTGGCCATATGCGATCGCTGAAAAGTCCACGTCCAAACCGAAACCACCGTCAACATTGTCGACCGGCTGAACGCGTGACACTTTTGCGGTAGTTGTCCCACGCGCCAACCATTCTTCGATTGTCTGTTTGTAATCGGCAGGCGAGAGTTGACGGAACAGCCGTCGTTCATTCACGGCTGCTTGTCCAGTAGACCTTTCTTTTACTGTAGCCGTTATGTCGCCTGCTGCTGACAGCACCACATCAGCCTGACGATTTAACTGGCTGGACTCCGGAGGCATTGTCGGCATCCGGGTGAGAGTACCGGAATCTCCTGCGACGATTAGAGCCAGGCTTCCCTGTTCCTCATCAGGCAGATCACCGACGACGGTGTGTTCATCGGTTGCATCAAATACGAGCAGCCGGCCAAGCGCTGGATGTTGAATGATAGTAGACGCCTGAGTTTCATCGCTTACCTTGACGGCAATAATGCAGTGGTTGAACTGGCTGGGCGAAGCCCACTCTTCCCGCACATGTTTAGAGTCGCCCAGGAAAATCACAATCGGGTAAGCGGTAATGTTCACTGCTTTGAGCATGGCTCGCATGAGGTTGGCTTTGTCTTTGCAATCGCCATAGGCCTTGGCAAGCACTTGCGAAGCCGGATGTGGCCGGTAACCGTTTCCCTTGCCGACGCCGATATCAATCGAGATGTACTGCAGATGCTGCACAAACTGCCCGATGGCCCGAATTCGATCCAATTCGGTTTTGGAGTTCGCCGTTAACTCACGAGCCTTCGCGGCCACAGTCGCATCAGGAACCGCCTGGGCGTCGTGCAGGTCGGTCACCCAACGTGAAACCTGCACCCACGTTTCAAAAGTCCTGGCAGCCGACGACGATCCGCTATCGGCCACGAAATAATTTACAGCCAACTGGGCGGCAAGGTTGGCGACCACGGGACTGGCGGGTTCTCGTCTGATTGGGGCGAGGTCGCGCAACTCCCACGTGTAGGTCGAGCCACTTACGTTTGGCTCAAGCTTCTCATGATTGAAAGTAACGCTGGTCGCGCGCCAACCGTTTGGAAGGGCGAGGCTGTATCGGGAGACCAGCGTCGGGAGTCGATTCTGGAAACCCCAAAGGTCCTGATTAAAAAGCGGACGCTCTTCACTTATCGACTGGTAGCCGAAAACAGTCCCGGCATCAGCGTCGCGGGATCCATCAATCATTTTCACACGATACTCGTCATAAATATCGTTAGGATCTGAAATTCGATCTACGACATCGTCGCTGCCATACTTTTTCACGCTGCCATTGGCCCTAATCAACCAGGCATGCAGCTCACGAACTTTGCCGCTGTTAGTAAGGTAAAGTTCAGCAGCTCCCGCATAATCACGGCCTTCGCGCGCGAGAATGCGAACAGCATAAGTCGTTACAGTAACAACTCGTCCGTCTTCGTTGACCGTAACCGCCTGCTCCTTCGTTAGCACCACCGCCGGCACTTCCTTATCGTAGCTGGGAACCTTGATGGAAGCCGCTTGCTGCAACCACGCGGGCGCCTCATCGGCGGCAAGGATTGGGGTGACGAAAACAGTGAGGACAAAACATAGTCCGACAACGCGTAAAAACATGTGGGTCAACTCCTGGTAAACCTATGTCCGGGCAAAAAGCATTTTCCTAGTTGCTGGCTGTAGTTGCGGCCTGCTTCAGCGTGATGGTGTGATTGTCCGCTTTATTTATTATTTCGAAAAGGGTCTTCAGGTTCGAGTAAGAAGTGACCGGGAAGATGATGTTTCCGCCGCCGCCGAAGAAAAATCGACGCTTGTAAAGCATTGTCTTACCGTCCTTCGAGATCCCAATCGACGGTATGTATTCGGTTACCGGGGCCGAGCGCAGCGGAGCAGGCGCGTCGGCATTGTCCAGCGCGTAACCGGCGGGCAGTTGAATCATGACTTCGTCCTGTTCGAGCCAGGGATAGTGAAAGTAAACAGCCTGCTTGCGATCACTCGCTGAGAACAGCGGTGCGACACCGTGCTCAAAGAAAGCGGGCTGCAGGAAAATCCTCTTGCCGGTTCGCTGGGCGTAACCAGGAACGCGAATGTGGTAGGCATAGGCAAACGGCTTGACCAGGTCGGCTACATTCTCAATCTGAATGTTGGAAACCTCGGCGTTGCTGATTCGCCGCTTGATGCTGCCGCGCAAAGTTTCTTCGCGCTCGGATGGTGAGTCGTCATCGTTGTATTCCTTTTTATCGAAACCCAGGTGCCCGGAGTATTCAATTCGCACATCACCTTCGAGCGTGCCGTCCTCAAGTAGGGAGAGTTTCGCTGTACGTTTTTCCACTGATTTCTCCGGCGGCGAGGTTGCTGTCGTTACCCAGATTGGGTCTTTAGGATCTGTGATGAGAGTTTCCTGATTCTCCTCTGGCCAACCCAGCATTCCAAACGTTGTATACATTTCGGCCGGGCTGAAATACTCCCATTGCTCGCCCACTTTCACGGCGATAAACGATGAGCCAAGGAAGGAGACATTAGTAAGCCCCCGATTGAAAAACAGATCTTCGCGATTTCCCGACAACGCCAGGCGGGCATCGAATCCAGCCGCCCTGGCAAGGGCTGCAAAAAGCATGTCGATGTCCAGGCCCGAGCCCATACTGCGTTTCAAAGTATCGGCGGCCGACTTGTTTTCCTTAAGTTTCTTTCGTTCGTCGTCAGACATTCCGGAGGCATCGTCGCTGGTGTTCTTAATCTTTATGCGGCAGAAATCGTAAATGCGCTGCAGCTTTTCTTCCGGGGTGACCGCGTCGCCCACAATGCCCGGAATCGCGGCCTTCACATCGTCATTTGCTTTCATAGAGTCTTTGAAGACTTCATAAAAAGTTCTGCCCTTGTCCTTCCAAAACTTCTCTGCTTCGATTTTGGTATCTTCCGTTTCCGTGTAGTAAAGGAAGACCCAGGAGCGCACCTGATCTTCAGGCGGCATCTGCGGTTCTTCATGAAATGCCGGAACATTGTTTAGCGACATTCTGGAAAAGCCGTCTTTATCATTAACAAACTTAGTTTCACCAGTATTGAAGGGCATGTACCGCATGCCTCTGTAGGGCTTGAGGAAATAGGTGACGCTCTCGGCGGGAATGTCGCGTTGAAACTGTAGTCGCAGTCGATTAGCGCTGCCGCCAGGGCGTACCTCGCGCCAGCGATATTCCACGATGCAGCCGGGCTCCACTCCTGGCAGTGCAAAAGATTTGGCTTTGACCTTGACGCCGTTGGCCTTGACGATCGTACGTTCGAAGACATCTTCTTTCTTCAACTCGACGATAGTTCCGTCGGCCTTAATCACGCGGGCTGCGATGTCCTTGATTCGGTTGGATCCCAGGTACGGAAGATCTATCTTGCTTTGCGACTCTTTACCGCGATCGGTGAAGACTTTGATGCGAATATAGTTTCTTAAAGAGAGTTCCTCGAGCACGCTATCGTCTACCCTTACTTCCCAGAAGATCGCTTCTGCGTCCGCGTCCTTTTCAACCAGCGGCGCCTTGAGCGCCAGGTCAGCCGGGGCTACGGGCCGCCATTCGTCGCCGGCAAACACTGCGGCCGGAAAAGCGCACCCAAGACAGACCAAGAGCAAAGGGAAAATGAAGCGAGGCATAAATTTCATGACTAGACTCCTGAAAAAACTTTATTGCGGTAGACTCTGGATTTGGAACTCTCGACCGACTTGCGAGGTGCGCGTCAGCCGGCTGCGGAACTACTTTTGAAGAACAACCAAGCGGGATTTTAAACCAGATGGAGTTGGCGATGCAATCTCGACTTCTTCACCCACGCGCACAAGACAGCATGCGTCGGCTGCTTAGTGTTACCACCTCAATGCAGGTCAGGCTATGGCCTGGGCCACACGGCGGAGGCCGGGCTAATATGCTACAATTCGCTCGATTCGCTGGATATTTCCACACTTGAGATTGCCAAGCCAGTCAAAAACCAGGAGGACAGGAATAGTGGCTACCGAACTAAAGCGAGCAACGACCACCCTTGACCGGATTGAAGAGCTCCTGGGCGACAGCGCACGAACACTGCTCGATCATAAGTCGGAAACGATAGACAAAGGTCAAATTAGTCTGCCCGGTCCAGATTTTATTGATCGCGTTTGGGCGTATTCGGATCGCACGCCATCGGTCTTGCGTTCCCTGCAGTCGCTCTTCGACAATGGCCGGCTCGCAGGCACTGGATATCTTTCAATCCTGCCGGTCGATCAGGGCATCGAGCATTCAGCCGGCGCTTCATTTGCTCCAAACCCGCAATACTTCGATCCGGAAAACATCGTGAAGTTGGCGATCGAAGGGGGCTGCAATGCCGTCGCTTCCACGTTTGGAGTGTTGGGGGCGGTCTCGCGCAAGTTTGCGCACAAGATTCCCTTCATCGTGAAGATCAATCACAACGAGCTACTGACATTACCGAACAAGTTTGACCAGGTTTTGTTTGGCACTGTGAAAGAAGCGTGGGACATGGGAGCGGTGGCAGTAGGCGCGACCATCTACTTTGGCTCTGACGAATCAACGCGACAGCTAACGGAAATCAGCCGGGCTTTCGCTCAAGCGCATGAACTCGGTATGGCCACGATTCTCTGGTGTTACATTCGCAATTCGGGATTCAAAACGCCGGAAGGCGACATGCATTCTTCGTCGGATCTTACCGGACAAGCAAACCATCTGGGCGTGACCATTCAAGCCGACATCATCAAGCAGAAACTTCCGGAAAGAAACGGCGGCTACGCGGCGGTTGAAAAACAGCTTGGCAAGACTTACGGCAAAACCAGCAGGCTCGTTAACGAAAAACTCACCAGCGACAACCCGATCGACATGGTTCGTTACCAAGTGGCCAATTGCTACATGGGGCGTTGCGGTTTGATCAACTCCGGCGGCGAGTCAAAAGGCGCGAGCGATCTCGCGGAAGCGGTCCGCACCGCCGTGATCAATAAGCGCGGCGGCGGCACCGGACTCATTTCGGGTCGTAAGGCATTCCAGCGACCGATGAGCGAAGGCGTCGAATTGTTGAATGCAATTCAGGATGTGTATCTGAGCGAAGAGATAACAATCGCCTAGGCTGACTGCGTCATTCCAGTTGTTAAGGGCGGATCTGCGCGCCCGCCCTTTTCTATTTCCCTGACAGGCAATCCTGTTAACATCCAGCGCTCGTATAACAAGGTAGTAACAAATGTCGTTGGGAGTGCAACCCGAATCAGCAGCGGACGTAGAGCTCCTTCATGCCGTCGCGCGCGGTGATGAAGCGGCGTTGGCACGTCTTTACGACGCCTACCGGGTAATCCTATTCGGCCTGCTCGTCCGTATATTAAATAGCCGGGAAGAAGCGGAAGACATTCTCCAGGATGTATTCATTCAAGTGTGGCGGCGGGCGAAGGACTTTGACGAAACCCGGGGACGTCCATTTACCTGGCTCATAACTCTGGCACGCAGCCGGGCGATCGATCGTCTCCGCCAGCTCGGCGCTCGCCAGCGTTTGGCGACCGGCGCTGCGCAGGAACAAACTGAAACCGTGTCTGACGCGCTGTCTGACACGATCAAAGTAGCCGAGCGAGAGACGGTGAGACAGGCTCTGGCCAAACTCACTGAAGAGCAACGACACACGCTCGTACTCGCTTACTTCGATGGGCTGACGCAGTCGGAAATAGCAACGAAGCTGAATGCTCCGCTGGGAACAATTAAGACGCGCATGCGTTCGGGGATGATCAAACTGCGTGCGCTCCTGGGATCGCAGTTTGAGAACTTAGGCCAGGTCGGCGAAAGATGACGCACGAGAACTACAAAGAATTGCTGGCCGCAAAGACGCTGACTGCGCTTGATGCAGAAGATGCGCGCACGCTAGATGCTCATCTTGAAAGCTGCGCCGAATGCCGGTTTGAACTGAGCGAGTTGGAAGACACCAGCGCGCTGCTCGCCCTCGATGCTGAGCCGCTTGAGCCGTCGGCTGGGGTGCGCGGCGGAATACTTGCAATTGTTCGTGCGGAGCGTCGAGCCGGTAGCGTACCAGCTAACTACGTTTCCGCTGATGCCTCTCCGGCCGGCAACAACGTAAGAGCCTTTACGCCGCCGCTGAAAAATGTCTGGTTGTCGCTCGGATCGTTCGGCGCCATCGCAGCCGTTATAGCCTTCGTTGCCTTTAGCATTGCGCTCGTTATGTTGTGGCAGAAGGACCAAAATACACAGCGTGAACTGGCCCGGGTCAGGGCAGAAATGAATCAAGCGCAGGCGCAACTGGATCGTGAGCACGCGCTGGGCGAACTATTGAGTTCACCCGACTCTCACATGGCGAAATTAAACGGCACGAATGTCGCGCCCGGCGCGCACGCGATGATCGCTTACGACAAAGCCGGACATGCGATGTTGATGGCCAAAGGACTCCCCAGCGCGCCCGCAGGCATGGCCTACCAACTCTGGTACATCAAGGACAACAAAAAGATGCCGGGCAAAGTGTTTATTCTCGACGCGGCCGGCAATGGAACCCTTGAAGATCAGATTCCTACCGTTGCACGTGACGCAGCAGTTTTTGCGGTCACGCTAGAGCCCATGGGCGGTGTTCAGGTGCCTACTGGATCAATCTATCTGCTCAGCTCGTCGTAACATTCCCTCGCCGGCGACCCGGTCGAGTCAACTATTTTCACAAAAGCTGCTAAACTTTCTCCATCCCACTTTGGAAGAAGAAGATTAATGAGCAAGGACAACAACGAACCGCCTCCAGTAGACAACATCATCTCCGATGAAACCGGAGCCTTTGATCTGCGCTTTATTCTCTGGCGACACTTCTGCCAGCAGAACGGCATTCCCGTCGAAACCCTGCCAAGTCAGCTCGATGGAGAACAGAAAGAGAAGTGGGAAGAACTCAAAGCCAGCCGGCTGCGGGGACAGAAGTA
>JBDUDV010000086.1:0-15508 GCA_040002755.1 Acidobacteriota bacterium | reverse complement strand
GTCCGGGTCATTCAGCTTGCCCCGATTGGCGTAGAAGATACGCATGTACTCATTGGCATCGCCGTAGAGTTGCTTGCTGATCTTCGAAAGCGTGTCGCCGGCTTTGACCGTGTAGGTCTCGCCACCCTGGCTGCCGCCAACCGCAGCTCCAACTGCACGGCTTGAATCAACACTGATGTCAGCAGTGATGTCATCCAGGTTCGGACTGACCAGTTTGATCTGCTCCCAAAACTTGTTCTTGGCCTCGTCTGATGGCGCAGTGCCTTTGATGAAGAGCTTATTGTCCTGCACATGCAGGTTCTGAAATTGAATCTGCTGCTGGTCGGCTGTGGTCAGCACCGTCTGATACTTCTGTTTCAGTTCGTTAAAGCGTTTTCCAGCATCAGGTTGTTGTGTGGCGGCTTCGGCTCCCGGTCCGAACATCTTGTCAAATAGTCCCATCTTTATGATCTCCTTCGGAATCTATACGGTGGATCTCAGATAGTCCGGATAGCTCCGGAGGAATTGAGAGAAGGGGGTAAACTCACTCTATTTCGACAACCTTACTCTAGATTAGGTTACATGTAAAAGACTGGCCATATTTCGCGGGGCGCAATATTTTCAGGAATGAACATGGAAACCTACTGGCGGCCTGATCAAACACGAGGGCAACGCTTTGCTTTCGCGTTGGCGGGAACAAGTGCGGCAGCTCCCCTCGGCGAAGCATCTTGACGTTCCGACGCTCAACGATCACATCCCCACCCTCCTGGAGGAATTGGCGGCGCGCTTTTCATCGCGGACTGTGTTTTCAACCACACGGCGTATGCGCGGGACAGCTAGCGCTGAACGATCTGCGTAAGAGTCAAAAGCCGACACGCTTCATCAAATTCTGAAAGCGCGGGTCGGCGCGCAAATTATTCCATTTCGGCTCGACTTTCAGAAAAGCCATTTTCGGGTCGCGCTGTTCATAACCTTTTTCCAACCAAGCCAGTGCATGGTCCGGCTCGCCAACCCCGTTGTAGAGCAGCGCGATGTGGTAAGGCGGAACAAACCGCTCTTTGGACAGTTTTAGCAACCCGTCGAGGACGGCACGTGCCTCATCGCGTTTGCCCAACTTCGCCAGCGCGTAACCCTCCAGGGCGAATGAAAAAGTTTGCACGCCTGACAGCTCTCGCGCTCGCTGGGCTTCAGCGATGGCTTCGGCAAACATTCCTTTTTCGATATAAGCGCTGGAGGCAAAGGCATGAGGAAGCCAGAAACCAGGGGCGAGTTCAAAAGTCTCCCGTAGTCTCGCCAACGCCTCGTCGGTTTTTCCCGCGTGAAGCAGAAATTGTCCTTCGAGGGCATTTAGGAATGGATTGAGAGGGTCAAGTTCTCTAGCGCGTTTTATTTCAACCAGTGCTTCTGAATGCCGTCCTGTGTTTGAAAGTAGGTGAGCGTAGAACAGATGCGTGTCGGCGCTACTCGGATTGAGTTCTAAGCCCCGTTTGTATTGATTCTCCGCTTCGTTCCAATTCCAATCGTGCCAAAATATGGTGGCTCCGAGAGCTGTATGAGCTTCGGGAAGTCCGTCGTCAATGTCCAATGCCTTTTGCGCCGCATCTCTCGACTTCGGAAGAAACTCGGTTGGGCTTACTTCTACGCCAAGCGCAAGGGAACGATACGCCTCCGAGAGCCCAACGTAGGCCAGCGCATAGTTTGGGTCACGTTGAATGGCCTGTTGGAAATATGCGATGCCTTGTTGGACTTCTGGTGGTGTCAGCTTATAAACGTGGAAACGACCCTTGAGGTAAAGTTGGTACGCTTCGACATTTGCCGTGTAGTTCTTCGCAACTTTCTGCTCTTCCGAACCCGATAATTTCACTCGCAATTTATTTGAAACATCAAGCGCAATCTCCTTTTGCAGGGTCACGATATCTGTCAGCTTTCGATCGTATTGCTCACCCCACAGTTGATTGTTCGTACGCGCGTCGACCAACGACAGATACAACGTCAAGTCTGCGCCCCGTTGCACAACTCTCCCGGTCAGAATTGCCTGCACGGATAACTCTGAAGCGATGCGTTGCGAATCCAGTTCTTTCCCCTTGTAGCGGAACACTGAGCTGCGCGCTTTAACGGACAGGTGCGGAAGTTGTGAGAGGCTATTGATCAGCGAGTCAGTCATGCCGTCTGACAAATATTCGAGATCACTGTTTCCGCTGTCGTTGACAAACGGAAGCACGGCGACTGATTCAATTGAGGAGTGACCAGGCTGAAAAAATCGGTAATAGCTGAATGTGACGGCTGCGATAATAATTGCGAGCGAAACTAAACCTACTGCGTACTTGTGTCGTAAGAAGTTGCCGGAAGCGTATTTCGCACTGGATGTGATCGTCGGGCGATCTTCACTCGTGCGATCGGGCTGGGAGGCCTGGATCACGGTTTCCGGATGATGCTGTTGCCCGGGATTGGCTTGCTTCTCGTGAATTAGCTCCAGACTGTGGCTCAGTTGTTTCAGTTTGGTGAGCAACTCAGTCGCAGTTTGGTATCGCTTCTCCCTGTCCTTTTCTAAAGACTTCAATATGATCCGTTCAAGTTCAGGGGCAACGGACTTGTGAAGAGAACAGGGAGGTGGTTGCTGTTGAAGGACAGCAGAAATCAGATCCATCGGTGTCCCGCCTTCAAAAGGTCGGCGGCCAGCTACCAACTCATAAAAAATCACGCCGAGGCTCCAGATATCGGTGCGCGGATCTATAGGATTCCCGCGCGCCTGCTCCGGCGACATGTAAGCCGCAGTGCCAATCACCGCCCCGGGATTTGTTAAGAGGGATGCATCCTTATCTGGATCGGTATCGTCTGGTTGGCTGTATTTCGCGATCCCAAAGTCGAGCACTTTAACCAGGCCATCGGCGCGCAGCATGATGTTTGCCGGCTTGATGTCGCGGTGCACGATTCCGGCGGCATGAGCGGCGGCAAGCGCTTTTGCTATCTGGCTGACAATATCAACTGCAGTGGCGGCGGGCACGTCGCCCTTGGAAATCAGTTCATGCAGTGTCTGGCCGTCGACAAATTCGGTGGCGATGAAATGATTATCATCCGCCTCGCCGATTTCGTAGATGGTGAGAATGTTTGGGTGATTGAGGGCCGAGGCAGCGAGTGCTTCGCGGCGGAAGCGACGAATCCGTTCCTCCTGACTGACGTCATAGAAGGAAAGCAGCTTCACAGCCACTTGACGATTTAGTCGCTTGTCATGAGCGAGATAGACATGACCCATAGCGCCGGCTCCGAGCGACCGGATAACCTGGTACGGACCGATGTGCTGGTTTTGTAGCTTCGGCTGCGCGGCGGGTCCGAGCAGTTGAGTAGCTTCCTCGACGGCTTGTTTACCGACGAGACTCTCGGGAACATCGTGAGCCAGCAACGATTCAACTTCCTGGCGCAGTTTTTCATCGCTGCCACACGCCTGCGTGAGAAACGCAGGACGGCCCAACGGCTCCAGCTCCAGCGCCGCAGCAAAGATCTCGTCGATTGTTTTCCAGCGTTGCGGAGTGGTCATTTTTAGCTTTGACTGAGCTCTCTGCGTAAGAAGGCCTTGGCTCGGCGCCAGTCGCGCGTGATCGTATCAACCGAAACACTCAGGACTTCGGCGGTCTCCTCGAGGCTGAGACCTCCGAAGTAGCGCAACTCAACTACCCGACCCTTGCGCTCGTCAACTTCACTAAGACTCCTGAGGGCATCGTCGAGCGCCACTAATTCTGCGGCGCGCTCATCGCTGACGACCGCAACCGTTTCCAGAGAAATTGTGTTGCCGCCGCCGCGCTGCGGACCGAGGTGTTTGCGGGCGTGATCGATCAGAATCCGCCGCATGATCTGAGCGGCAATACCAAAGAAGTGGGCCCGATTTTGCCAGCGTACAACCCTCTGATCAATGAGCTTCAGATAGGCCTCATTCACGAGCGCAGTCGTCTGCAGTGTGTGGTCTTGCCGCTCGCGACTCATATAGCGATGGGCCAGCCGGTGTAGTTCGTCCTTGACCAGAGGCAGGAGTTGGTCGAGCGCCGAGCGGTCGCCATCGCTCCAGGCAGCGAGCAGTTGGGTCACGTCAATGGCTGAGGTTCCGGACATCCTGATTTTGTACAGCTTTGACTACACCTACACAACAGGGATCTTTCCTGAAAGGCCCGGGCATTGTAACTGCCGCCGTCCTTACCTACCAATGTCAAACTATTTCCTCACAGCAGTGCCGGATCTGTGCTGCAAGTCTCGCGTTAATGATTAGAGAACAGGACTGAAGCCGCTTGGGGAAAGCAATCGAAGCGCTTCGCCAATATTTCTCGGCGATGACGGATTTGCGCTGCGAGTTGCGCGTTATTGGTCAAGGAGAACAAAACGATCCTTGGTTTATTTCAAACTGAAAAGGAGTTCCAGAATTATGAAATCCGTTAGTTTTGTTCGCATTTTACTATCGTTCGTTTTCGTTTTTTTATTAGTCGGCGCGGCACGAGCAGCAAATTTCACGGTCAATAACAACGCCGACACTTCGGATGTTGCGGCGGGCAACGGCATCTGCGCCGACGCAGCTGGCAATTGCACTTTGCGGGCGGCAGTCCAGGAAGCAAACGCGCTCTCCGGCAACGACTCCATTAACTTTGCCGCGAGTTTGATAAACGCGACAATCACGCTCACTACGGGCGTTGAAATCCCGATAAGCGGCTTAACTGGGACGCTCGAGATTACCGGACACGGCGCGAACAAGTTGACTATTGACGGCGGCGCGGGTTCAAACCGCATCTTTTCTACAAACAACGCGGCAACCGTAACCATCAGCCGAGTAACGCTGCAAGGCGGCGGCAGTGCCGGCGGAGTCGGTCCGGACGGCGGTGCGATTTTCGCAAGCGGCGGCACGCTCGTGCTGAACGCGGTTCTTGTCCAAAACAATAATTCCGGGGATAGGGGAGGCGGCATTTTCCTCAGCGGCGGCGCAAATCATCGCATTCTCAACTCCACCATCTCCAACAATTCGGCCATAACCACCAGCGGCGGTTTACTGCTAGAGAACGGAACGCTGTTTGTGGCAAATACCACCATCTCCGGCAACACGATAATCAGCGGCAACGGTCAAGCCGGCGGCGTTTTCCTCAGCAGCAGTACGGCGACGTTCCGCAATTCGACCATTACAAACAATACGGCAGACGCAGGAGGCGGAATTGAGGTAGCGGGCTCTTCGTTCAACCTGGGCAATACCATCGTCGCCGGAAACAACGCGCGTAACTATCCCGAAATTCTTAATTTCAATACTACCACCAGCGCGGGCAACAACTTCATCGGCGATTCGGTGGGCGATTCGACCGCGACCAACGCTCCGATAACGTATCAGCCGAGCGACATCCGCGACCAAAATCCGCTGCTTGGTATTTTGCAAAACAACGGCGGTCCGACTCCGACGCACGCTTTAACGGCGGGCGGTCTGGCAATCAACGCGGGCGACAACGCCAAAGCCGTTGACCCGTTCGACAACTCCCCGCTGACCGCTGACCAACGCTTTTTCGCGCCGCGAATCGCGGGCGGCCCAGTTGACATCGGCGCATACGAGTTCCTTGCCGCACCACCGACGGCGGCGAATGTTTCAATCGCCGGGCGCGTGACAACCGGCGACGGTTCGCCACTGGCGGGCGTGGTTGTCAGGTTGAGCGGCGCACGCACTGATCGCACGATCACCAACAGTCAAGGTTTTTACGAATTCGATGATCTGGAAGCGAACGGGTTTTATGTCGTCACACCGGCGCGCATAAATTTCACCTTCAGTCCGGCAACGCACGCCTGTTCACTTGTCAGCAATAACACTGACGCCGTGTTCACGGCTAATCTAGAGGCGGTCATAACTGCGAGTCCACTCGACACGCCGGAGTTTTTCGTGCGGCAACACTATCTCGATTTCCTCAGTCGCGAGCCAGACCAAAGTGGGTTCAACTTCTGGAGCGATCAGATGTTCGAGTGTGGCAATGACGCGGGCTGCGTCGAGCGCAGAAGGATCAATGTGTCGGCAGCCTACTTCCTCTCGATAGAGTTTCAGCAAACAGGCGGTCTCGTTGATGGACTCTACCGGGCAAGTTACGGGGTTCGTCCTCAATTCGCCGAGTTCATGCCTGACACCGCCACAGTCGGGCGTAACGTTATCGTAGGTTCCGGCGACTGGGCGCGGCAGTTGGAAACAAACAAACAAGCCTTTGTCGCTGCCTTTGTCAACCGGGCGGCCTTCCGTGGGGCCTACGACGGACTATCGAGCGGCGACTATGTCGATGCGTTGATGTCGCACGCGGGAGTGAGCTTCACCTTGGGCGAGCGCGAGACGCTGGTAAGTAGTTTGACTGACGGCACCGCAACGCGAGCCGACGTGCTGAGACAAATCGCCGAGAACGATCGCTTTGCAGCGGCGAAGCGCAACGAAGTGTTTGTGATGATGGAATACTTCGGCTACCTGCGGCGCGACCCGGACGAGAGTGGTTTCCATTTCTGGCTGAACAAGCTGAACGAGTTTGAAGGCAACTTCGAACGAGCAGAAATGGTGAAGGCTTTCATCCTGTCCGGCGAGTATCGACGAAGATTTGGGCTGTGAGGAGTCACATTCTTAGCTGAACCCTCCCCGGTTCCGCATTCGGCCAGCCGCAACTTCCGATGAGGAGTTTGCAATATAGTCAAGTACGGGCTTGAGACGTAAACTGCGCAGCCCCCGTTAGTAGACGATCGGCGTTTCACGATGCACGGCATAACGCTTCCACAGGTACACCGCCATATTATAGAGAGCTCCCTCTGGTATTTTCGGATTGTGCGGGAATGCGAGAGCGGGTTCTCATAAGGTGAGCGTGCAGGAGGCAACTCCCAGAAAACTATTGTCCAAAATCACTAAAGTGCTCACTTTTTCGTTAGCCGGGCGATCGCGGTGTCACACTTGCCGATTTCTTCAGTGACAGCATCAAGTTTGGCACTGTCTTCTCCCGTTAGTTTTCCAGCATCACGAAAACCCTGGAAGATTTCCTGACTCTTCTGAAACCACGTACGAGCTTCGCGCCAATGAGTCAAACGCTTTTCTGCCGAAGTCTTGTCATCAGCAGCCAGCGCGGCGTGGCCTTGCCCCAAGCCGGCCTGTACGTTGCCAATGCGAAAGTGAGCTGTTTCATCGGTCGGCGAAGCGGCGAATGACTTCTCTAGTGTCAGGAGAGATTCACTGAGTAGCTTGATCGCTTCGGCAGCATTTCCGTTCTTGATCATCATCTCGCAGACAAAAGTCTGTATCGATGCCACTGCCTGACGAAACTCGTCGTTTTGCGGGTCGGCGGACAACATCTCAGTGAAAATTGACAGCGCTTTACGCGAACTATCTAAACCCGTTTTGGTATCTCCGAGTTTTGCTGAAACCATGGCCACATTGAAATCACCAACCGCCTGGCCTCGCCGCAACTTTGTGCTGAGTGGATCAGCGGCGAGCAGCGTTTCTCCGATTTTTTGAGCCTTGCGCATGAGTATGAGCGCTTCAGCATGATTCGGTGTCAAGCCCGTCAGGATCTCCGCGACCTTATCGTAAGAGGACGCCAGCTCATATTGGAGTTTCGTGTTGTTCGGGTCAGCGGCAGCTAACTCTTCCATAATTACTACGGCTTTGCGAAGATTCTCCAGGGCTTCGTCCGCACGACCGTTTGCTCCTTGCATGTATCCGAAATTCTCGTAAGACTTAGCTAAGTCGAGCCGAATCTGGGTGTCGTTTGGAAATTCGGCGGCAAGCTTATTATTTGTTGCTAAAGCCTTGCCATAGAATTGAAGGGCCCCGTTGATATCGACCTCAACCCACAGAATGTCTCCCAGCTTGGTGTAACTGGTTGAGAGTTTTTGACGAAAATCCACATTGTCCGGTGCTTCAGTCACTAACGCTTCTCTGATCGCCAAGGCCTTACGATAACTTTCGCCGGCTTTTTGACGCTGCCCTAAATGCGAAGTCCCGAAGCCGCCTTGAATGTCGCCAATCTTGTCGTAAGCCGCGGCTAATTCGAGTTGTAACGAAGGCTCCTTTCCGGCCTCGCTCGCCAACTTGTCCAAATACTCTAAAGCGCGGCTGACCAGCAATTCGCGGGACGGCGTTGAGCCCGGCAAGTTTTGGATCGAGTCATGAAGTTCAAACACCATCGAGTGCGCCAGTTGGCGAACATCGTTGAAACGCCGTTCGGCTTTAGCGCGTTCGCTTCGCGCCACACGCGCTTGCCAGGTGGTGATGGAAGTCGCCGTCAACAAAGTGATAACCACAACCGCCGCGGCTAGCACTCCGCCTTTGTGTCTCTGAGTAAACTTGCGGGCGCGATAGCCAAACGTGTCTGGACTCGCCGTAACCGGCAGGCCTTCAAGATGGCGGCGGATGTCTTCGGCGAATTCCTGCACTGACGCGTAACGACGCTCGGGTTCTTTGCGCAGGGCCTTGAGCACGATGTTGTCCAGATCGCCGGAAAGCCGCCGGCGCAGTTTCTCTATCGTTCCTTCACGCGTTTGGCTCACCGACTCTGGCGTGATCGCCGCTGGCTTCGGGCTTGTCGGGGAGCGCTCTGTTTCAGTGCGCGTAATCACGACGCTGGGCTTGGGTGGCTCTTTGCGCAAGATAGCTTCCGCCATCTCTTCCGGCAGTCGACTCGCCAGACGGTAGGGGTGATGTCCACTCAGGAGTTCGTACAAAACGATTCCCAGGCTATAGACATCGCTGGCCGTCGTGATACCCAAGCCGCGTAACTGCTCGGGGCTGGCATACTCAGGCGTCATCAGCCGCACCATGCTGGCAGTCACGTCGCCTGTGTCGGTGGCCCAACCCGGACTCAGCAGTTTCGCGATACCGAAATCGAGTAACTTGGGCACGCCTTCAGCGGTCACCAGAATATTGCTCGGTTTGATGTCGCGATGAACTACCAGATTCTGATGCGCGTATTGCAACGCGGCGCAGACCTGGCGAAACAACTCTAAACGTTCAGCCGTGCTGAACCGCTGAGTGTCGCAGTATTCGTCAATCGGCTGACCTTCGACGTATTCCATAACGAAGTAAGGCAGTCCATCCGGCGTCGAACCGCCGTCAAGCAGTCGAGCAATGTTTGGGTGTTCGAGATTCGCGAGGATCTGTCGCTCCATCATGAAGCGACGCAGGATCATATCGGTGTCCATGCCTCGCTTTACGAGTTTGATGGCGACCTGCTTGCGATACTCATCATCGGCGCGGACGGCGAGAAAAACTGTGCCCATTCCCCCGTGCCCGATCTCGCGAATGATCTCGTAAGCGCCAACGCGCTGCCCTGCTCGTTCAACTCCGTCTAGGTTCAGCAGCTCGGCGTCGGCCGAGATCCTGCCTGCTTTTACCAGCGCTGGAGAGACGAGGAAGTCCCCGGGCTCATCATGCGCAGCCAGCAACTTCTCAACTTGAACACGTAACTCGCCATCATCCTTGCAGGCGGACGCGAGAAACGCACTTCGTTCCGCCGGCCCCAATTCGAGGGCAGCGTGAAAGAGAGGCTTGAGTTGTTGCCAGGTTTCAGCGTTCATTGGATCTAAAAGCAGCCGCTGATAAACGCGGGTGAATGTCCTCGCTCCGGTAGGAGCGAAATGTTTATGGTCACGAGCTTCGCGTCACTACTGGCTCAGTTCGAAGGAGCGGAAGACAACTGGATCTTTTATCACGCGAGCTCGCTCCGCTCCTTCAAACGGAGCAGGAAGTTTTTGCAACGCGATCTATAAACATCTCACCCCTCTGGGATGAAATCAGTGCCCCTTACTAACTAACGCGCAGACAAGAGCAATATTGGCGAATATTTTAAGACTTACTTGCCGGAATTTTGAGCTTCCCGCGCCTCTGAGTCGGTCAGCGCCTGCCGCAGCCACGCCCGGGCCATGGCCCAATCGCGTTTGATGGTGTCAGACGAACGCTTCATTACTTCTGCGGTCTCTTCAATAGTCAGCCCGCCAAAGAAACGCAGCTCGACGATGCGACTCTGCTCGGGATCAATTTCAGCTAATCTGTTGAGCGCTTCATCGAGCGGAAGCAAAATGGGATCAGGTTCCAGCGAAATATTAGCGGCGTTCTCCAGGGGTAGATTTTCGGCCACGCCTCCCCGCTTCAAAGCCGTATGACGACGCGCGCTATCGACCAAGATTCGTCGCATGGCCTGCGCTGCGATGGCAAAGAAGTGTGCCCGATTTTGCCAGCGCGCGTCTCGCTGATCAATGAGCTTGAGGTAGGCTTCGTGGACCAACGCGGTGGTTTGCAAGGTATGGCCCGGCCGCTCGCGATAAAGAGAGTTGTGAGCCATGCGGCGCAATTCGTCGTAAATCAAAGGCACCAATTGCTCGAGCGCCTGCTCATTGCCGCCGCCCCAATCCCGAAGCAAGCGGGTAACCTCGTCTGTCGAAGTCTCCATATTTCCGCCTGAAAATCACTCTCAAAGCTGACTTGCACTAATTCTTACACCCCTTGCGCGTATTTAGATAGGGGAAAGAGTTGCAAAACAGTCCATTCAGGTAAGCCGGCGCGAAAACTCTGAGCTTGAGTGTTTTTGAGAAGTGTTTGCTATTCAAATTCAACGGTACTCCACGACGAGCGGAGTCGATTGAGCACAGAAGAGGCCTTTATCGGTATCACCGGGCTTTTCCGGATTAATAGCTTTGATGGTGGAAAATGAGCGGCTCTCAAGCAACTCAGTCATGCAGGAGAGCCAAACCAAGAAATGCAGCAGTCCCATAATGTCCGCATAGACAATTTAGGCTAAATGTTTTTGGTAGTTAGGCACAGAAGGAGAAGGATCATGTCTTACACTCGTTTTGCGAGAAATGAATCGGTTCGGCTGGGGCTCCTGCTTATTGTTGTCGCTCTGGCAATCGGGTTTGTTCTGCTCAGTCAGTCCCCGAGCCATGCGTCGCGAGCGGCAATATCTGAGCAGCGAGGTGCCCAGGGTAGCGAGTCGCGGTCTCATCTACCGAATCTTGCGCCGGTCGCCAAGGCGGACGAAACGACCCGGCTGCGTACGACCGAGTCATACGGCAAGCTCCCGCTCAGTTTCGAGGTTAACCAGGGCCAGACGGACGCTCAAGTTCAGTTTCTTTCTCGCGGAGCTGGTTACACACTCTTCCTGACTCCAACCAAGGCAGTGCTTTCGCTGCAGCAGCGAACACCAGAGGCAGCAGCGTCGGAAAAGCGTGCCAGCGTGCAACGCAGGGCAAGTGTCTTGAGCATGACACTGGTGGGAGCCAACCCAGCGGCGAAAGTCGAAGGACGCGATCAGCTTCCCGGCAAGAGCAACTACTTCATCGGCAATGATCCAAAGAAATGGCAGGTCAATGTTTCGACTTACGCCAGCGTTTACTACCAGGATATTTACAAAGGCGTGGATCTGGTTTACTACGGCAATCAACGGCAACTGGAGAACGACTTCGTGGTTGCTCCAAACGCCGATCCCAGAGTGATTAACCTCGCCTTTGACGGTGCAAAAAATATAAGCACCGACGCAACCGGCAATCTCGTGCTGGAGACGGCAGGCGGCCAGGTGCGGCTTCATAAGCCGGTGATCTACCAACTGGTTCATGGCGCGCGGCGTGAAGTAGAGGGCAACTATGTCCTGAAGAATCGACGAAATGTTGGTTTCGAAGTGGGAAACTATGATCGGACCCAGCCGCTTGTCATCGATCCTGTTCTGGTCTATTCCACGTACCTTGGTGGGACCGGACAGGACAGCGGAAATGGCATCGCGGTCGACTCATCGGGCGGCGTCTACGTGGTCGGCGATGCTGGGTCGGCTACTTTTCCAACGCTCAATTCCAACCAGCCCTTCCTTGGCGTCGACGACATATTCATCACCAGGTTCAACCTGTCCGGCTCAGCGTTGGTCTATTCAACCTTCCTGGGTGGCACCACCGCTCTTGAGCACGGCTATGACATCGCGGTCGATGGAGGGGAAAACGTGTATGTGACCGGTGTGACGAATTCCAGTGACTTCCCCACTACTGCGACCGCCCTGCAACCCACCAAGCTCAACGGCAGTGTTGACACCGCGTTTGTTGCGAGGCTCAATTTCACCGGGCACCTCATCTATTCGACGTACCTTAGTGGCACGCAATCGTCGCGCGGCTTCGGCATCGCGGCCGACAACGAGTACAATGCC
Organism: Acidobacteriota bacterium; assembly: GCA_040002755.1. Lineage (GTDB taxonomy): Bacteria > Acidobacteriota > Blastocatellia > Pyrinomonadales > Pyrinomonadaceae > PSRF01. The sequence continues at coordinate 3,374 of JBDUDV010000086.1, read as the reverse complement.
TATGTGACCGGCCAGGCGGGCGCCGGCTTTCCTTTGACCGCCAGTGCTTTCAGTTCCACCTCAACCAACGCCGGTTTTTTAACTAAGCTGAACACGTTTGTGGGCGGTAGCATAGTAGCGTTGCAGTATTCAACGTACCTTGGCCCCACCGGATTCGCGGAAGGCCGAGCGATCACCGTTGATTTGACGGGCAATGCTTATATAACCGGCTATACAAATTCAACTTCGACGAACTTCACCTCGCCCGGCGCTTTCCAAACAACCTTTGGTGGCGGACCGCAGGATGCGTTCGTGGCAAAATTCAACACTAATCTCTCGGGCGCCGCTTCGCGGATTTACTCTACTTATCTCGGCGGTAGTGACCAGGATTACGGTGGTAACGCAGTCGCCAGGGGCAGCAAAGCAATAGCGATCGATGTGGACGGCAATGCTTACGTCACCGGATATACCAAGTCGACAAACTTCCCGGTGGCCAATGCATTCCAACCTAACAATGCCGGCTATGTTGACGCTTTTCTGACCAAACTAAACGCGACTGGTTCGGCGTTGATTTACTCGACCTATCTTGGCGGCAGCAACCTCAGCACCGCAGATACGGGGATTGCTGTGGCGGTGAATGAGGTGGGTAATGCGTACGTGACTGGTCATACAGAGTCGACGAACTTTCCGCTTTCCTCTCCTCTTTCGATCCCTGGCTCGACCACCGGCGGTCTGTTTGTGACCAAGTTCTCGCCGTCCGGCAACACGCTGGTGTATTCCATACGACTCGGCAGGGCTAGCGTTAGTTTTGACGAGGGGGGTTACGGTATAGCGCTGGACGGCGCTGGCAACGCCTTTGTTACCGGCTTCGCCCGAGTTGAATTCCCGACCACTGCGGGTGCTTTCCAGTCAACCCCAGGAGGCAATCTTGACGCTTTCGTCACGCAGATCGCCGATCCGACAATCATCGGCCGCGTACTAGACGACTTTGGGAATCCTATCCCCAGCGCAACCGTAAACCTAACGGGCGTTCCGTCCGCAACGACAACGACCGACGCCAACGGTTACTACACGTTTGGACTACTTACAGTTGCCAATAGCTATACGGTCTCAGTTACCGTGCCCAACTACATCTTCAATTCTCAGACCGTAAACAATCTGCAGAAGAATGTGAGCTTGGTGGATTTCCGCCCTGTGGTGGTCGAAATTCGCGGACTGGTGACACTGGGCAGCGGCGGCCTAGATTTCGTGACGATTAACCTTAGCGGTGGCAAGACGCAAATAACCTCGACTATCTTAGGTGGCCAGTACGTCTTTGGCGTGCCGGCGGGGCGCGACTATACAGTGACGCCATCGAAAGCGGGCTTTGGCTTCACTCCGACCAGCCGAAGCTTTACAAACGTCCTCGTCAACCAGACGGCCGATTTTGTCGCCGTGGCACCGACGATTCAGTTCAGCGCGACGAATTATCCGGTGAATGAAGGGGATGGCAAGGTGACGTTGACGGTCAATCGGAGCGGCGATACGAGTGGGGCGGCCACGGTTGACTATGCCACGACCCCAGGCGTGCCGCCGGCGTCGTGCGGAACAAATAACGGCATAGCATCAGAGCGTTGCGATTACACGCTGACGCTTGGCACATTGCAGTTCGCTGCGAACGAGCTTTCTAAGACAGTCACGATCTTCATAACCGACGATACCAACTCGGAAGGAACAGAGACGTTCAATGTGGTGCTCCAGAATCCGACCGGCGGGTTAACGATGAACGGATCAGACGTAACCACCGTGAGCATCACAGACAACGACGTCGCAAACGGTCAAAGTCCCGTCAAGAACGGCGCGAGCTTTAACAACTCGTTCTTTGTTCGTCAGCAATACATAGACTTTCTCAATCGCGAGCCGGATGCGGGGGGCCTTGCTTTCTGGAAGGGCCAACTCGACGAGTGCGAAAATGTCCCATTGCCAGGCGGCTTCACAGACGCCCAGACTTGTCGGGAGGTGAGACGCATCAACGTCTCGGCGGCGTTTTTTGTCTCGATTGAATTTCAGAACACCGGCTATCTGGTCTACCGATTCAATCAGGCAGCATTCAACCTTGGCCCAACTCTGCCGGTTCGCAGCTTCCTGACAGACACGCAGGCGATTCAGCGCGGAGTTATAGTCGGTCAGGGCAACTGGCAGCAACAGATCGAAGACAACAAGGTCGCATTCGCGAACGCATTTGTCGTGCGACCTGCGTTCATAGCAGCTTACCCTGCGAACATGACCGCAGCTGCCTTCGTCGACGCATTGAACGCAAACACGAAAGACCCATCGAATCCTACAACTGGTTCGTTGACTCAAGCAGAACGTGACAACCTCGTCGCCACTCTCAGCGCGAATCCTGCGAGCACAACTCTGCGTGCGCAAGTGCTGCGATCGATTGCCGAGAACTCTGTCTTCCAGCAACGCGAGTTCAATCGCGCGTTCGTGCTGATGCAGTACTTCGGCTATCTGCGGCGCAACCCGAACGCGCCGCCCGATGCAGATTTCGGAGGCTACAACTTCTGGCTTGGTAAGCTGAACCAGTTCAACGGTAACTTTGTCAACGCTGAGTTGGTCAAGGCGTTTATCACCTCTGGCGAATACATCAATCGATTCGGGCTCTAATGTCTCAGCGATGTTGCAACTCGATTTCGGCGCAACCGGATTTCCCGGCGACGATCGTTTCCTTGGGGGTATCAGGGACAGAGTAGAAGATTACATGTGTTAAAAGAGCTCTGCTCTTGAGTAAAAAAGGAAGCGAAATGATGAACAAGAAATTTTACATCGTGATTGCCACCTTATTTGTGACCACGCAACTTACGGTGCATTGATCTTCAAGATCTCAGCATTGGCCAAAACATCAACACTGTAAGATGAGCATGTGACCGGAACAGAAGAAGTCGAATTAGAGCGAGGTTGCCGGGCAAAATGGTTGTTGACGATTTGAATCGCGCTAATTGCGTCTTAACATTCCGATCTGGAATCTCAAATCCCAAGTTTAACCCCGTGTGAGGATTTAGTTTCCAAGATTGAGTTAGTGAGTTATTGAAATGACTGGTGCCGAAGGTGGGAGTCGAACCCGCACGAGCTAACGGTCAACGGATTTTCAGTCCCTGGTGAAACCGGAATGTCTTTAGTCTTACCAAAGGAAACAGGCCGGCCCTGATCGGCCAGCACCTTGGGGTAATGACTCCAAAGGCTGCGGCAAATTTGGCAAGCAAGACCCACAAGATCTCGGTTAGTCAAAAAGTAAGGAGAGCCTCATTGAAAAAAGGCTCTCCGCGAAAGCTTCAGGTTCCGGTTCGTCACCTAGAAATTAAGGCGCAAGCCGAACTGCATCTGCCGCTTGGGAAACGCCGAAGTAAAACCCA
>JBDUDV010000085.1:0-15565 GCA_040002755.1 Acidobacteriota bacterium | reverse complement strand
CACTCGCAAGGCGCGGACTCCGGTAGATTGTCCTTAAGCACAACGAACACTTCCCACTCGTTGCCATCCGGGTCCTGAACCCACGATTTGTCCTGGGTCGCATAGCAACAATCCGTTTGCATCTCGTCGCGAGTAATGAGTCCTGACTCCGCCCATCTATTGCGCATCGCCAGCACATCATTCGTCGATTCCACTTGAATGCCCAGATGCGAAAGTGCGCCTTTGCCGTTGAAGGCAACCTGGTTGAGCGTCAAATTCAGAGGCGGATTCTGTACGTCGAACTTCGCGTAGCCACTCCTGACTTTGCTGGGCTCGAGGCCCAACATCTGCCGGTAAAACTCCAGGCTCTTTTCGACGTCGTGAACGTTGAGGGCCAAATGCGCCTTCAGTGCCTGCACTGTGTTTTCTGACTTGCCTTCCATGTTTTCCTCCTCTATATTTTCATATGCGCCGAAGCGAATGTGACGGAGCTTACGCTTGACCGACACATCTGTCAAGGCGTATGTGAGAATTATTTTGAGGTCGGCATGGAAACTGAAACTCGAGCGATGGCTGCCGAAGACTGGGAACAGGTGCGGGAGATTTATCTTGCCGGCATCGCTACCGGACAGGCGACCTTCGAGACTTCGGCCCCAAGCTGGACGTCCTGGCACAGTGTCCACCTGCCGGCGCCGCGCCTTGTCGCAGTTTCGAACGGAAAGATTGCCGGGTGGGCAGCGCTAAGCCCTGTGTCCGCTCGAACTGTCTATGCGGGAGTAGCGGAAGTTAGCGTTTACGTCGACGAGGAAAGCCGTACCCTCGGAATCGGTTTCAAGCTGCTCGACTCTCTGGTGCAGGAATCCGAAAAGCACGGGATTTGGACGCTGCAGGCAGGCATTTTCCCCGAAAACACTCCTAGCATCTCGTTACATAACTCGTGCGGGTTTCGCCTGGTTGGAACACGCGAGCGTATCGGCCGGGTGAACGGGGTTTGGCGCGACACGCTTCTTTTTGAGCGCCGCAGCAAAGCGGTTGGCGCTGAGTGATTCGAGCGCAAGATTCGGATAGAAATCGCTGCTTTTTCGAAGTAATTTAGTTGCCGAAAAAGGAACTCTGAAGCACTCAAAATCGTAATAACTAAACCACCAAACGGGTAAATAATACGGCATGGGCAACAAAGAATATCGCATCGCATTTCTGTTCAAGGCACTCGCGGATCACACTCGTTTGCGATTGATTAATCTCATTGGAGACGACGAGGTGTGCGTGTGCTTTTTCGTCGAAGTGCTGAAGATTAATCAGCCGAAGATTTCGCGGCACCTTGCCTACCTTCGTCGCGCGGGGGTGGTTTCCGCGCGGCGCGAGGGCAAGTGGATTCACTATCGGTTGGTTGAGCCGCCGGATCCTCATGCGGCCAACATCTTTCGTGAAGTGCGCGCTGGTCTGCCCAACGATCCGGCTATGAAGAGTGATCGCGCGCGACTCGAGAAGATCTGCTGTGCTCCGCGACTTCCCGTTCAGCTCCAAAGAGCGCCGATTCCCGCCAGCCTCGTGGCTTTACAAGTTGTGTAAACAAAAAGGACAGAACCATGGTTACCGCTATCGAGCCCCTACTGCGTGAACAACTAATTGATCGTCGGCAAAAATTGACAACCGCCGCAAGCACTTTTCATCGCCCTGCGGAACTGACGCGTCTTTTGGAAGAAGTCGATGCTGCACTACATCGCATGGAGATCGGCACTTATGGCTTGTGCAGAAGGAAGAGTGCCCAAAGACGATTTGACGTTGATGTCGATCAGGCGCACGAAGTAATCGAGATAGCGGACAGGCAACATTGCTGCGCGACAATGGAATCTCAGTTGAACACTAGCTGCGACCAACACGCCGATCCTTTCAAGTGTGCGGACAGCCTGATTCGCTACTCACCACAGTATGTCGAGTACGGAATCATGATTCATGACGGCGACGTCTCTTTCCATAATTAATTAGTGCCCGTGGTGTGGCCCCGCCCCGCCAGAATCAAAGCGGCCCCCTGGAGGTTGAACCATCAAGGTGGGCCGCTCCTTCTTTTGACGTGACCTTGACAATCCGCAACCGCGGATTAGAATGATTTTTCGCTTTCGTGGCTGCGGAGATGTGGCCGAGTGGCTGAAGGCGGCGGTTTGCTAAACCGTTAAGGGTCTTAAAAGCCCTTCACAGGTTCGAATCCTGTCATCTCCGCCAGAAATTGAAACAATGAACGCGGAATGTTGAACGCGGAACTAGAGCCATTGTCTTCAGTTCATCGTTCATCGTTCCGCGTTCATCATTTGCCTATGACAGTTCGCGTTCGCTTCGCTCCATCGCCAACCGGCTACCTGCACATCGGCGCAGCGCGTTCGGCGCTCTTCAATTGGCTCTACGCCCAAAAAACAGGCGGCAAGTTTCTGCTCCGCATCGAAGACACCGATCTCCAGCGCTCGACCGATGAATCGACGCGCTCGATTATTGACGGCATGAAGTGGTTAGGACTTGATTACGATGAAGAGATCGTTTTTCAATCAGCCAATGCCGATAAGCATCGCACTGCCGCTTATAAACTCATAGACGAGGACAAAGCCTATCGTGATTTCACGCCCAAAGCGGATCGCGATGACTCGACTGTGAAGCAAGGAATCGCCGATCGCGCACGCGCACAATCTGAGGCCGGCACGGATCATCGCAGTAATCCCTTCCGAGACTTATCGAAAGCAGAATCAGATCAACGCGCCGCCACCGGCGAGCCATTTGCAGTGCGCCTGAAGATCGCGCGAATGGGCAAGACACACTTTCAAGATCTCGTGTTCGGACCACAGGAACGCGACTACTCCGAGATTGAAGATCTGGTATTACTGCGGTCCGATGGTCATCCGCTCTACAACCTCTCGGTAGTAATCGACGACATCGAGATGGCAATCACTCACGTCATTCGCGGCCAGGACCATCTGACGAATACACACAAACAGGTTCTGCTTTACGAGGCGCTGGGCGCAACGGTGCCGCTCTTCGCACATCTGCCCTTGATACTCGCGCCGAACAAAGGAAAACTCTCCAAGCGTAAACACGGCGAAGTGGTTTCGTTAACCACCTATCGCGATCGGGGTTTCATTCCGGCAGCCTTTCGCAATTTTCTGGCGCTGCTTGGCTGGGCTCCAGCCGATGGCAAAGAAATTCTTTCGGTAGAGGAACTGGTGCAGCAGTTTTCTTTAGAGCATATCCATCGCTCGCCCGCAGTATTCAACTTTCAGGAAAACGACCCGCGCCACTGGACGGATGAAAAGGCGCTGTGGATGAACGCCGAGTACATTCGCACTATGCCGGTTGAAGCGTTGCTACCAATGGTGAAAACTGAGTTACGCAGCAGCAAATTGTGGCGTGACGAGTATGACGAGGACGACCGTGATTGGTTGTTGAAAACTCTGGATCTGATCCGCCAGCGCTTTTTCACGTTGAAAGATTTTTCCGGACAGGGGCGCGCTTATTTCTCGGATGATTTCGACTTCGAAGAGGCGGCGGTGAACAAAAATTTGCGAAAAGATCCGCGTTTGCAGGAACTCTTGCCGGGGCTCGCAGATCATCTGGAGGCAACCGATCCATTTACCGCAGAAACCGCTGAGGCCACGCTCCGTAAGTTTGCTGAGGGAGCCGATGTCAAAGCCGGTCTGCTTATCAATGGCTCCCGAACAATGCTTACCGGCCAGGCAGTCGGTCCATCGATGTTTGAAGTATTTGAGATTCTCGGGAAAAAGCGTTCTGTCGAAAGACTGCGTAGTGGAGTACCATGGTTCGACGCTATGAATGCATTGGGCGATGTTTAGAGTTTACCGAAAAGTGGGCACCTGCCCGCTCCGCAAAGCATAAGATGCAGGCATGCCTGCGCTCCTGAAAACTACGAGGGACACAGATCATGATCAAAACATTCCTAATCGCGATTGCCATGGTTTTCGCAGCCGGCTCGGCAGCGTTGGCTCAAAACACCAATTCTTCGCAAACGGTTCGCCCGCGCACCACCACGTCGTCAAGTAGCGGCGAGTCGGCCGAACCGCAGAAGGCCACTGACGTGCAACAGCCGGCAACACCCAAGCCGACCGTGCGTCACACTGAAACCAAACCAAAAATCTCCACAACGGAAGCGCCGGGTTCGCAAAGCGTCGTCGCCGCGTTCAACGCACTAATCAATGGCCTCCGCCATGCAGATGTTAAAGCGGTAACGAGTGTCTATTTAGAATCACCACGCCTGATACTTTTCAATAATAACGGCAGTGTCACGCGAGGCTGGGAGCAGATGCGGAAGAATCGCGAGACTTCATACCGCGATATGAAGGACGTAAAACTGGACATTCGCGATCTCTCGATCACGATGCTTGGTCGCGACGGCGCGGTAGTGAGCTGTCTGTGGACGCAGTCGCAAATTTTCAAGGGACAACCTGAGACGGCGAGCGGCCGCATGACTCTGGTCTTCAAGCGCGTGGGAAAAGACTGGAAGGCTATTCACCTGCACACTTCACCAGATCGACCCGATCCTTCGCGGGTACCCCCCTCTGAACAGTCGCCAAGCAGCACACCGACGCCTGGAGCAAACCTGTAGTTCTTTCCCCCTTACGGCGTCTTGATTTAGGCCCGCAACTGTGCGAGCGTACGCATAGTTTTTGTTTGCCCCGGTGTTCATTCATCCCCACATTCCCATACACGATCTTTGGTGGCTCGCCGCCGGCGGCGGCGCTAGTTATAGCGCGCGCTACATGACCTACAAAGTCCGTCAAGTGCGCGCTCTGGCGCGACGATTTACGGTGGAAGATCCCACGAGCGACCTTTTGCGGTTGCAGTCAGAACACGGCTATAACCCGCATTCGCTCGTCAGTATCACGCCAGGTGCGCGAACCTGGACGATGCCGGGAGTCGATGGCGCGATCGTCTACGGGGAGTTTGGTAGAGTCTGGCTAGCTGCAGGTGATCCACTGGGAAAAGCTGAAGACCTCAAGTTTCTTGCTGAAGGCTTCATGGCCGCTGCCAACAAGGCCAAACGCATCGCTGCTTTCGTGCCGGTCACCGAGCGCTTCGCGAGCGTTGGTGTCGGGGTAGGGTTGAGTGCCATCAAGATCGGCGCAGCCCCCTATTTTGATCTGAATGCCTGGCAGCCGCGTGGTAATTGCGCGAAGAAGCTACGCGCTGGTGTTAATCGCGCGCAACGAGCGGGAGTGCGCGTAGAGATCATCGCGAGTTTTGATCCAGATCTGCGGAAGGAGACCGCTGATCTCTGTTTGAAGTGGCTGGGCACGCGACGCGCGGAAACGACCTTCGGCTGGCTTCTGGCGCTTGATCCTTTCCTACATGCGGAACGGAAGAAAGTGTTTGCAGCTCGAGACGGCGACGATCGCCTGGTCGGTATGCTGGCAGCGAGTCCGATCCCGGCTCGCGACGGTTGGTATCTCGAAGATGTTTTGCGTGGGCCCGACGCCCCACCAGGCACTGCTGACCTTTTGGTTTTTGAAGCCTTGCAACAACTCAAAGCAGAAGGCGCGGCCATGGCAACTCTCGGAACAGCACCCCTGGCAAGGGAAGCAGTCGACGAGTTATCCACGCACGATCATCCGGTGATCGAACGTGCCTTGAGTTTGGCTTCGAAGCGTTTGAGCCCCTTCTACAATTTTGAAGGCGTGCGCAGATTCAAGGCGAAGTTTGTAGCGACTCGCTGGGAGAACGAGTATGCGCTGGTGCAACACGGAGTGTTGATTCCCAGCCGCGTGGCCCATGCCTTACTCCGGGCGATAGTGCCGGGCGGATTGAAACAGTTGCTGGCCAGAAAAACGCTTCGTTCAATTGGCCGCCGAATGGACAACAAGCTTCCTTACTGAGAGTTTGAACTAATGGAGTGGTTCGCTAGGCGCGTCCAGTCAGGACGCTTGCCGCCTTCCAAGTAGCATTCCAAATCGCGCTATCGCAATCCCACCAAGAATAGAGAGAAACGGAAAAACCTCGACCACGTAGCGTGGTTCGGGATTCTCGAGCGTCGCAAAGAAACCAACTCTCAGGAAGATCATTAGTCCTGCCGACAGCAGGCCCAGTCGGGCATTGACATTGCGCGAGTTCCACAAGAACCAGCCGCCGGCGATTCCCAGCAACGAGTAGATCAGAGTTAAGCCGGCAAAGAGTGGCAGCCAGTACTGCTGGTGGATTGTGTAATCGAGATCGTCGAGCGGAAGGAGTTCGCCTTCAAACGGGTAATACTGGGAGTGCGTATCAAACCAAAGCGAGTGAGCGCGCTTGAGCGGTAGCCGGATGTAATAGCGAAACGGATGGTGGGCAATTCGCTCGCGCGCTATCTGCGCGAAACCTGCATCAATCTCGGGAGTCATCTCTACGGACTGATCCGCAACTTCATCAGCGGATGAGTTTTCGTCAGTCTGGTCCTCTTCATCACTCTGATCACCTTTGCTGTCTTCTTCATCGCCGTTCGTTTGATCGGTTTCGTCAGTCTTTTTATCTTCCTGGTTGGCAGTTTTACCTTTATCGTTCTCTGATGTTTGAACTTTCGTCGCGGCCGGGTCCTTTGAGTTCTGCGAATCGTTAAAAATCTCGGGTTCACCCGAGGGATGATTATATTTTTCGAGCAACACGCCTACGCGCTGCTTTTCTTCGGCGGAATCAAAGGCGCGATCGGGAATATCGGCGAGCTTGATTTGAGATGAATCCAACGACCAAAGCAACGGTCCGATGAAGCGCCCGTCGTCGATCCAGGTGCGTAACCAGTTGAAGTATCCGCGCGGCACGAATTCGCCTGGCATATTGGCATGTGCCGGTGCCAACGGCTGAAATAGATGGAACACCCGATAGTTACGAACGGCCCAGGGCACCAGCACCAAACAAAATGCCAACGAGAGGGTAGCGCCAAGATAAGACGCGCGCGCAGTGCGGTATAAAATTTCCTCACGCTTCCTGTTTAGTCTCACTTCGCTGCGGCGGAACAGCATAGCGACTACCAGAGTCAATCCAATTGCCAATGCGAACAGTCCGCTATCGGGACGAAATAAGACGGCCACCCCGGCGAGCAATCCCGTAATGAACCACAGCCACAATGCTCTTTTCTGACTGCTTGCTCTGAGCGCCAACGTCGCAGTCAGACACAGCGCTACGGCACAGAACATGGTAGGGGTTTCAGTGAGAATCGTAGCGACGTAAATGGTTGTGAATGGACAAGCCGCAGCCAGCGCCAATGCCGCGATAGAACTGCGCCGCTTCCGACTTTGATCAGGCTCCCAGAAATGCGCAACCAGCGCGATGAGTGCGCACGTCGCAGTGTCGATGAGGGCCTGGACAATGCGAACTGCGCCGTTATCGTTGTGATTAAATAGTGAATAAATACCCGCCAGAAACAGCGGATAACCGGGGAGACGGATGAATGATGGATCGTAGGGAGGCTCGCTCGCATGTGAATAGACGTGCTGCTCAAGGACGTTGCGCGCTATCTGCGCGTAGAGCTTGCCATCATCCGGCGAATCGTTCGGCAGAAAACGCGCCACTGCGACGCGAAAAGAAAACGCGGCGATCAGCAGCACAGCATAGACGAGCAATCCATTTCGTTTGGGCGTCATGTATTCAAACCGATCCCGCCGTTATTTTTTGGCGCGCTGTGTGCGGATGCGCCATAACAGAATGCCGCCAACGATGGCTGCAAGCAAAAGTATGGAACCGCTGCGGCCCACCCACCTCACCAGCGAGGGCAAACTTTGGCCAAACAGATAACCCAAACTCGAGATGACTATCGACCAAAGTATCGCGCCGGCAATATTATAGACGACGAAGATCCGCCATGGCATTTTCGATGCGCCCGCAAGTATGGCCCCGATAACGCGCAATCCCGTGATGAACCGCGCTACCAGAATCGTCTTGTTGCCGTGCTTTGAGAAGTAGTTTGAGAGGTGGTCAAGTCTTCGCGGCGTTATAAAAATGAACCGTCCGAAGCGCAGCAAAATGTCGCGGCCGAAGTGATGGCCTATGGCGAAGCCGATGTTGTCGCCGACGGCTGCTCCGCTGGCAGCTATCAACATTACCAGCGGAAGCTGAAGTGTACCCCGCGAACAAAGATATCCCGCGACTAGTAGAATAGTTTCACCGGGAATCGGCAGGCCCGCATTTTCAAGCATCACCCCGAAGAACACCGCCCAGTAGCCATACAGGTACATGTATTGTTCGATGAGTTGCAGGGAGTTTTCCAGAAAATGCATTAGCAGGTAGGTGGGCCAGGAGAGAAGCTCATTCCGCGAGTCCTCAGTTTGTTACGATTGCGCTTCCGCCGTTGCTTTGCGATCGAGCTTACCCCAGCCGACGGTCGTGCCACGAGCAGCTACCGCAACCGACTTGATCATGACGTAGTACATCACCTGGCGATAACAAAAGCGCTGCAGGAAAACCCACCAAAGCAGGCGCCAGTGTTCTTTCTTTTCCAGCAGGAAAGCGAAGCCGGCGGCCACCCAGTCAATGGCCAGGAAAAGAGCATAATAAAATAACACCTGTCTGAGCGCGGTTGAGGAATAGCCTACCGGCTGTTGTAACCGATCCAGTCCGGCGATGATTAGCGTGTAGACCAGCATCAGGTCCATCACCGGCGAAATTAGCGGAAAGAGAATCTGAAATATCCAGACATTGGGCAACGCTATGAATCCGAGTGCGCCGTAGCGCGGACGAAACAACGCGTCAATGTGTTTGCGCATGCACTGCAGCGTGCCGAAGGCCCAGCGGAACCGCTGTTTCGCCAGCGAGCGTAGTCGATCGGGAGCCTCAGTCCAGGCAATAGCATCTTCTTCGTAACCAATGCTGTGGCCCATGCGACGAATGCTCAGCGTCAAATCCTGATCCTCAGCCAGCGTGTCAGATTGGAAACCTCCGGCTTTCTCAATCAATTCACGACGCCATGCGCCCACCGCACCCGGCACGACCGTGATGCAATTCAAACTCGCGAAAGCGCGCCGATCCATGTTTTGCGACGTGATGTATTCGAGCGCCTGCCAGCGGGTCACAATGTTTATGCGATTGCCGACTTTGGCATTGCCCGCAACGGCTCCCATCCTGGGATCGTAAAAACGATGGGCCAGCGCGCCGATGGTCTGGGGCGCAAACAAGGTATCAGCATCGAGTGCAATTACTATTTCGCCTTTCGCGTATCTCAGCCCAATGTTGAGCGCCGCCGCTTTTCCGCCGGCAGTCGCAGCAAACAGCCTGACTCGCTCGTGATCGGAAAAGTTTTCGCGGATGATGTCGCTTGTCCTGTCCACCGAACCGTCATCAACCACGATGATCTCGTAGTCGTCATACTCGCATTCTAAAAGACTATTGATTGTGTTCTTGATCACCAGCTCTTCGTTGTAGGCAGGCACGATGACCGACACAAACGGGGTGTACTTTTCGCCGGCATGTATGCGCTCGCGGCGCCGAGAGCGCAGCCATTGGGCGAACGCCAAAGCGCCGATGAAGACCAGCCGCCCGAGCCCGAGCACGATGCCAATCACAAATATCCACTGCAGCGCCCAGCCCATCGTCGAAAGAAAAAAGAATGAGACAGCATTGGACCGAGTCAACACTCGCTCGCGCGTTGGAATCAGCGGCATTACCTGATCTCTGGAGAAACTTGCAAGCTCAGAAACCGGCACGAAACGAAATCCGCGAGCGCGCAATTCATGAATTAACTCCGGCAAAGCCTCGACTGTCGCCGCGCGATTGCCGCCGGAATCGTGGAGCAACACCACCTGGCCGCGGGTGTCTGGATTGGTATCCAGAGCACGCTGAACAGTTCTGTCTACGATACCTTTGGGACTCACCGGTAGTTGCCAGTCGTCAGGATCGATCCGCACACCAATCATGAGATAGCCGAGTCTTTGCGCGAGCATTGCCGGCTCTACTTCCTGGGGTTTGTCGGCTTCAGCGTCACCAAAGTAGGGCGGACGAAACAGAACCGTCGACCGTCCGGTCTCGGATTCAATCAATCGCTGGGTGGCATTGAGTTCGAGATCTGTTAGCGAGAGAGGAATTTCGCCGAGGTTCGGATGCGTGTAAGTGTGATTACCAAGCTCGTGACCTTCGTTAACGAGACGACGCAGAAGATCGGGATAGGCCTGTCCGTTCTTGCCGATTATGAAAAACGTGGCGGGCACGTTTTCCCGTTTCAAAATATCAAGAATGGCCGGCGTCCATTGAGGATCCGGTCCATCATCAAAAGTGAGCGCGATTAGTCCGGGGTGATCCCCGGTGCGTTCGATAACGTAGGACGACGGCGTGGAAACCAAATCTTCGCTTTTTATGAAGCCACTGGCGGGGTCCAAATCAAGATTGCGCCATCCATCCTGTGGGCGCGACATAACTTTCAGTATTTCTCCCGTACCCTCAAAATCGACGTCGTATCCATAAACGATCCGGCGCAATACCTCGGGAGAACTGGCAGGCGTTGCTCCCAGGAGCGACCAGATCGACGGGTCTTCTGATCCGAGTCGCCAAACAGCATACCCGGCTGGTTTAAAGCCACTCGCCGCACGCATTTGGTTGTAGGCCGTGACCGCATCAAGAAACCAAACGCTGTGGTGCGTTTCATCCTCATCGTCATATTCGAACATCGGAGTGCGCGTCGCTGGATCAAAAACAATTTTCGCTTCCGAGTCACGCGACGAGATTACCGCCTCCTGGAAAGTTTTTTCCTCCGCTTCCGTCTTGCCCTTGGTCCAATCGTAGCCGTAGTTTCCCAGCGCGATAATTGTTTTTGCCGGATCGAGATCATGCATACGCTTGACGAGATTGGCTTCGTACCAATTCTGCCCGGCCACCGATCCCGGATCGCTGTTGGCCCAGTGCTGGTCGTAGGCCATCAGCATCGTGTAGTCATCGGCGGCAGCGTAGCCCTTGTAGTTCCAGCCCGGATCATCGAAGGGAACTGCCTGTACCACCAGCATCCCTTTCGGCGCAAACACGTCATGCAACTCCTGCATGAAAATCAATAGAGCCGGCTGCGTGGCCGGCGGCGGCTCTTCAAAGTCGACGCATAGACCCGCAAACTTGTTCGACTCAACGAAAGTAGTCAGCTCAGCGATCAACTTTTGCCGGCTCGCCTCGTCGCCCACCGCACGTGCCAAAAGCTCAGGGTTCCACTTTTCGTCGATCAGGTTCTGCACCATCGGAATGATCTGGATCTGTGGTCGCGTCAGGCGGATCAAATTGAGGGCTGGTGCGTCGACGTCCGTGGCCAGTGGGTTTGCGCCGTTGGCAGTATCCTGCAAGTGGGACCATTCGGCGATCACCCAGTCGAGATGATCGAGGTTTCGTTTCAATGAAGCGTAACTTGACTCGTCCCAGTTGATGTAAAAACCGATCGAGAGTGGCCGTGAACTGGGAACAACCGGCGCTGGCAATGTGGGCGGCAGCACAACGGGTGTGTGCGATCGGTGCCGGGCGGGCAACACTCGGGGCGTCGTGGCCAGCGCATGCTGCAATTCCGCCTCGGCCTTTCTTGCCTTCTGTTGACTCGGATTGGCTGGGACCGGGAGTGCCTTGGGCTTGATGTCGGCCCTCTGCGGCAAACTCGCTACCGGGCGAATATTAAAACTGGGAAGCGCCGGATTAACCAAAATGCTGGCGATAAGTACCGCCGCGAGACCGGTAACAATGATCGCGAGGGCCATCCAGGTGCGGCGCACTCGCTTCCAGCGGCGTCCGGCCGGGTCGTAAAAAACAGGGGAATCAGCGGATGACAACGAAAGACTCTCCTACTGCATAACTGCGAATCTAATTTCTCACCGCTACATTTGTAACGCAAGCGAGTAGCTATGTTGCAGCGCGGTCTGGATTTGGAGTGCGGTGGCAAGCAGAGCGCGACACCGCTTTGGATTCTTGCGAACGCCAATCGAAAACGCCGTCGCCGCTTCGCTCTGCCGGCGTACACCAAAATAGTGAAGCCGCCTACGCTTACGCGCGGGCGGCTTCCGGTGAACTGTTGGGATTGGCCTGAGGCTGACTGCCATGCCCTCGCAAGAGGAGCTAAGCAGTAAGACGACTGAACCTACATCCTAACTAGTTACATAGGTTCAGAGGTCAGGCCGCAGCCACCTCACTGTGATAAAAACTCATATATTTAGAATCACCTCCTTTCCAGTGTTGGCGCGATAATAAAATAGAAGTTACCAAGCGTCAATTAAATTCTTGACCTCAGAAATCCCTGGCACTTTCGACTACAGACTTCTTGTATTGTTCACCAGCGATGAAGACCTTCCAGGGATGTTCGATCCCAAAGAAATACGCGAGCTCGCGGTAGTCGGCACAATCGTGAATCACGAAATCGGCCAGCTTCTCGGGTTCGAGTGACCCGATTTGACGCCCGCGATTCAACGAGTAGGCAGCGTTAATCGTTGCCGCTGTAATTGCTTCCGCCGGCGACATCTTCATGTGGCTGGACGCGAGCGAAAGAATCATCGTCATCGCCGGCGTCGGAGACGAGCCGGGGTTGAAATCGGTAGCGAGCACGACCGCCAGCCCGGCATCGATCATCTCGCGAGCTAGAGAATACCGGCTCGCGCCCAAGGCATAGACCGAACCAGGCAATAACACTGGTTGGACACCTGCTGCGCTCAGCGCCGCGATAGCGTCAGCGTCTGTATGCTCCAGGTGATCGGCCGTAACGGTGCCCAGCTCGGCCGCCAACCTTGCGCCTCCTGAGAGCGAAAGCTGATCGGCATGCATTCGCAGTCCCAATCCGTGAGAGCGCGCTGCCGATAAGATCTTCCGCGATTCAGCAAGCGTGAAAACCTTCTGCTCGCAAAAGACATCGCAATACTCGGCCAACTTCGCTTCCGCAACCGCGGGCAACATTTCATCAAGCAACAGCGACACATACTGTTCACGCCGAGACTTATATTCCGGTGGAATATCGTGCGCTCCCAGAAACGTGGGGACGTACCTGAGTGGTCCCTCCGAATCCAGCTGCTTGATTGCCCGCAGAATCTTTAGTTCATCTTCGAGAGTTAAGCCGTAGCCCGACTTTGCTTCAACGGTAGTCGTACCGGTGCGCAGAAACCAATTCGCGAAACGCCGCCCGGCGGCGACCAGCTCATCCAGCGTCGCTTCGCGCGTTGTGTGCACCGTAGATTGAATACCACCGCCACGCGCGGCGATCTCCTGGTACGTCGCCCCGCTGGCGCGCTCCTCAAACTCGCCTGCGCGCGTTCCCGCAAAAACAGGATGCGTGTGCGCGTCGACAAAGCCGGGCATGACCACGCGGCCGCCCGCGTCGATCGTTTCGCACTCGCCACCACTGAACTCAATTGCCCGTTCGACATCCGCGCGCGAGCCGACTTGAGTGATTCGTCCCGCCGTTACCAGCAGCGCGCCGCCCGAGACGATCGACAACTCGGCCATCTCCCGGCCCACTCGTGGACGAGCGGGCCCGGCCAGAGTAACGAGTTGTGAACAGTTTATGACTGCTTTTGAAAGTACCAACTTGCTACCACTGTAGTTCTGCTGGAAGGCCAGCCTATTGAGTTGCGGCGGCGACCTTCGCGGGCTGGCGTAGCCGGTATAGAACGACGCCAATCGCGTTAGCCGCTACCACAACCATCATGATCTTTGCCGCGAAGAGCCAGCGACTGCCGACGGGAGTGATGGGAACCAAACTGAAAACACCGCCAAGCAATGACACCAGAAAGCCTGAAACAGATGCAATTTTCAACCAAAGCGGAGCCTTGACGCCAAACCGCTTTATCGCCACCAGTGGAATCGCGAAGAGAACGATGTAAATCAAGGCATAGAAAGTTGTAGCCGCGTTGTCCTGCAACTGGAACGCTTCCTGTTCGTTTACGCCGATCAAACTCACCAGACTGAACGCAAGCGTTATCAGTCCGACAAAGAGAATCGAGTTTACCGGTGTGCGATGGCGCGTGTGCAAACGCGCAAACCATGCCGGCAACAAATTGTCCCAACCGGCCACCATCGGCAACCGCGTGTTGCCGGCAAAGTAGATACTCATCAGGGCGATCTGCCGCGCCGCGATGCCAAAAATGGTTATTGACACCAGCAGCGAGACCCAGCCAAATGAACTGAACGCAAGACTGAGCACCTGTGGTATCGGGCCAATCAGATCAACTTTTTCCGGACTGACAAACGCTAGCACCGACCCGGTCCCCAAAATGAACATCAGCGCAATAATCGGGGCCGAGATCATAACTGAGCGGCTGATGTTGCGGGCCGGCGCGCGGCATTCACCGGCAAGGATGGCGATGTATTCAAAACCCGACAGTGCCCCGACTGCAAGTTTGCTGAAGACATTGATGTTGTACGCTTTCAACTCCGGCAAGCTGGTCGAAAAGGGGTGGTAGTTTGCGAGCGTGCCGGGGCTGGCCGTGATGAATGGCAGCAGGATCAGAGTGGCAAACGTGACCAACAAAAAAGCGCCACCGAAATTCTGGACCCACTTGCCAAGCGTTAGGCCGCGCCGTGACGCGGCAATCATCATCACCATCAACAGGGTGCAGATAAGTACAGTTAACCACTTGTTGTCGTGCATCCACGCGGCACGCGGTCCAATGGCGTAAGCAATAGTCCGCTTTATGATCAGTCCAATCCCTGACATTACCAGGATGCCGAAGATCCAGAGGTTCCACGCCAGCATGAAGGCAACGAAGTCGTTGAACGCCAACTTCGCCCACTGATAAATGCCGCCTTCGAGTGGCATCAAGCGATTGAGAAAGATAACGACGGCGGCCAGCGGCAGGTAAAAGGTGACAATGGCCAACAGCCAAAACACCATTTGGTGATCGCCTAACTTGGCGGCCCAGCCTACCCAGATGGTTCCAACCACGAAAACGATCTGCGTGAGAACCAGATCGAATAGACCGAGTTCCCTTTTTAGGAGACCACTCCGCTGTTCAACGTCTCGCTCGAGAGCGGCAAGCGGCGCGGGCGGGGTTTGTGTGTCGGTAGTCAAGATAGGTCCTACGCCGACGAGCTATGATCGTGAACGATGCGCCAACCGGCTTTCTTACGTCTGAAGAGCAAGCTAAAGGTGCCATGCGGTTCATCGCTGGAACGCTTGAGTCGCCAGCGGCCCAGCACCAGGGCAGCGTCTTTGCTCAACACGGTGATTTCAATTTCCGAGAAGGAAAGCACACCCATTTTTTCTCGTGAGTCGTATTTTTTTTGGTAACGTTGCAACACAGTCTGCCAACCGCGGGTAATTGTATCTCCACCGACAAACTCAGTAGCCGGCGAGCGGTCGTAACCGTCCATATAGGATTCGAGATCGCCTCGATTCCACGCGTCGGCCTGTGCGTCAAGCACGGCGCGGATAGCAGTCATCGGGCCTTCGTCGCGCGTGCTTGCTTTGCCTGAGTTCTGGGTTCGTGTTGATAGTGGAATGATCGCGACAAGCAGGAGTGCCGCCGAAAGCCAGTTACGCCACATGCTTTTCTTCCTTTGAGCGACGGATGTTATTGGCAACGACTATAGCGGGACTGAGCGATCGCGACAAGTTTTTCTGTCTACTTAAAATAGCGATAGTGGCCGATGATCCTCCAGGCGAGCAGCACATCCTCCACCC
>JBDUDV010000084.1:0-15593 GCA_040002755.1 Acidobacteriota bacterium | reverse complement strand
AAGCGCCGGAGAATGTCCGGCCGATGATGTTGAAGTTTTCCTCGACCGTGTTTCCTGCCATCGGTTCCACAATCAACGCGCTGCCATCGCTGGCCAATACTTCCGCCGCACGTTTGCAGGCGCCAACCGGATCGCCCATGTCGTGCAGGCAATCGAAGAAGGCGATTAGGTCAAACTGTTCATCGGGAAGCTCTGTGGCATTCGCGACAGCAAAAGTGACACGATCCGAAACACCGGCGTCTGCGGCACGTTGGCTGGCCGTCGCGATCGATTTCTCGTGATTGTCGAAACCCCAAAAGCGGGAGTTGGGATAAGCCTGGGCCATGATGATGGTTGAAGAACCGTGCCCGCAGCCAACGTCCGCAATTTTGCCACCGGCTTTCAATTTTTCTTCAATGCCCGTGAGCGAAGGAATCCAGGTGGCGATCAAGTGGGCCGCGTAGCCGGGACGGAAGAAGCGTTCAGTGCCGACATACAGATCCGGATCGTGTTCACCCCAAAGCATGCCGCCGCCGTTCTTGAAGTAATCTTCAATGCGATTGACAGAGTTTGTCATCGCCTTAATGACGTAGAAGCCGCCACCCACGTAGAAAGGGCTCGATTCGTCAGTTAGCGCCATGGCCTGCTCGGGCGACAGCGAGTAGCGGCCGCTCGCGGTGTCGTAGTCAACGTAGCCGCCGGCCGCTTGATTGATAAGCCACTCGCGGACGTAGCGCTCATTGGTTGAAGTCTTCTCAGCGAGCTCGGCCGAAGTAACGGAGCCAGCGGCAGCAAGCGCTTTGTATAGTCCCAGTTTCTGGCCGATGTAGACGAGCGAAGAACTGAGGGCGGCGCCGAAATCGCCGACCACCTTGCCCAAAAATTCGTGCATCTTGTCTTCATTGATCGGTGCGGGTTGCGTGACAGCAGACATGATTGCCTCCTCAAATTAGCGAACGTTTAGTTGTTTGGGAAATATTGCGGACGTTCAACGCCAGACTGGATGACAAGTCAACTCTTTGCACTGCGACGACTGGTCGCCGCTTTAATCTTGGGTGACTTGACGCCCAAATCGTCAATTGGTTCAATGTAACGGTGGTCGCGTTAGGTCGCGGCCGGCCAAAGCGGAGAGAGGTCACCGCACTCCAAAAACTTCAGTGCACTGTTGTGTGAGCCACGATCCAATCGCCGATTGTTTGGAGCGCGATGGGCGCGAGGGTCTCTTCAATCTCAGCATACTCCGAAGGCGCTCCAGTCTTAGTTGTTTGAAACAAGTGATTCAGATTGGGTAACAGGACGGTCTTGTAATCACGGTTGCCGGAATTCTTCAGCGCCTGCTCGATCGCTTCGAGATCTTCCTTCGGCGGCACCTGCAAGTCCTTCTCGCCATTAATCGCGAGCACTGGCACGTGAACTTTCATCAGTGTGGGTCGCGGATCGTAGCTGAGAAAATAACGAAACCAGGGCGTGGCCCAAACAACACTCTGGGCGTCCGCAGTACTCAACTCCGCATCTATCTTCTTTTTCGCGGCCTCAGCTCTCTTAACCGCTGCTTCGTGTAACTTCTGCTTCGCAACAGCGTCGTCCTTTTCCTGCATGACTGTAGTCATCAGCTTCTCGCCTTCGGCCAGTGAAAGCTCGACCTGTTTCCCACACTCAGCAGAGGCAATCAGGCCAATTTGCATCGTGAGCAGCTTTTTCCCTGGGATACCGGGCCCGGCCATCAACACGATGAACGCAACATCATTCGATTTCGCCGCAGCCATCGGTGCTGCCATGCCGCCTTCGCTATGACCTATCAGTCCGATCTGCCTGGCATTGATCTCTTTGCGCCCTTTTAAAAACTCCACACCGGCGAGTGCATCGGCCGCATAGTTCTCAGTCGTATCATTGGGTCCACCCTTTGACGTTCCGCCCATGCCGCGATCGTCAGCGCGCAAGACGGCGATACCACGGCGCGTCAGGTAATCAGCGAGCACCAGGAATGGTTGATGACTAAGCAGCGATTCGTTGCGATCCTGTGAACCGGAACCAGTGATCAAGACAACGGCAGGGAATGGACCACTGCCCGAAGGCAGCGTTAGCGTCGCAGCTAGCTTCACCCCGTCCTGTCTGTTTTCATAAGAGACTTCTTCTTCTTTGTATGGGTAAGGCTGCTTCGGAGTTTGCGGGCGCCTGAGTTCCATCTGCGAAACATCCGTAACCCGCTTGAAGTCCAACGGCCACACTCCGCCTTGGGTGAACTGTCCAGTCAGTTGCGCGTCATCTTTGCTGAGTGTCCCGACATATAAAGCATGGAGCGCGTTCATTTCAAATTTCAGTGTGGCATCCTGAAAAGTGATTGTGTCCACGACCAGGTCTTTGGCGTTTTGATCCAAGCTGTCTACGGTAGCAGTGAGTTTTCCGTCTGGAGCCTTTGAAATTTTCAGCACGAGTCGCAGCTTGACGCCGCCAACGTCGAGTGCGCCGAGCCAGTTGCCTGCAATTCCGGGATTAGTTTGAACGAACGAGGAGTTCGCAACCGCGGCGCCGGCAACGGGCAGCGACGCAGTCGGCGAGAAGCAAACCAGCGAAACCAGTAGTGAAATCCTCAGGATCACTTGACGCATGAACGTGGCTCCTTTCAGTTGGCTGCTTCAGTCTGATTGGAATCTTGCTTCTCAGGGTCGACACTAGTGTTTGCTTCTCGCAGGGTACGATGACGCGCAATCGCTCGGTCTACCGCGTCTTCGATTTCGTCCAGCTTGAAAGGCTTGCCAAAATATGCAAAGGCTCCCGCCTCGAGTATTTCGCGCCCGTCGCCCACTCCCAACTCTCCGGAGATCACTATAACCGGCGTGTCAGAATGTTTTGCTTGAATGTATCTGAGCAGTTCCCGACCGTTTAGATCCGGCATGGAGAGGTCCGTGAGTACTGCGTCGTAAGTTTCGACGTCGAGATAAGCTAGGGCCTGCGCTGCACGGTCCGCGGTGTGACACTCATGTGTCGCCGACAGAAATTCGTGAAGCGTATCACGGATGAGATTATCGTCGTCAACAATTAGTAAGGTCGCCATGTGATCAGATTTCTCCGTAAAGTTGAAACGGGGACTACAACGGACTGCCGCATTCTAGTTGTCTTTGCGAGCAGGGGCCAGTATTGTTTCGCTCCCGCATTTAGCGCGGGAATCAATCTGTCGAAACTTTGCTTAACTCGGCGACGACCTCTGCGCTGCCCTGAGGAGCTGGAATAGCGGGCGACTTGATCTTGCTCGCAGAGTCTTTTGGCAATGAACCTTCGGCCTCCAGGATTGTATGCGTCGTTTGCAACACCGTGTCCGGGTTCAGCGAGATGGAAGAAATTCCTTTTTCCACGAGAAACTGAGCAAACTCCGGATAGTCTGAGGGTGCCTGACCACAGATCCCAATCTTTTTCCCAGCCCGATGCGCCGCATCAATTGCGAGCGTTATCATGCGTTCGACCGCGCCGTCGCGCTCGTCAAAAAGGTGCGCTACCATTTCTGAGTCGCGGTCGAGGCCGAGGGTCAATTGAGTTAAATCGTTTGAGCCAATTGAATACCCGTCGAATACGCGCAGGAATTCATCAGCGTAGATCACATTCGCCGGCAGTTCGCACATGGCATAGATTTCGAGGCCGGATTCGCCCTGCTTCAAACCAAACTCAGTCATCAAACTGACCACGCGTTCAGCCTCAACCACAGTGCGACAGAAGGGAATCATCGCCTTGACGTTAACCAGTCCCATCTCGTTTCGGACTCGCAGCATCGCCAGACATTCCAGTTCAAAGCCTTCGCGATAACGGTCATCGTAGTAACGCGAGGCGCCGCGGAAACCGAGCATCGGATTTTCTTCCGTTGGCTCAAACTCCTGGCCGCCAATTAGCATGGCATACTCGTTTGACTTGAAGTCAGACATTCTGACGATAACGGGTTTCGGGAAGAAGGCAGCGGCGATGCGGGCGATTCCTTCCGACAGGCGCCGGACGAAGAATTCGCGCGGATCTTCTTCACCAAGGCGGCGTTCAATTTCCTTCACTACCTCAGGATCCTGCAATTGGGGATAGCGCACTAGCGCCATCGGATGAATGCCGATGTGATTGTTAATGATGAACTCCAAACGCGCTAGCCCGACTCCATCATTCGGCAGAGACGCAACCGCAAACGCATGATCGGGATCACCAACGTTTAGCATCACCTGGGTGCGTGGCCGCGCTTCGTCGCCAACCACTCGACGGTCAACGGCAAACTCGATGCGCCCATCGTAGATATTGCCGTGTGCCCCTTCCGAACAGGAGACGGTTACCCCTGTCCCGCTTTGCAGGATCTTGGTGGCGTTTCCAGTGCCGACGATACAGGGCAAACCAAGTTCACGGCTGATGATGGCGCTGTGACAAGTTCGCCCACCGCGATCTGTAACGATAGCCGCTGCCCGTTTCATGATCGGTTCCCAGGCAGGATCGGTCATGGAAGTTACGAGCACATCGCCAGCCTTGAACTCCGCCAGGTGATCCGGATCGGCAAGCACGTGGACATTACCGTGGCTGATTTTTTCGCCGACCGCGATGCCGGTAACAAGTGGCGCTCCGGGGACGCCGGTGAGCCGGTAAGTTTCGATATAGTTTTCGCGATTGGTTGCGTGAACAGTTTCAGGTCGCGCTTGCAGAATGAAAAGCTCGCCCGTAATGCCGTCCTTGGCCCATTCAATATCCATCGGCACAAGCTGTCCTGCTAATCCTGAATAGTGCTCTTCGATCAGGCACGCCCAGCGTGCCAACTCCAGCACTTCATAGTCGCTCAGGCAAAACCGGCTGCGCTGCGCCTCAACAACCTCGCGCGTGCGCGTGCCACGGCCGTCCAGTCCATAAACCATCTTCACTTCTTTGCCGCCCAGCCGGCGGCTGACGATGGGTCGAGCGCCGGTTTTCAAAGTAGGCTTGAACACGACCCACTCATCGGGCGTCGCCATCCCCTGCACGATCGCCTCGCCTAAACCCCAGGCGCCATTGATGACAACGACGTCGCGAAAGCCTGATTCGGTATCGAGTGTAAACATCACGCCTGAACAGGCCTGATCTGAACGCACCATCGGCTGGATTCCGACCGACAAAGCAACTTCGAAGTGATCAAAGCCACGCGCGGCGCGATACGAGATCGCGCGGTCAGTCCAGAGCGAGGCAAAGCAGCGGTGGCAAGCCTCGATCAAACGGTCCTCGCCGCGCACGTTCAAAATTGTGTCCTGCTGGCCCGCAAAAGAAGCATCGGGCAGATCTTCGGCTGTGGCAGACGATCGCACGGCGACCTCTGGCGTGTGGCCAAGCCGATCACACATGCGCTGAAAAGCGCCGAGGATGCCGGCATTGACGTTGTCCGGTAGCGGCGTATCGAGCATTAAGGCGCGCGCCTGACGACCGACGCGGTTGAGAGCATTGAGATCGTTGTGATCGAGACCGTGCAGCAGTTCTCGTAGTCGGTTTCGCAACCCGTTAGTCTCTAACAGTAAGCGGTAGGCTTCGCTGGTGGTTGCAAAGCCATCGACAGCCCGTACGCCGCGTGGCACTAGTGCGCCGAAAAGTTCGCCGAGACTGGCACACTTGCCGCCTACGAGTTGCACGTCGCCGGCGCCAACTTCGCTGAAGTCCAGCACCACGGGTTTGGAATCGGGTGGCATGCGAGTTCTCCTTATTCGCTCGATCAAACTTGAATCGCGTCGTGGAGGAGCTGAGTGCTGGCACAGTCTATCCGAATGAATGTAGCGAAGTCGATGTTAACGCGAAGCGCGGTCAACGTGACGTCAAGTTGCCGGCAAACCGGAGCTGTCACGCTACAAATAACTTTCCCGCTCTGTTAGTATGAGTTCGCACTTCTTCAACTGGGAACACTCCGGCACTTGACGCTGTTCCAAGACAATTTCGGATTTCAGGAGACCTTAACGAGATGGGCCATGAGTTACAGACTGAGCGCGAGCTGTCTCTGGATTTCTTGCGCGTATGCGAAGCGGCAGCGATTGCAGCGGCCCGCACGATGGGCCAGGGTGATCGCAAGTATTCCGATCACGTTGCCGTAGAAGCGATGCGCGAAGTGATGGACACGGTGCCGATGCGCGGCCGGATTGTGATCGGTGAGGGTGAACGCGATGAAGCCCCAATGCTCTATATCGGTGAAGAAGTAGGGGGTGGCTACGGCGTTGCTGAGGACCTGGCGGAATCCTGTCCCGAGGTCGACATCGCTGTCGACCCGCTCGAAGGCACAAATCTGTGCGCTGTCGGCGCCAACAACGCGATCGCAGTGCTGGCAGCGGCTGAACGCGGCGGACTGCTGAACGCTCCCGACCTCTACATGGACAAAATCGTGGTGGGTCCCTCTTCACGCGGGGTTGTGGATCTGGATGCGCCCATCAAAGACAATCTCAAGAACATTGCCCGGCGGCTGGGCCGCGATGTCGAAGACCTGACTGTGATAGTTCTCGATCGTACCCGCCACCAAACATTGATCTCGGATGTGCGCGAAGCGGGCGCGCGTATCAGGTTAATTGGTGACGGCGATCTTTCGGCCGGCATTTCCGCCGCCGTCGCGGGTACAAACATCCACGCGCTAGTGGGCATTGGCGGCGCGCCTGAAGGCGTAATTACTGCCGCAGCTATGAAGTGTTTGAATGGCGAGATACAGGCGCGCCTGGTTTTCGATCCGGAATTATTGGGAGTCGACAAAGATAAGGTGCCACCCAGAGAAAAGGTACTCGAGCGTTTGCAGGAGATGGGCATCAGCGATGCGAACAAGATCTACGACACTAACGATCTGGCGCCAGGCAGGAAGATTATCTTTGCGGCTACTGGAGTCACTGATGGTGCTCTGCTGAAGGGGGTGCGCTTTTTCGGCGCCGGCAAGCGAACACACTCTTTAGTTATGACTACCGAATCGCGACACATCCGCTTTGTGGATACGTTGCATATCGAGGGTGGCCCAGACACGGTCATTCGATTTTAGAATGCGGATTGCAGAACGCTGATTCGTTGTCCTCTAATCCGCATTCCGGAATCACAAATCAGCAATTGAAGATGTACGCTTCTCCAGCAAACTACATCCCGCAGAGCACAGCTAATCGTCGCCCGCTCTTGATGTGGCTCATCGCGGCGGCGGGTTCGCTGGTCCTAATGTCGCTCATTCTTGGCGCGCCACTGGCGGTAGATGCCGGACACCCATTTATCGCGCTCACGATCTACAAATCGTTCAGCTACGTCTGTCATCAAATTCCCGAGCGTTCATTCTTCATCTTCGGACATCAATTTGCGGTTTGCGCGCGTTGCACGGGTATCTACGCCGGGTTCACCGTTGCCACAGTCGTGTATCCACTGGTTCGCTCGTTAAGGAAGATTGAAGCGCCGCCGCGCAAATGGCTGTTCATCGCCGCGGCGCCGCTCGCGATCGATTTCGCGCTTGGCTATTTCGGAATCTGGGAGAATACGCATTCGTCACGTTTTGCGACTGGCGCACTGCTGGGCGCGGTCGCTGTGTTCTATGTTATGCCAGGCCTGATGGACCTAAGCCTTCGTGAGTGGGGCAAAAAGAGCAACCATTCAATTGCTGCCCCGGTGGGCAAGGTTGCGCCCGCGCAGGTGTTTTCGAACAATGCCGCAGCCGCGCCCAGCGATTACAGTGCCCCGCATCGTCGCATCTGACAGCATCGCTGTTTCGTGTTAACAGTCTCTTCGGGTTAAAATCCTTCCGCGCGCCGTTCGGGCTTTCCCGCACGGCGCTTTAGCTTGAAGGGGGACGCCTGCTTCCGGCAACTCCTGAGAAGTTTCCCGTTACGCGAGTAGAGATCAGAAGTAAACGACATGTTTTTCCAGGATACGCAACCGCCCTTTGGCCCCACGCCGAATGAGATCTTCGTCCGTTACTTTCATGACGTGACAAACAAAACCTGGGGCAACATTAGTCCGCTTTATCAGCTCGACGCTTTCGACTACACGATTCTCATTGCCTACTTCGCCATTCTCACGGTTCTGGCAATCTACGGTGGCTACCGCATTAAACAGGTAATTGACTTTTGGCGTTATCGAAAAATCAAACCCGAGCCCAAGGGTACGTTCAGCGAAGACGACTTGCCGGTCATAACCGTACAGCTGCCGCTTTTTAATGAAATGTATGTCGTCGAACGACTCGTCAAGGCGATTACTGAAGTTGACTACCCGCGCGAGCGACTACAAATTCAGGTACTCGACGATTCGACCGACGAGACAATCAAGCTGGCCGAGGCGACAGTCGAAAAATATCGACAGCTTGGTTTTGACATTGAGTATGTGCACCGATCCGATCGCACCGGGTTTAAAGCCGGGGCGCTCGAGAATGGAATGAAAACGGCAAAGGGCGAACTGCTCGCCATCTTCGACGCCGACTTCGTTCCCAATCCTGACTGCCTGCGCAAGCTGGTGGACTACTTCACTGATCCCATGGTTGGCTGTGCGCAGATGCGCTGGTCGCATATCAACGGTGATTACAATTTGTTGACGCGTTTGCAGACGATCATGCTCGACGGTCACTTCGTCGTCGAACAAACCACGCGCAATCGCACCGGTGGCTTTTTCAACTTTAACGGCACCGCCGGCATCTGGCGTCGCAAAGCGATAGCGATGAGCGGAGGTTGGCAGCACGACACCCTCACCGAAGATACCGATCTCAGTTTTCGCGCGCAGTTGATGGGCTGGAAATTTGTTTACCTGCTTGATGAAGAAGCGCCGGCCGAGATTCCGGTTGAGATAAATGCATTCAAGGCGCAGCAAAGGCGCTGGGCCAAGGGCGTAATGCAGGTGGGCATCAAACTCTACCCGCGAATTTGGCGCGCGCGGCTGCCATTGCGCGTCCGCCTGGAAATGTTTTTCCGGTTAACCGGAAATATTAGTTATCCGCTAATGATTGTGGCGAGTTTCCTGCAGTTTCCGCTCTTGCTGGTGCGTTACAACCAGCCGTTTTACCATTTGATGATTCTGGACCTGCCGCTGCTGTTCTTTTCGTCAATATCGGTATTTCTGTTCTATGGCACAGCCGTTTGGTATCTCGACGAAAAACGCACGCCACGCTTATTGCATCTGCCGTTGGTGATGGCGCTCGGCATCGGGCTGGCATTTTCGAACGCCCGAGCGGTGCTCGAGGCGTTGCTCGGAATCAAGAGTGATTTCGTGCGCACGCCGAAGTACCAGGTCGAAAAGAATCAGGATGAAACCTGGAAGCGCAAGAAATATAAACGCAAGCGCGGGTTGCTGCCTCTGCTCGAACTGGGTTTCTCGATTTATTTCCTGCTTGCAATCCTTTACGCAATCCATCTGCACATGTGGGGAACAGTGCCTTTCCTGATGCTGTTTTTCTTTGGCTTCGGATACATGGGTGTGATGAGCTTTGTGCAGTCGTTCAACGGTGGACGCCTGGCCGCGCTCTGGAAACCTGTAACCAAACCTTCCGTCGGACACTGAGTAGGACAGACATTATTGTCGGTCCACGCTCGCTATGCTTCCGGGGCAGGCAAGAATGCATGTCCTACAGATTTATCGACAACTCTCTTGATCTAGTCATCACCATAAACTACTATCCTTAGGTTCTCGTTTAGTTTCTCTTCAAGGCGAAATTTGTAGCAGCTTTCTGCTTAAACGATTGCTTGAAGCGTCCAATCAGATCCAACTTAGATCCATACCGAGGAAAAACATGTCTACAAAACTGAATTTCCGTTCTAGATTCGGTGCAATCGCTATTCTTCTTTTGATCTGGGCAGTCGGCGCGCTGGCGCAATCGCAAGCGACTTCCGGAAATATCGAAGGCCGCGTGCTTGATCCGAATGGCGCCGCAGTGCCCGGTGCGTCCGTAACTGCAACCAATCAACAGACAGGACTTGAAAAGACGGTCTCCACGGACGATCAGGGTATTTTCACCATCGCGTTTCTCCCGCCCGGTCCTTACACCGTGGGCGCTAGTGCGAGCAACTTTTCACGCACTGAGGTTAGGGACGTCGCTGTAACTGTCGGTGGAAAGACCCCGCTCGAGGTGCGGCTCGCGGTCGGCGGCGCCAGTGGCTCGGTTACCGTCACCAGCGAGCCTCCGATTGTCGAAACAACGCTCAGCTCTGTCTCGACGACCATCAATTCCCGTGCGATCGAGAACCTTCCAGTCAATGGACGCAACTACCTGGACTTTGCGACGCTCACGCCCGGCGTGATTCGCGATCAGAACCGCGAAGGCGATTTGTCTGTCGGCGGCCAGAAGGGCACGCTCAACAGTCTGCAGGTGGACGGTGTGGACAACAATAATACTTTTTTCGGCCAGTCGTTTGGCCGCACCGGCGTGCGGCCGCCATATCAGTTCTCAGAAGAATCGGTGCAGGAATTCCAGGTGAATCAAAACGGATTCTCGGCGGAGTTTGGCCGCGCCGGTGGGGCCGTCATTAACGTCGTCACCAAGAGCGGCACCAACAAGATCCACGGTGGCGGTTTTGAGTTTTTCCGTGACGAATCGCTGAACGCCAACACGCCGCAGCTAAAAGCTTCGCGATTTACGCGGGGTCTGCCGAATAAGCGACCGCCGCTTCAGATCAATCAGTTTGGCGCGCGCCTGGGCGGGCCAATTAAGGAAAACAAGGCCTTCTTTTTTTTCACCTATGATGGACAGCGCCAGCAGTTGCCAAATTTTCTTGACCCCGCAAACTTCTTCACACAGCCGCTCGCGATCCAGGCGCTCTTGTTGCCGAAGATTGCCACCTATCCAATCAACCGTAATCAGGATGTTTTCATGGTGAAGGGCGACATTGCTCTTAACAGCAAGAATCAATTGTCGCTGCGGCTTAATCAGCAAAACTTCACCGGCAAGAACAATGAGTTTACCAGTACGCTCGGAACTCAGGAGCACTCCGGCGACAGTCAGGCCAAGACTACAACGTTTTCTGGATCCCTCGTTTCCACGTTGACTGCCAGCACCGTAAACGAACTGCGTTTTCAGATTGCGAAAGATCGCGAGCCGGGAAGCGCAAATAGCACGCAGCCGGAAGCACAGATCCAGACCGGAAGTGGTTTTCTGCTTATCGGTAGAAACAATTTCAGCCCACGTGAGACGACGATTAAGCGGTTTCAAATCATCGACAACATTTCTTTCGGCTTCGGGCGACAGTCTTTCAAAGCCGGGTTTGACGTGAATCGCGATCGCATCTTCAATTTCTTCCCCGGCTTCTTTAATGGGCAGTACACGTTTACGTCTTATGCAAACTTCGCTGCCAACACGCCGTCGGCTTTCTCCCAGAATTTTGCCGGCACCGGTACAACAGGCGCCACTACCAAACCAAACAGCACTGACTTCGCGGTTTTTTTCCAGGATGATATTCGCGTCAATCCCAAGCTGGTGCTCAACCTCGGCATTCGTTACGACCGTCAGTTTATGGCCCCGCCGCCGGTCAGGAACCCAGATCCGGCGCTGCTGGCTGCTGGTTTCGACACCAGCAGAAAGCCGAGCGACGGCAACAACTTCGGACCTCGCACCGGCTTTAGTTACGCATTTGATGACAAGACGGTGCTACGTGGCGGCTATGGATTGTTCTATGGTCGTACTACGGCAATCATGTTGGGCACGTCGCACTCAAACAACGGCATCAACATTCTTGGTGTTACCTTGAACTGCACTCTGGTGCCGAATCCATGCCCAATCTATCCAAACATCTTCGCTGCTGCACCCGCTCTCGGCGCGCAAAGGCCGAACCTGTTCCTGTTTTCTGACGGCTACCAGCAACCGCTCGTGCAACAGGGAAGAATCGGTATCGAGCGCGAAATTAAAAAAAACCTGAGTCTCGCGGTCACATATCTATACTTCCGCGGCACTCATCTTTCGCGTACGCGCGACGTCAATCTTTGTCCTCCGGTAGCAACGACTGCCGTAGATCCGGTTTCCGGCGAGACGTTTACAGTGCAACGATTTCCGGGCCAGGGCGCTGCGCCATTGCCGGGATGCGTTGCTCAAACCACTTCGTTTACCGGCACAACTCCTTTGCGACCATTCCTGACTTACAATCGCATCGACTTGTTTGAGGATTCGGCAACCTCGCGCTACAACGGTCTCGCCGTCCAGGCGCGCAGACGTTTTTCCCCTTCCGGTTTGGTGCCATTCTTCAAGGGATCCGGTTCTCAACTGCTGATCTCTTACACCTTCTCGAAAGCTCAGGATGATAAGCCTGATCAAACGTCGGTGGTGCCTGGAGGCGGCGACGATTCCAAGGTCGTGCAGAACTCTTTCGATCTACGCGACGATTACGGGTACTCAGATTCAGACCAACGCCACCGGTTTGTAATCAGCTCCGTCTACGAGCTCGGGAAAGTTAAGTCTGACAACAAGCTGCTGCAAATACTATTTAACGACTACACGATCTCCGGAATTACCCAAATGCAATCAGGGTTTGCGTATTCGGCCCAGGTGGGCGCCGATCTCAATCGCGACGGCAACTCGCGCGATGACCGCGTCCCAGGCATCACGCGCAACCGGTTTCGCACTGGCGCTATCTACCAAAGTGATGCGCGTATAACGCGAACCATTCCCCTCGGTGAAACGATGAAACTTCGCTTGATACTCGAAGGCTTTAATATCTGGAATCGAGCGAACACCGGTCTGGCGCCCGGTGGCGGTTACTTCTCGTTTGTGAATATCAACCGCTACAGCGGATTCACTGCTAACGCGGGCACCGGTGCGTTGACACTAACCAGGCCTCCGGCGGCGACTGCGTTTGGTTTGCCGCGTTCGATTAATACACCCCGGCAGCTACAACTGGCGATTAAGTTCGACTTCTAGCCCGGCGATGTCTAGTTACTTCGGCCCACAATGCGGCGCGATGCCCGCGCATCTCGCCGCTTTGAATTTTTCTTCAACCCGAATGCAACTCGGCCTCACCTTTGACTTGACATCGTTTCCGGCCCTTTCTATAGTTTCCACGGTTAACCACAAATCATGAACAACGCTTGCTATTACTGCTGCTGCCACTGCACCTGTTGCGTCTGGTGTCCAGAACGCGATCGGCAAGGCTTTGGCAGGCGTGAAGAGCAAACGAGTTAGTAGCTAGACGCAGCAAAGTTTTCGAAAGCCGGTCGCGACTCTGCAAAGGAATCGCGACCGGCTTTGTATTTATTTGGAGTGCAGTGAACTGTCACCGCTTTTGTCCGGAGGGCTCGACGCCACGATGAGTTTAAGCAAGAGCGCTGTCAGGTCAGCGCACTTCTAAGTCGGGGGGATCTGAATTATGGTAAGCGCACTATTAAGAGAACTTAGCCTTCCGGCAAGGGGTGATTCAATCGAGTCGAACATTGGTAACACGCCGCTGATTCGCTTGCGCAACGTTACCCGAAGCTTGCCGCCCGGCGTCGAAGTGCTCGTCAAGGCAGAACATTTGAATCCCGGTGGCTCGGTCAAGGATCGCGCAGCGCTGGCGATGGTTTTGGACGGAGAGCGAAGTGGACGACTGCGACCCACAATGACGATCCTGGATGCGACCAGTGGCAACACCGGTATCGCCTACGGAATGATTGGTGCGGCGCGTGGCTATCCAGTCACCATCTGTTTGCCAAAAAACGCTGGCAGGCAACGGAAACAAATTCTGGGCAGCTTTGGCGTCGAGCTAATCGAAACGGATCCGCTGCAAGCTACGGATGGTGCGCAATTAGTCGCGCGTGAATTGTCCGCCATGAAACCTGACAAATATTTCTATCCGGATCAATACAACAATCCCGCAAATTGGCGGGCCCACTATGAGGGCACCGCTCTGGAGATTTGGGAGCAGTCAGAGGGCCGCGTTACACACTTCGTCGCGGGACTAGGGACTTCTGGCACGTTTGTCGGCACCACTCGCAGGCTCAAGGAATTGAACGAGAACATCCGAGCCGTCGCGATGCAGCCCGATTCGCCTTTTCATGGACTTGAAGGGCTCAAACACATGGCCACGGCGCTGGTACCAGGAATCTACGATCCTACGCTGGCGGATAAGAACGTCGAGGTGGCCACTGAAGACGGGCAGGAAATGACTCGTCGACTGGCGCTAGAAGAGGGATTGCTGGTTGGCAATAGCGCCGGCGCGAATGTGTTTGCGGCGTTGCGACTGGCTCTGTCATTGCCGAGCGGCTCAGTAGTGGTGACAGTTCTTTGCGATGGCGGCGAACGATGCGGGGATTGACTTTGGAGTGCGCCGGCAGAGCGTAGCGGCGACGGCGCTTTGAGTTTTGCTCACTTGGTGCAGCGACGATCCAAAGCGGTGTCTTCCGATAAATCGGGATTGCCACCGCAGTCCACAGGAGTAGATTTGGTTCAATTAACAAAGCGGCAACAAGACGAGATCGCAGCCCACGGTGAGCGCGATTATCCGCACGAATGTTGCGGTTTGCTGCTTGGCGGATTTGAGCCCGATGGAGGCAAAGTTATTGCCGAGATCTATCCTATTTCAAATGCGCGT
Organism: Acidobacteriota bacterium; assembly: GCA_040002755.1. GTDB lineage: Bacteria > Acidobacteriota > Blastocatellia > Pyrinomonadales > Pyrinomonadaceae > PSRF01. Next base: position 1,158 of record JBDUDV010000084.1, on the reverse strand, counting down.
GAGGAGCAGGCGAAGAGAAATCGTTTCTTGATTCGCCCCGAAGAGTTGCTGCGGGGCGAGCAGTATGCGGCGCAACGCGGCTTGGACGTAGTCGGTTTTTATCATTCCCATCCCGATCATCCGGCGGTGCCTTCCGGGTATGATCTTGAACACGCCTGGCCGCTGTATTCGTACATCGTCGTCGCGGTAAGCGTTGGTGGGGCGGGCGATCTGCGCTCCTGGGAGATGGAGCCGGATCGTTCAAAGTTTACCGAGGAAGAGATCTTAGCGTTACATAATTGAAAGGAACTTCAGTCATGGCAGTTACAATAAATATTCCAACCGCCCTGCGACAATTTACCGGTGGCAATGCGCGCGTCGAAGTTGAAGCGGCAACGGCCGGTGAAGCCCTGGATCGTTTGACTTCAATGCATGGCGAACTGCGGCGTCATCTTTATGACGATAAGAACGCGCTGCGCAGCTTTGTTAACGTTTACGTCAACGAGGAAGACGTTCGTCATCAATCGGGGATGGCGACACCCTTGAAAGATACCGACACGGTAATGATTGTACCGTCGATTGCCGGTGGTGCAACGACGGAGTATTTGCGGGAAACTGAGGTCGCACCGGCTCTGCCATCGCTATCAAATGAGGAGATCGCTCGCTACAGTCGGCATTTAATCATGCCGGAGGTTGGTATGGAGGGGCAGCGAAAGTTGAAAGCCGCCAGCGTTCTAATGATCGGCACTGGCGGACTCGGCGCGCCCGTCGGCATGTATCTCGCCGCTGCCGGAGTTGGGCGCATCGGCCTCGTTGATTTCGATGTGGTCGAAGCTTCAAACCTACAGCGCCAGATTATTCATGGCACCCGCGACATTGGCCGGCCGAAGATCGAGTCAGCGCGTGATCGCCTGCGTGACATCAATCCGCACATCGAAATTGAAACGCACGAGACGCGTTTGACAAGCCAGAATGCACTCGGACTTTTTGCCAACTACGATATTGTCGTTGACGGCACCGACAATTTTCCCACTCGTTACCTGGTAAACGACGCTTGCGTAATTCAGGGTAAGCCCAACGTCTACGGCTCAATCTTTCGCTTTGAAGGACAGGCGAGCGTGTTTTGGGCGCAGGAGGGCGCGTGTTATCGCTGCTTGTATTCAGAGCCGCCGCCGCCCG